>NZ_JBPVJQ010000005.1:0-461024 GCF_051942715.1 Acidovorax sp. BL-A-41-H1 | reverse complement strand
TATCAGACTCCCCCGAGGACGCCGACCTCAAGCACCTAGACCTCTTTGACATCATGCTCATCCAGGTCAAGGGGGGCGGTGCAAAGACACCCACACCTGAAGAAATTGCCCGTATGGAACGGGTGGCTGATCTTTACCAAGTGGGCAAGGTTTTGCTCTACCAGTGGAATACCAAGAAAAAGGCGGAGACGGGCTACCGTGTTCTCAATCGTGAGACTCATGAATTTGGTCCATTGGTGACAGACGGCAAGGAGCTCTTTGGCAAGAAATGGGCTACGTCTTGAATTCGACCAGTGCGTTCATAGTGGCAAGCCTGCCTGCGTTTTCCGCAAAGGGCCTAAGGCGCTGCCCGGTACCAGGAGTGGGCTGTACGGTTCTGGGAGGCTTTTCTGGGTCCAGTTCTTCCGTCGCAGACTTCTGGCACGGGAAGGATGGTGACGTGTGGCTGCGAGCCACTTGGATGGGCCATGTGTGGAGTTTTCATGCGCGGGGGCCGGCGGGCGAATCAATCCTTAACGATCAAGACTCCCTGGCGGTGTTTGCGGACTTCGTGTCTCGAGAACTACGGCGGTGGATGACTGAAGACGCACCCGACACGCCTCCATTTGATGCCTGTACTGCCGCAGAGCAGGAGAATTTTTCCTCGGGAAGAAAAGCATGAATTCCATCCAGAACTTGGCTCAAGGATGTTTACTCGGCGCTTTGGTCGGTGACGCAGCAGGGTCTCGACTGGAGTTCCTCGGAAGAATACCGACGCAGGCCGATGTGACAGAAGCGTTGGCGATGAAAGGCGGAGGAGTCTTTGGGCTGGCTCCAGGCCAAATCACAGACGATGGAGAAATGACGCTCTCACTCGCCCGTGCCCTCGCAGGTTCTTCCCAATTTCCGCGCGAGAAGGTCGCGACCAACTACCGCGCATGGGTTGCCAGCAATCCCTTCGATATGGGGCAAGCTACCTCTGCAGCACTCGGGGGACCGATCGAAGTCGGAGATTTCATAGCCGATTCTGTTTCGAGAAGAGCGGCGATGTACAACAAGGGCTCCAAGGCAAATGGAGCTCTTATGAGAGCCAGTGCGTTGGGCATCTGGTCTACAGGAGTATCACCTGAGGATGCGGTGAGAGCCGCTTGCGACGATGCACGCCTCACTCATCCAAATCCTAGCTGTTTGTGGGCTAGCGCTGCCTACGTTGTTGCCATTCGGCATTTGCTACTCCACCCCAACGACACTGAGGGTGCGTTTGAGCAGGCGCGATGGGCGCTTGCACTTGCCCCAAGAGACGACTCGGAGGAAGTGCATGGATGGCTTGAAGATGCTGCCATTGGCAAATTGCCAGACGGACAACCCAGCATGGGGTTTGTGCGTATCGCCTTTATCCACGCTTTTCATCACATGCGACTCGGCACTCCGTACATCGACGCACTACAAAGTGTCCTCGGGTATGGAGGGGACACAGATACCAATGCTTGCATAGTCGGAGGACTTGTAGGTGCGCGGATCGGGATCACAGGTATTCCCCCAAACATGATCGATGCAGTGCTCAGGTGCGACACGAAAAAAGGTCGTCCGCGCCCAGCCTGGCTGAGCACCCAGGACGCCTTGGAACTTACCCAGGGACTTCTGAATGAAGAAGTACATTGACCACGAGTTGGTTCAAATTGGCTGACTTGCTGGCAGCTGCCTAAAAGCTGATGTGAGACATGCGCGGAAGATGACTGGACGGCGGTGAGCGCCAACAGCGGTCATTCAGAGCCCTTGACCTCGAACAAGTGCTGCGCCGCCGACGGCAGTCGTTCGACCGCACTCCAACCAGCAAGTCCGCTTCAACGTCGTCGCCTGCGCAGAGTGCCTGGGTCAATACGTCCCATCGCAGCGCTTACACCGTCTTGTTGACGGACTTCTTTGGACAGGTTGCTACTGCTAGAGGCACGTAACAATGCAATCAACTGTTGACGACAAGTCGCAGGACAACTCCGTTGTGATCCGAGAGTCTGCCAGGTTCATTGCGGTCGCACCAGATATGAAGAGGTTCGCATGAAATCAGATCAGAGCTGCTCCAAATGTGATCCACGATGGCCCTATCTGCTGCCCTTGTCGCGCGGATGTCTTCCAGCGTGTGACACGTAAGGCCAATGCTGGTTAGTCCATCAACTAGCCTTATGCGTGCTCCATGATGACCATACCAATTGCTGCCATCAAGGCTGGTATTGAAGTCACCAGCCAAGACGATCCTGGCTTCTCGCAATGCAGGGTCAGATCGCAAGTGGCAAAGATCCGCAACAACATCATCCACAGCTTTCTGGTGTCGCTCCCATGCCGAAGCGACTCGTTGGCGCACGCCGTCCATTGAGTACGGAATGATGATGCCGTAGACAATGATGCACCCCAACGGAGGTGGTGCTGTCAGGGCGACGCATACAGAGAGGCGACTATCCCTAACAGGCAGTGCTCTTCCTTCCCACGAAGATGCAATACCGACTGCCCGATCCCGTGGTGTGTAAGGTGGCTCCCCTGGATCAGACCACCAAAACTGCTTTCCGGGCAGTAGCGTTGTATCCCGGACCTCGGTCAAGACCACGATGTCAGCAAGCAGTTCTTGAAGAACTTCAAGTTGCCGTGGCAGAAGGGATTTTGCATTTGAGCGGTAGCCGTCAAGATTCCAGGTGGCTATGCGAAATGTGTTCATGAGATCGAAGGCTACTGCAGCCAGAGCCCAATGACATCCCTCGGCCGAGTGAGCCTGGTTACAGACGAGTCCGATGGTGGAATGACCAAGGCTGAAGTTCAGGCCGAGCGACTGCTGCTAAGTTGATCGCCGAGTTGACCCTGCCGGCCAGGAGCAGTCGGCGAGAAGAATTGCCCGGGAGACAGCTTCAGGCTGGTTGCTGTCGTTCAAACTGAGCGTTTGAATGTCCGTTAAAGCGGATACCGGACATTGCTAAGTCACCGACCGCCTTGGCGGTGTAATCCCGGGTGAGCAGCTGTTCAGCCGTGACCTCGCCGTGGACCGATCACTTGCGAAACCTGTCCGCTTGACATGGATTTTGCAGGTGAGCATTCCAGTATAGCTATGATTGCGATCAGCTCCCAATAGCCCGTTATCTACTTCATGCGCCGACTGCTCGCAGTCATCCTGTTGCTCTCCTTCTTCTGCCAGGCCTTCGCAACGGCCCGCCAGACGGCTGCGTTCGACCACGAGGGAGGGTTTCATGTGGAGCACGCTGAGATGCATTTGGAAGGTGCTGCGCACCACCATGACGAAGATGGTGTGATGCACCAGGACAATTCCCAGGAGTCGGTCCAGCACATGCTTGCGGAAGCAGGTCTAGGGACGGCAGCACTTTTCCATTTTCCGGAGCTGTCGCTTCCTGCTGACCGCTCGCCCACACCGGCTGTAAACGCTGAAACCGTCAGCCCGTCCCCCTATCTGGACGGTTTACGACGACCTCCCCGACTGATTTCCTGATCCACCTTTAGCGCCACGCCTTCTTCACGAAAGCGTGGTTGTTCATCGGTGCGGTAGTCCTTTCGATCAGGCGCTGATGCGTCAACGATCCTGGACCACTGCCTTGATCGGTCAGGAATCACGTGAGTTTTGTCATTTCCAGGCTTGCGGTGCGTTGCGCCGCTGGCTGTGCTTTCAGCTGCGCCCTCGTTGGCGCAGCCTTTGCGCAAGCCAACATCCCCCCATCACACTCAGCCACGGTATCAACCGCGAGCCCAGCGCTTGCGCAAGCCGTGGAGGGCGCATGGCAGCGAGCCACACAGGCGAGAGAAGCCGAAGGGCAGACCCAGCGGGCTGCTGCTGAACGGGTGGCTATCTCAAGCCCGTGGGCGGCGCCCCCTGCACTGGAGTTGTCCTACCGTGACGACCGCTGGCAAGCCTCGGCTGGACGGCGGGAATCCGAGGCCGGTCTTGTCTGGCCGTTGTGGTTGCCCGGACAGCGCAATGCACGCGGCGCCGCCGTTGATGCCGACGTAGAACTCTCCCGAGCTGCCGTCCAAGCGGGGCGCCTACATTTCGCGGGCCTGGTGCGAGAAGCTGCCTGGGGCATTGCAGCCTCCAGGACCGAGGCCGACCTGGCTGATGCCCAAGTGCGATCTCTTCAGGAGATACCCAGGCACCCACGGGAGCCACTGCGGCCCAGGAGGCCTATTGAACGCTGCGCCGACCATTTAACTCTCACCCTTTCCCGTAGGCATTAGTGCGCCGCCTGCCCAAGCGCGCCGTATTACGCAATTTCTCATCCAAACGAAACGCAATGACCATCAAGACCAAACTCTCCCATCTGACTGGGGGTGCTTTGATGCTGGCCGCATCTGCACTCTTCGCTCCTACGGCAATGGCCCATGGTTCTGCCGCCCCCATGCACGGTGGGGTTGTGCAGACCGCCGCGGACTTGTCGTTTGAGCTGGTTGCCACTGCCGAAGGCGCGGAGATCTACATCCAGGACCACGGCAAAGATTCGGATGCCTCGCGGTTCGACGGCAAACTGACGGTGCTCAACGGTGCAGAAAAGTCCGAAGTGTCCCTGAAACCAGCTGGCGCAAACAAGCTGGAGGCCAAGGGCGTGAAGTTGGTCAAGGGCACAAAGGTGGTTGCGCTGATCACGACCAACAGCAAAAAGACCGTCACTGTACGATTCACGGTGAAGTAAGGCCCATGGCGCGCGGCTCTCTGTCCTTGCCTGCACTGCGAGGCGGTCTGCTGGCCTTGCTGGCCGCAGCCTTGTTTGGCATCAGCACCCCGCTGGTTCAACGGCTGGGTGCTGGGCTGGGGGCGTTCACGACGGCTGCGCTGCTGTATGCAGGGGCTGCTGTCGTTGGTGCCTTGTCCCTGCGGACCGCTGCCCACGAGGCAAGGTTGCAAAGATCCGACGCCTGGCGCCTCATCGGCATGGCGGGGTTTGGCGCTGCCCTAGGTCCTGTCGCCCTGTCCTGGGGTCTGCAACACACGAGTGGCGCCAGCGCGTCGCTCATGCTCACGCTGGAAGCGCTGTTCACAGCCACTCTGGCGTGGTGGTTGTATAGCGAGACCATGGACCGCCGTGTGTGGGCAGCCATGCTTCTTTTGCTGGCCGGTGGCATGGCTTTGGTCATGGACCAGGGCCTGCAGGGCGGCACGCAGCTGCTCGGTCTGCTTGCCGTGCTACTGGCGACGGTGGCCTGGGGCGTGGACAACACCCTGTCCCGGGGACTGGCCGAGCGCGATCCCAGCCAGGTCGTAATGGCAAAGGCCTCGCTGGGAGCCGCTGCGACAGCATGTCTTGCCATGGCGTGGGGCGAGCCTTTGCCCACCCTGACGGCAGCTCTAGGGCTCTTTGCCGTGGGGGCCACGGGGTATGGCTTGAGTCTTCGGTTCTACCTTCTAGCGCAGCGGGCTTTTGGGGCGGCGCGGACTGGCTCCGTGTTCGCCTTTGCACCTTTCATCGGTGCGGCTGTAGCGTTCGGCTTCGGTGAACGGTCTGCGGGGTGGCTGATGCTGCTCGGTGGTCTTCTGATGCTTGCGGGGGTGCTGCTGCATTTGGCTGAAAGTCACGGGCATGAACATGCGCATGACCCGCTGGAGCATGAGCATGCCCACCGTCACGACGATGGACACCATACGCACTCCCATGACGTGATGCCCACTGGGAGCCATAGCCATGTGCACTTTCACGAGCCGGTGACTCATGCCCATCCCCACGCGCCCGATGTGCACCATCAGCACAGGCATTGACTCATTGAGCGGTACCGAGACAGCGGCTAAGGAAATTTCATGATGAAAAAATCAATGCTCTTGTCAGCTGCTGCGCTGACATTCCTTGCGATCTCCGGCTGCAGCACACCTGTCTACGAGGACCGGTACGCTTGGTCCGAAGGCTGGAGGGTCGGCAAAGTGACCAAATTAATCCAAGCGGACGAATTCTTGAAGGTGAGCGGCTCTCGCTGCCGGCAAATGGAGCTCGGCCCCACCGACCAGATTGCAGTCATCCGATGGCGGGAAGTCACCCGAACCCGTGGGCACTTCGCCAGAGTTGACGCGGGCTCCGGCATGGCCGTGGGCGATGAGGTTTACTTCAACGCGTGGAAGTGTGACCAACCTCCAATAGTGCCGAAGGCCCCGCGTGGGGCCAAGGCGGGGCAAACGCCGTAGAGACTGACGAGGAGCCTCAACGAGACGGACTCTTTCTGACCGTGCCTGCGTACACCACACTGCCCGCATCGCGATACTGCAATTCCTCCCCCACGCGCACCACGTCAAAGCAGACGGGCGAGACCTTGCTGACCTCGGGCAGCAGCAGGCAGAGTTGGTTGTTCTGCGTGCTCCAGCGTCCGGCGCGTGTGCGGCCGTTTTCTGAACGCTCTAGGCGGCCGTCCAGGAAATAGTCATGCCCCCAATGGCGTCCGTCGGTGACATGGTGCCCGCCCAGCGTGGCGCGGATCTGCGCGGTGGTCAGTTTCGTTTCCGGGGGCGCCGCGCAGGCCAACGGAGCAAGCGTCATGCACAGGAAATGCGCTCACAACGCCTTGGTAAAGCGGCTGAGCCACCGCCTAGCACCCGCCGTCATGCGGCCATACTCGGGGGCCAATTGTGGGTTTCTGCCTAGCAGGACTTACACCAAGCATGGAGCGCGTTGTACATCACCATGCCATGCCCTAGCATCTCAAGGTCATCGCTGAAGGTCTTGCACAGGCCAAGCGACAGCGCCTAGAGGCCCGCAGACTGCGGCGCCAGGTCCAGCCTGGATGTGTCTGCGCCCCGCACGATCACGGTCAGTTGCTGTAGGGCGGGATCGGTGAGTTCGTACTTCTTGAGAAAGGCGTCAAAGCTGCACAGGTCACCGTCGTGGGTCAATTCGACGCCGCGCACGTCGTAGGGGATCGCTCCCGTGTCCTGGGCCACCTGAAGCACCGAGGCTGTAGGCTTATAGAGGAATTCCGGCTCTTTGTCGATGAACCGGGCAATCAGCCAGGGGCAGGCAATGCGGTCGATCTTGGGCCGCTCGCGGGTGACCCATTTCATGCGGCACCTCCTTGCGTTTCCAGAGGCAGGGCAGCGGCTTGCCAGGCCTCGATGCCGCCCACGTGGTAGCGCGCGTTCATGCCGCGTGCCCGCAGCGCCAGGAACGTAGAGCGGCCAATGTCCTTGCCGCGCAAGCAATACAGCCGCACAGGTTTCGTGGCGTCCAGTTCCTGGCTCCACTCCAACACGCGCGACGGATCGCGCGAGGACACTCCGGCAATGACCTGCGGGCTCTGCAGATAGTCCTCCTCAAGTCGCAAGTCAAACGCACCTGCCGCACCGGCCAGCGCAGAGCCTGTGTCGATGCCAAATGCCAACGCATCCGCCTCGACAGCAGCGCCTTAGCGCTTGTAGACCTTGTCCCACTGGATTTCGCCATGTAGGCATCCACATAGGCGCCCGCCTTGGCCCCGAAGTCCAGTTGGTACGCATGCTCGTACATGTCCAGCGCCAGTACGGGCGTTGCGCCGGCCAGGAGGTGCGTGTGGGTCGGCCGCCCAGTGGTTGATGAGGCGGCTCTCGCGGGAGGACCAGGACAGCAAGGCCCATCCCGATCCGCCCCCCATGGCCTTGGCCAGCCCAGTGAACTGGCTGCGCCAAGCGTCCACGGAGCCAAAGTCACTTCGTCAACGAACGCCAGCACACCAGGATGTTTGCCATGCTTCTCGAAGTACGGCGCGGGAATCACGGTGAGCAAGTAGCAGGGCATAAAGGTTGCCAACGCCGCGACGACCGCGCCCCAGAAGCCGCTGATGAGGAAGCCGATAAATCCTGTCGTGATAACCACCGGGCCGGGGGTGATCATGGCCACGGCCACGGCGTCCACGAACTGGCGATCCGTGAGCCATGCGTACTCCTTAACCACGGGAGTGGTACTGCACTTGGCGGAAGGCCATGGTCACGAGCACACACACGAAGTGCTTGAGCATGAGCATGCCCACCGGCACGACGATGGGCACCATTCACATGTGCACGATGTGATGCCAAAGGGCAGCCACAGTCACAAGCACACCCATGAACCTATGACCCACGCCCATCCCCATGCTCCTGACGTGCACCATCAACACGTTCACTGAACCCCCGGTATTTTTTTGTCTGCTCCCCCGAGGTCACTTGACCGTCAGGTCGGCGACCAGGCGAGCCTTGTAAGCCCTTTCCCGAATTGCATCCTCGCCGTCAGTCGCCCATACAAACGTGCTCTTCCATGCCCAAACCGTTCCATCGATCCGAAGAAATCGTAGGTCACCAGCTTTACCATCCACGGTTGCGACTTGACGCTCTCCTTCGAAATCCAAGGTGAACGTATGCGTTCCTGGCTTCAACTTGAAGCGCACCATCGTGTTGGGGAGAGTCTCGGCGGCCATTTCGTTATCCGCGCTGATCTTCACAAACCGCCCGCCATCTCCCCAGTTGCGCCGTACGACGTAGACGGTGAGCGCATTCGGATCGGGAGTAAAGCGCTTCGCCTGAGCGTCGGCATTCAGGCTGGGGGCGGGTACCCGAGTGCACGCGACTACTCTGCCCTTACTGGTCTTGTAGCAGTATGGCGCTTCGGCGGAGGGATCGGCCCCAGTAGAGGTAGCACAACCCGCCAGCAGGCTAGCTGCCAGCACAGAGCTGAGGATCACGGAGAGGCGGCGGGTGCCTGAATATGTAGGTATTTTTGTCATGGATCTGTTTTTTTGCTGTGGAGGTTGTTGCGTATTGCCTGAAGCTTCATCAGCGACCCCGGTACCGTCACCCACGGTCTGCCTCCTTGGATTGCATATGGCGGCACCGCGATTTCGGTGTTTTTCGGTGTTTGAAACGCATTGCCTGTCGATCCCTCAGTCTCTTGGCCAGGCGTCGGCTGTACTTGATTTTTATGTCCATTGGCGGATGGCGTTTGAGCCAGATACGCCGCAGCCTCCAAAACACAAACACGGAGGTCAACAAGCCGATCCAAATCCAGAACAGTTTGGCAAAAGGCGCGACCTGTGCCGCCTGCATTGACATGGATCGCTCCTTTGTGCCTCCAGCAAAGGCATATTGCCGATGGGCTGACCGAACTCGCCGCTATGTAGTCAGTTGCTTTGACGTGAACGGACTGCTGAAAGTGGATCAACACTGGGGCGTCGCGAGGGCGATCCCCCCAGCCAGGCTTCGTATTACTTCAGCGTGAAACGAACAGAGGCAACCGACTTGCCGGCCTTCGAGACAGCGACGACGGCTTTGGTACCGGCGGGGACTTTGAAGCTGCCCGTGGCTTCCAGCTTGCCGTCACCGGCTTGGAGCTGGACATCCTGTTTCTCGCTGCCTGCCAGCAGCGTGACCTTGGCGGTCATTCCCGCCACGGCAACTGGCTTTCCATGATCGCGCATATAGAGCTGCAGCTTGTCGGCGCTGGCGACGAGTTCGTACTCGACCTCCTTGGCTTCGGCGACAGCACCACCGTGCATCGGTTTGATGTCGTGACCATGGTTGTCAGCAGCGAACGCCGTGCCGCAGGCCGACACCGCCACTGCGAGAATGAGTTGGGAGAGTTTCATGACATTTCCTTTGGGGTTGGAGAAAAGGGAAGGTCCCGCGATCAGCGAGCGGGACCGTTTCAACTACACGGGAGCGGACACGTCCGGGGGATGCGAGGGCTCAGCAGACACGTCCTCATCTTCCTCGTCGGGCCGGTGGGCCAGACGGTAAAGAATCGGCAGCACGAGAAGCGTGAGCAGCGTGGACGAAAGAATCCCGCCGATCACTACGGTGGCCAGGGGACGCTGGACTTCAGCGCCGGTGCCCGTCGCAATGGCCATGGGAATGAAGCCCAGCGAGGCCACCAGGGCAGTCATCAGCACGGGGCGCAACCGGGTCAACGCGCCATCCCGGATCGCTTCGTCAAGTCCAACGCCGCCCTGCCTCAAGCTGCGGATATAGGAAATCATCACCAGCCCGTTGAGCACTGCCACCCCAGAGAGCGCGATGAAGCCAACGGCCGCGGAGATGGACATCGGGATATCCCGAAGCCAAAGCGCCAGAATGCCCCCCGTCAAAGCGAACGGGATGCCTGTGAATACCAGCAAACCGTCCTTGGCATTGCCGAACATTGCGAACAGCAGCACGAAAACCAGCAGCAGAGACACAGGCACAACGATCTGCAGGCGCTTCGTGGCCGATTGCAGGTTCTCGAAGGTTCCACCCCAGCTCGTCCAGTAGCCGGTAGGAATCTTGATCTGGGCCAGGCCTTGCTCGGCCTCTGCCACAAAGGAACCCACATCGCGCCCGCGCACGTTGGTGCTTACGACGATGCGCCGCTTGCCGTTTTCGCGGCTCACCTGGTTGGGGCCGGGTGCAAGTTCGAAAGTCGCGACCTCGCCCAAGGGGATGAAGTTCGTCTTGGCCTCCGTGCCACTGGCAGAACGCGGCAGCGGAATAGGGAGCCGTTTCATCCCTTCCAGGTCGTTACGCAGGGTCTCAGGCAAGCGAACCAGGATGTCAAACCGGCGGTCTCCCTCGAACATGGTGCCCGCCTCGCGACCACCGATGGCGGTGGCCACGGTGTCTTGGATGTCGGCGACGTTAAGGCCATAGCGTGCAGCCTTCTGGCGGTCGATGTTCACCGTGAGCATCGGAAGGCCTGTTGTTTGCTCGACCTTCACCTCGGATGACCCCTGGATCTTCTGCAGCATTGCGGAGACCTCTTCGGCGGACTTGTTCAACACGTCCATGTCGTCACCGAAAATCTTTACCGCCACGTCGCTTCGCACACCCGAAATCAGCTCGTTGAAGCGCAACTGAATGGGCTGGGAGAACTCGTAGTTGTTGCCAGGAATTTTGCCCAGGACTTCCTGAATTGCGGCAAGCAACTCGTCTCGGGTCTTGCGCGGCTCAGGCCATTCGTCCACGGGCTTGAGCATGATGTACCCGTCCGAAATGTTCGGCGGCATGGGGTCCGAGGCAATCTCCGCAGTACCGGTT
This sequence comes from Acidovorax sp. BL-A-41-H1, assembly GCF_051942715.1. Taxonomy (NCBI): domain Bacteria; kingdom Pseudomonadati; phylum Pseudomonadota; class Betaproteobacteria; order Burkholderiales; family Comamonadaceae; genus Acidovorax; species Acidovorax sp. BL-A-41-H1. The sequence goes on along the minus strand of NZ_JBPVJQ010000005.1, from coordinate 450,067 downwards.
CTGGCGAAAATGCGCTCGATCTCGGGGAATTTCTCTTTCAAGGTCCTTTCAATCTGCTGCTGCATTTGGACTGACTGGGAAAGGCTGGTACCTGGGATGCGCAGCGCCTGGATCGCAAAGTCGCCTTCATTGAGATTGGGTACAAACTCGCTGCCCATACGCGTGGCGATCAACCCGCACAAGATCACCGCAACTGCAGCTGCGGTCAGTACGACCGCCTTGGCGGCCATGACACGGTCGAGCAGTGGACCATACAAGCGCTTGGCATGGCCCAGCAGGAAGTTTTCCTTCTCGCTGACCCGATTGCCGATGAACAGGGCCACCGCTGCGGGGATGAATGTCACCGACAGAACCATGGCGCCCAGCAGTGCCGCGACCACCGTGAATGCCATGGGGTGGAACATCTTCCCTTCAACGCCTGTCAGCGCGAAGATGGGCAGGTACACCACCATGATGATGAGCTGTCCGAACAGCAATGGACGCCTTGACTCCTGGGATGCCAAAAACACCTCATGGAAGCGCTCGGCCCGCGTCAGTGGCCGACCGTGGTGCGCTTGTGCGTGGGCAAGTCGCCGCACGCAGTTCTCCACGATCACGACAGCACCGTCGATGATGATGCCGAAGTCCAGGGCTCCCAGGCTCATCAGGTTGGCACTCACCTTGTAGTGAACCATCCCGGTGAACGTGAAGAGCATCGACAAGGGGATGACCATCGCGGTAATGATTGCGGCCCTAATGTTGCCCAGGAAGAGGAACAGGATCACGATCACCAGAACCGCGCCTTCCAGCAGGTTCTTCCTCACCGTACTGATGGCTTTGTCAACAAGCACGGTACGGTCGTAGACTGTCACCGCGTGTACCCCCTCTGGGAGGCTCTTGTTGACTTCCAACATCTTCTTGTCCACCGCCTGCGAGACAGTCCGGCTGTTCTCGCCGATCAGCATGAACACCGTGCCGAGGACCACTTCGCGTCCGTTGTCTGTTGCAGCACCTGTGCGCAGTTCCCGGCCAATGCCAACTTCTGCCACGTCGCGAACGCGCACAGGAACACCGTTGGCGCTGCTGAGGATCACGTTACCGATGTCTTCAAGCGACTTCACCTGACCAGGTGCACGAATCAGATACTGCTCGCCACGCTTTTCGATATAGCCCGCGCCCACATTGCCGTTGTTGCGGTCCAGCGCAGTAACCACATCCTGCAGTGTCACGCCCAGAGAAGCCAGGCGTTCAGGGATGGGCGCGATCTGGTATTCCTTGGCAAAGCCGCCAATGGAATTGATCTCGGTCACGCCAGGAACATTTCGCAGCTGTGGCTTGATGATCCAGTCCTGAATCTCGCGCAGGTCTGTTGCGGTATAGGGTGAGCCATCGGGCTTCTTCGCCCCGTCCTTGGTTTCGACAGTCCAGAGATAGATTTCGCCCAGCCCGGTCGAGATGGGCCCCAGCGCTGGCGTGATGCCGGCAGGCAGCTTGTCGCGCGCCTCCTGGATACGCTCGTTGACGAGCTGCCGAGCAAAATAGATGTCGGTTCCGTCTTTAAAAATGACGGTCACCTGCGACAGACCGTACCGCGAAAGCGACCTGGTCTGCTCCAGGTTTGGCAGGCCAGCCATGACCGTCTCAATGGGGTATGTAACCCGCTGCTCAGTCTCCAAAGGCGAGTAGCCTGCGGCCTGTGTGTTGATCTGAACCTGGACGTTCGTGATGTCAGGGACCGCATCGATAGGCAGCTTTTGGTAGCTGATGACGCCAAGCGCCGCCATGCCCAGGGCCGCTAGAAGCACCAACCATCGCTGCTCGATCGAGAATCGAATGAGTTTTTCAAACATGTATGCGCTCCGCGATCAGTGCGTGTGTTCGGCAGATCCCTTGCCGAGTTCAGACTTCACGACGAAGCTGCCGGTCGAGGCGTAGGGCATACCGGCTTTGAGACCCGATAGGACTTCGACCCGCTTGCCATCGCTTCGGCCCAGCTTCACGGGTTGAGCGATAAAGCCTCCATCAACCTTGAGGAAGACCACCGGCTTTTCCCCGACGTTTTGGACGGCGTCGGCCGAGATGGTTACAGGCGCTGCCGTTTCTTCGGACACCACCTCAACATTGACAAACAGGCCGGGGCGCCAAGCGCCCTTGGGGTTGTCAAGAACCACGCGGGCTTTTGCCGTGCGGGTTTGCTCGCCAATGAGCGCTCCTACAAAAGCGACAGTGCCTGTAGCGGAGGCGTCAAAGGCGGTGGCCTTGATCGTGACCTTTTCGCCCACACGAACCGATGGCAGATCTTTCGCCGGAACATTGATCTCAGCCCACACCTGGGAAAGGTCCGAGATGGTGAAAACCGCAGCATCTTCCTTCACGGCTTCGCCGAGACTAAGGTGCTTCTCGATGACAATGCCATCAAAGGGCGCTCGCAACTCGATACGGTTCAGTCCTGCTACCGACGAGGCGGACAGGCCCATCGCGCTCAGTTTCTGATTGGCGTTGGCTACTGCGACCTCTGCTTCGCTCAAGGCCTGCTTGGCCTGCAGGTAGTCCTGCTCGGCAGACACCTTCTGCTCCCACAGCTTTTTTTCTCGCTCGTAGGTGGTCTTTGCCAGCGATAAGCGCTTTTGGGCCGTCTGCAGCTCGCTGCGTTGCTCGGAAGCAGTCGGGCTCGCGATCACCGCCAAAACTTGCCCTTTCTTGACCACTTGGCCCAAGCTGGCATTGACGCTTTCCACGACTCCCGCAAGCCGGGGAACAACGTGAGACGTGCGATCTTCGTTCAAGCGTATCTCCCCGGGAAGGAGCAACGCCGTCTTGATGTTGGCTTTCACAGCAGCGTCCAGGCTGATGGATGCAGCCTTTATCTGGGCATCGGTCAGTTCGATCTTTCCTTCTTCCTTGCTCATCACGAACATGAAAGGCTCTGTGGCAGTCTGCGCAATGATCTCGATGTCGAAAGCATGGGGTTCAGCAACGATCTCTCGGCTGACAAGACTGTCTTTTTCAGCGGCAAACGTCAGTTTCTGCTTTTCATCTGTCGGGCGGGTCACAGTTGCCGTGACCGTTGCAGCATTCAGGGGCAGCGGTTTATCTTTGTCGGACAGCCAGATTCGCAGTCGAGGCTCGCCACCGTCTTCAGACAACAACGCTTCCAAGCTGAAGTCGCCTTCCTTGAACACGGTACCTCCATGTGGGCCCTTGGCTTCGCTCTTTTCGTGGTGTTCACCATCGGCATGCCCCTTGTCATCGTCGTGGCCCTTTTCGCCACCCTTGCCATGGTGCTCGCCGTCGCCGTGCCCCTTGGCCTCGGTGTGGCCGCCGTGACCGTGGCCATCGTCCTCGGTGGCTGCGGCTTTGGGCTTGCCGCCACCTTGCAAGATGAAGGTTCCCGCACCGACCCCTATTGCGAGGACTACTGCAATGGCGATCAGGTGTTTTTTACTGATGGTGGATTTGCTGGAGTTCATGTTCATGGTCATGCTCAGTGTTGCGTTGCGATCAGGCCGGGAACCATGCTGGCCCCGAGCAGGCGGTCGATATCAGCCGCTGCACGGTGTGCTTCGCCAAGGGCTTTGAGGTACTGGGATTTGGCGGTGAAGTAAGTGCGTTGGGCATCGAGCACTTCCAGGAAATTGAACTTACCGTTCTCGAACCCAATGGTGGCGGCGTCATAGGCCGACTTCGCACCGGGCAGAACTTCCTGCTGCAGTGACTGAACCTCTGCGGTGATCGTGGAAAGGCGCTCTCGTGCCTGCGCCACTTCGCTGTGCAGGCGCACGGTGGCTGCTTGCAGCTCATCGCGGGCCTTGTCCTCAAGTTTCAGCGCCTCCAGGAGGTTGCCTTGGTTGCGGTCGAAGACGGGAAGAGGCACAGAGACCCCGAAAAGAAGGACGTTGCGCTGCGTCTCGTTGCTGCGCTGCATGCCGACGCTGACGGTGACATCGGGGACGCGTTTGCTTTGTTCCAGGTCGGTCAAGGCCTTGCGCCGATCCACCTCGATTCGCGCAAGTACCACGCCTGGCGAAGAAGCAATCAGGGGCTGGAGATCGACGAGGCTCGGGACCGAGGGCAGGTTCTCGGCCTTGCCCTCCAGGACGGTGTAAGGCGCATCGATCCGTCCCAACAGCGCGAAAAGGCGAGACAGTGCATTGCGTTGTTCGCTTGCGGCCTGGGCGAGTTCGACGCGAACGCCGGCTTCGGCAACCCGGGCCTTGGACTCTTCCACTGGGGACACTTTGCCAGCGGCTACACGCTTTGAGACGGTATCCGTTGAAGATTTGGCCAGCGCTGCGCTGTCTCTGGCTAGTACCAATCGTTCCTGCGCAGTCAGAACATCAAAGTAAGCGGCAGCGACATTGGCCCGCACGGTGGCTTGCAGCTCGGCGAGTTGGGCCTGTGCTTGCTCGCGCGTTTTTTCGGCCGCCTTGGTGCGTGCTGCACGCTTTCCGCCCAATTCCAAGGGAAGATTGAGTTGCCAGCTTTGCGTACGTGTTTTGGAGCGTGTGTCTTCCAGCGAGTACGCGAGCTCTGGATTGGGGCGCGAGCGTCCTTGAAGAACCTGTCCTTCGGTTGCCTCCCATTGGCGCTTTGCCGCAGCCACCTCCGGATTTCCCTCCAGGGCCAGTTCGATGGCCTTGGCCAGCGACAAAGGCTCAGCTGCGGCCGCTGCAGCAGACTGAGGTGCTCGTTCGCCAACGGCTGGCCCTGGTGGCAGGCCCTGGGAAAAGGCACCGCCCGAGGCGCTCAGCCATATAGCTGCGGCGCCTGCCGCGAGCTTGATCTTTCTACCGCCGCGCCATGCGTGCGGCATCTCTTGAAGGTAAGTACCCTTGAACATCCGATTCTCCAGTGATTTCAAAACACGAGGGAATCGGCGGACTGGCAACCGTGCAGCTGCCTGGCAACTCGTCAGTCACTCCAGCTGCAACACACGCAACTGCTTCGGCCGCGATGGCGGACAAGACTGAAAAAGAAAAGTGAGATGCCCCCGCCGATCAGGCGAGGACGGACCACTGAGGGCGGTCAGGGGGCGTGGGCGTTACAGCCAGCAGGCGCTGGCCTGGGGAAGACTCCACACGGCTGTCATGGGAAAAGGCTGGCTTTGCATCTGACCAGCTCAAGGCCCCGATACCCGCGCCATGGCAAACTGAACAGTCAACATCAAATGCACCTGCACCCTGGCTGGACTTTTCGGCCTGACCATTCCCGCCTTTGGCTTCATGCTGGTGTTCGTGATGCCCCAAATGCTGCGACTGCGAGGTTGAGCTCTCATGCATGCAATAAGCAGCCACCGCAGACCAGCTGAACTGGAACGGAAGCAATGCAAGCATAAGAACGGCGATCAAGCGGCGCATTTTTGAAGTCTAGCATGCGTCATGAAGGGCGTACTGAGGCTTGGATGGCCGCTGAAGGGCACTGGGTTGGGAAATCAGCGAGCGCCGCCGTTCATGTCCAGAAGCGCCTTCTTTTCAGCTGCCGACATGTTGAGAAATTCCTGTTGGACCTGCTCACGCGTCTTTGTTGAGCCTGTTGCTTTGACTGGCAGCGCACCCCCGCGCGAAAGGACTGCCAGCGTGCCATCCTTGCGCGCTACTTCGACAGCCTGAAGCACATCGCCACGGGACATTGCGCTTTGCATGTGGTCGGGATGTGTGGTCATGCCCACTTCGCCACCAGCAGGATGGTACAGCGACGAGGCAGATGAAAATCCTGGAGCCGCAATTGTGAAGGCGATCAGAGTGAGGGCGAGGGGTTTGCGAACAGTCATGGTGTTGTCCCTTGATATCAGTTAGCCCTCGGCGATCTGCCGGGACTATGCCTTTCGACACGGAGACACTGTAAAAATCCGCGCGCGACACGGCGCCAACAGCCAGATAACAAATTCGTAAACTACGAACAGGCCGGATTCTTCGAGAATGGCAGCATGAAAATTTTGCTCATCGAAGACGAAGTCAAGCTGGCCGAGTACCTGCGCAAGGGCCTGGGAGAGGTCGGCTACGTGGTGGACGTTGCACACAATGGGGTGGATGGCCTTCACATGGCTCTGGAAGGCGTGCACGATCTGCTGGTCTTGGACGCGATGCTCCCAGGGATCGACGGCTTCAGCCTTCTAACGGCCTTTCGCAAGACCAAGCAGACTCCGGTCTTGATGTTGACAGCAAGGGTCAGCGTCGAGGATCGGGTATTGGGACTCAAGACGGGTGCCGACGACTATCTGGTCAAGCCCTTTGCGTTTTCCGAACTGAGCGCCCGCATCCAGGTGCTGCTGCGGCGGACCCATGGCGCGCGGGATGCCGCAGAGCCCACGCAACTGCGGTTGGGCGACCTGGAATTAGACCTGGTACGGCGCAAAGCGTCCCGGTGTGGCCAGCGCTTGGAGTTGACTGCGAAGGAGTTTCTGCTGCTGACTCTGTTTCTGAGAAGAAAAGGCGAAGTGCTTTCTCGCACTGAGATCGCTGAGCAGGTGTGGGACATGAATTTCGACAGCGATACCAGCGTAGTGGAAGTCGCGATCCGGCGCCTCCGTACCAAGATCGATGTTCCGTTTGACACTGCGCTGCTCCACACCATTCGCGGCATGGGATACGTGATGGAGGACCGCAACGGATGAAGGAGCTGGCCCAACATCGCTCATTGCGCCAGCGGTTGTCTTGGTGGCTGGCGCTGCAGAGCTTTGCCGGACTCGGGGTGGTCTGTCTGGCGGTGTATCTGGTGACCGAGTTCAACTTTCGTGATCGGCAAGAGGAAACGCTGGCGCAAAAGGAAAACGTCATTCGGCACTTGCTAGTGGATGGCAAGGAGCATGGGGATTCGGAAGACCTTGCGCACAAACTCGATGACTTCCTTGTTGGGCACGGAGATCTGTCGCTCGAAGTCGCGCGGGCGGACGGGATTGTTCTCTACGCCCACACCCGCAACCAGAATGCGAAGACGGTATGGCGCCAACGGCAGTTCGAAGTAGCACAGACTACGGACCAGACTCCCTCAAAGAACTTGCGCGTTCAGCTGTCGCTGGATATCCAAACCGACAACCAGTTGTTGCACCGACTTGCTCTTACCTTGCTGGTCGCAGCCATCGGTGGGGCCGTCGTTGTATCGCTAGGCGGATTCTCCCTGGTCAACTTGGGCCTGGCGCCCGTCCGAAGACTGGCCAGTCAGACGCGCGCAGTGTCGGCTGACAATCTGCATCAACGTCTCGACAGCGCCGAGCAGCCCCTTGAGCTCGTGCCTTTGATCGACCAGTTCAACGCGCTCCTTGCTCGCATTGAGAAGGCCTATTCCCAGATGGAAGGCTTCAATGCGGACGTGGCGCATGAGTTGTGCACGCCTTTGGCCACGCTCATTGCCAACAATGAACTGGCTTTGCTGCGCCCTGAGCAGGCGGATATTCGCGAGGTGCTGGCGTCCAATTTGGAGGAGCTGCACCGCCTGACGGGCATCGTCAATGACATGCTGTTCCTGTCCCAGGCGGATCGGGGTGTGGGAGCACGTCGGGCCCCCGTTGCGACTCTTGCATCAGTGGCTGCTGACGTACTGGATTACCACGAAGCGGCACTGGCCGAGGCTGGTCTCACCGCTAAGGTGGTCGGCGATGCGCATGGCGCTTTCGACGTGCCGTTGTTGCGCCGGGCCCTGTCGAACTTGCTCGGCAACGCCACCCGATACGCGAACCCTGGCTCAATCGTCCAAGTCAACCTCAGAACTATCGATGAGGGCCGTGTGTTGATCAGTGTCACCAACTACGGCAGCACTATCGATCCCGAGCTACTCCCGCAGCTGTTTGACCGATTCTTCCGTGCAGATCCGGCTCGTAGTCATGGGCAGAGTAACCATGGCCTTGGGTTGGCCATAGTAGGAGCTATTGCACGCATGCACCAGGGAAAGCCCTTTGCATCGTCAGAAAACGGGGTAACGAATGTGGGAATCGAAATCCCCCCGAATTGATGTTGTTTTTCGACGGGGTGGGGTCGATCCTGTGCCCCTGCGACTGAGTACGGACCGTTAAGAAATCCGATTTACCCAGGACAAAGCAGCCATGTTCTTTTTGCTGCTTGACTTTAAAGCTACTTGAAGGTTTCCAATTGGGCTATGAAATCAGAAACAAGCACACCTCCCACCACTGTTGACACCTGCTGCTCCTCGGGCTGTTCCAGTACCGCAGCAGTGGTCCCTGCAGCCACAAGCAGCCCGGGCCAGGGCAAGCTGTTCCGAATCGCCACCATGGACTGCAGTGCCGAAGAGTCGGAGATTCGTCGGGCGCTGGAGCCGCTTGAGGGAATCCGCTCGTTGGGTTTCCAGCTCGGCGCGCGCACGCTGAAGATCGATGCGGAGGATCGCGCCTTGCCCCTTGCGCTCGATGCCATCCGCAAGGCGGGTTTCGATCCACAGCCCGTGGTCACTGCGGCAAACACCCAGGGTAGCCAAGGCCGGGTGTTTCGCATTGCGACCATGGACTGTAGCGCCGAGGAGGCGGAGATTCGTCGGGCGCTGGAGCCTCTGGATGGGATTCGTTCTCTGGGTTTTCAGCTGGGCGCGCGGACGCTGAAGATCGATGCAGAGGAAGGCACCTACCCGTTGGCACTCGATGCCATCCGCAAAGCGGGCTTCGATCCGCAGCCAGTTCCAGGCGCCAATGGCTCCGAGGGCGGACAGGCGGGCGAACCAGCCGAAGGCGACGACCATGGACATGGTTTTGCAGGCGGCATCTCCCGGCTGGTAGCCGCGCTGGTGTTCGCCACGGGGGCTGAGGTCCTCTCGTTCTTTGCTCCCGACCAGATGGCCTGGAAAGTGGCCGGCATGGCGATTGCCGCTCTGGCTATCTGGCTGGCCGGCATCGACACCTACAAAAAAGGCATTGCGGCGCTGCTGCGCGGCAAGCTGAACATCAATGCGCTGATGTCGGTGGCCGTCACCGGCGCATTCCTCATTGGTCAGTGGCCAGAAGCCGCGATGGTGATGGCTTTGTACGCGATTGCGGAGCTCATCGAAGCCAAGGCAGTGGACCGGGCCCGAAACGCTATCAAGGGCTTGCTGGAACTGGCGCCCGAAGAGGCTTTGGTACTGGGCACCAACGGAGCATGGACCGCTACACCGGTGGCTTCGGTGGCCATCGGAGCGACCGTGCGCATCAAGCCGGGCGAACGCGTGCCGCTGGACGGTAAGGTGACCAAGGGCAATGGCGCCATCAACCAGGCCCCCGTGACTGGCGAGAGCATCCCCGTGGACAAGGCACCTGGCGACCAGGTGTTCGCCGGCACGATCAACGAGACTGGTGAGCTGGAGTTCGAGGTCACAGCCTTGTCGAGCAACACCACCCTGGCCAGGATCATCCAAGCCGTTGAGCAGGCGCAGGGCACGCGCGCTCCGACGCAGCGCTTTGTGGATCGGTTCGCCTCCATCTACACCCCCGCAGTCTTCGCCATTGCCGTGGCGGTGGCGGTCCTCACTCCTTTCCTGATGGGACTTACCTGGCTGGAGGCGCTCTACAAGGCCCTGGTCCTGCTGGTGATCGCCTGCCCATGCGCTCTGGTCATTTCCACGCCGGTCACGGTGGTCAGCGGATTGGCCGCGGGAGCGCGCCGTGGGATCTTGATCAAGGGCGGAACCTACTTGGAAGATGCCCGGCTTCTGAAGGCGGTGGCGCTGGACAAGACCGGCACCATCACCGAAGGCAAACCCAAGCTGGTGAAGTGGCAGGTGTGGGGTGCCGGTGACGAGGCAGCAGTCCAGCAGATGGCTGCCAGCCTGGCGGCTCGTTCCGACCACCCGGTTTCCAAGGCGATTGTCCAGGGCTTGGATGTAAAGGGTCCAGAAGCAGAAAGCTTCAAGGCCTTGCCTGGGCGCGGCGTCGAAGGCATGGTGAATGGTGTGCGCTTGATGCTGGGCAATCACCGACTGATCCATGAGCTAGGACTGTGCGGTCCGGAGCTGGAGGCGGAGCTGGCCACCCATGAAAAACAAGGCCGCACGGTAACCCTCCTGGCTGACGATTCAGGCGTCCTGGCGCTGTTCGCGGTAGCGGACACCATCCGTGAGACATCGAAACAGGCCATCGTCGATCTCAAGGCACTGGGTGTGACCTCGGTGATGCTGACCGGCGACAACACGGCCACCGCAAAAGCCATCGCGGCGCAGGCCGGCATTGATGACGCCCGTGGAGATCTGCTGCCCGAAGCCAAACTCGACGCCATCAAGGAAATGCAAAAGCGCTATGGCGCCACCGGCATGACCGGCGACGGCATCAACGATGCGCCGGCGCTGGCGCAGGCCGACATCGGTTTTGCCATGGGTGCGGCGGGAACCGACACGGCCATGGAAGCAGCCGATGTGGTCATCATGAACGATGACCTGCAGCGCGTCGCCGAGACGGTGCGTCTATCCAAGCGCACCCACGCCATTCTCTGGCAGAACATCACCTTGGCATTGGGCATCAAGAGCGTCTTCCTGGTGATGGCGGTCGTTGGCACGGCCACCATGTGGATGGCGGTCTTCGCGGATATGGGAGCGAGCTTGCTGGTGGTGGGCAATGGCCTGCGCCTTCTTCGAAGGGTACGAGGGTAGCCAGACCGCATAGTTGGCTGAACATGCTCACTTCCACGAGCTAGTTTCGGCGCTATGAGCCGACCGCCTTGGCTCTTGAGCGGAAGCGTTGGCCACACAAAAAAACCAAGACTTCATACTATCCACTGCAATACGCACCAAAATGACAACGGCCATTTCGGGAAGTCTGTTGCGGGAGGTCGCCCGTTTGTTCACACAATCGCAAAGTAGGTCAGTGGAACGCAACAGCAAGATGAACAGCCAATGCAATCTGCTCGCCGAACTGGAGCGCTCCGGGACGCTTGCGATGACTGAACTGGGCAGGCGGGTTGGACGCGAAAAAAGTTGGGTGTCGCGTTCTGTTGACGCACTGGCGACCCGTGGTCTGGTCGTCAAGGAGCCCAATCCCGCCGATTCCCGGAAATGGTTGGTCACGCTCACCGACGAAGGGTTTCAGTCAGTCAATCATTGGAATGCTGCCCTGGATGACCACGCAGTGCAATTGCTTGCCTGCCTGAGTGAGCGGGATCGTGCCGCAGTCGAGAAATCCCTTCTGTTGTTGTTGACGGCCCTGAGAGAAGACCAATCAGTCTACTGACTGATTCCTTCAATCAAGGATTTCGGATGCAAGCCGCCACCCCTGACCGATGCTGGCGCCTTTTGGACTGCGTACCTCGATGGTCGAGCCAGGGTGTGTGATTTTGGAGCGTGCCACTCATCACGGCCATTGGGGCGAATCGCATTTCCCGAGCCGCCACTCGCCATGCAAATAGGAGTGGATTTAGCCGGCTTATATTTCAATAATTGGTGTATTATTGAGAAATGAATGAGCCTGAAGTTGTCCGCTCGCTTGCAGCGCTTGCTCAAGAGGTACGCCTCCGTGTCTTCCGCGCACTCGTCGTGGCAGGCAAGGATGGTCTCACCCCTGGCGCAATCTCCGAGCAGCTGGGAGTAGCCTCCAACACCCTGTCGTTTCACCTCAAAGAGTTGGCCCATGCTGGCCTGGTGAGCCAGGAGCGCCACGGGCGCAACCTGGTGTATCGCGCCTCGTACCAGACCATGAACGGTCTGCTGGCCTACCTGACAGAAAACTGTTGCCAGGGTGCGCTATGCCTCACTGAAGAGGCCGCCTCCTGCAACTGCTGAGGGTTCCCTGTAGGGCAATCCATGCCCCAAGCGCCTGTGCGCTCAGCCCAGATTCACCTATCTCACCACCATTGACCCTGGAGTTCACCATGAGCGCAACCCCACAACCCTTGAAAGTTCTCTTTCTTTGCACACACAACTCGGCGCGCAGCATCCTGGCCGAAGCGCTGCTCAATGACATGGGTGCCGGTCGGTTCAAGGCCTACTCCGCTGGGAGCAGCCCACGCGACAACCAGCAGCCCAACCCCCTCGGACTGCAGGTGCTGCAAAAAGCAGGCATTTCCACCGAAGGCCTGCGCAGCAAGAGCTGGGATGAGTTCGCCACGCCCGACGCGCCCCAGATGGACCTGATCATCACGGTGTGCGACAACGCGGCGGGCGAGGTCTGCCCCATCTGGCTAGGCCACCCCGCCACAGCGCACTGGGGCTATGCAGACCCCAGCGAGGGCGACGGCACGGACGAGCAGCAACTTGAAGCCTTCCGCCAGACGCTGCACGCCATGAAGCGTCGGCTCGAACTGCTGGTTAGCCTTCCCGAAGACAAGCTGGCCAAGGCGGTGCTTCAGACCACCGCTCGCCAACTGGTCACAAACTGAGAAACGGGATGCAGAAATCCAGCATGAGCGTGTTCGAGCGCTACCTCACCGTGTGGGTGGTGCTGTGCATCGTGGTGGGGATCGGGTTGGGCCAGGTGTTTCCTGGAACAGCACGCGCGATTGGTGCGTGGGAAGTCGCCCGCGTGAACATTCCGGTGGGCCTGCTCATCTGGGTGATGATCATTCCGATGCTGCTCAAGGTGGACTTCGCCGCCCTGGGCGAAGTGCGCAACCACATGCGCGGCATCGGGGTCACCTTATTCGTGAACTGGCTGGTCAAGCCATTCTCCATGGCTTTTCTGGGCTGGCTGTTCATACGTCAGTGGTTTGCCCCATACCTGCCAGCTGACCAGATCGACAGCTACATCGCTGGCTTGATCCTGCTGGCCGCCGCCCCGTGCACCGCCATGGTGTTCGTGTGGAGCCGTCTCACGGGGGGCGACCCGCTGTTCACGCTGTCCCAGGTCGCGCTGAACGACAGCATCATGATCGTCGCGTTCGCGCCGCTCGTGGCTTTCCTGCTGGGCCTGTCGGCAATCACGGTGCCGTGGGACACGTTGCTCACCTCTGTCGTCCTGTACATCTTGATTCCCGTTGTGCTGGCCCAATGGTTGCGCCGGGCACTGCTGGCCCGAGGTCAAGCCGTGTTCGACGCTGCGCTGCATCGCATTGGTCCCTGGTCCATTGCTGCGCTACTGCTCACCCTGGTGCTGCTGTTCGCGTTCCAGGGCGAGGCCATCCTGCAGCAGCCCCTGGTCATCGCATTGCTGGCCGTACCCATCCTGATCCAGGTGTTCTTCAACTCGGCACTGGCGTATTGGCTCAATCGCGCAGCGGGAGAAAAGCATGCCATTGCCTGCCCATCAGCATTGATCGGTGCTTCCAACTTCTTCGAGCTGGCCGTGGCGACAGCCATCAGCCTGTTCGGTTTTCATTCGGGTGCGGCCCTGGCCACGGTGGTGGGGGTGCTCATCGAGGTGCCGGTCATGCTGCTGGTGGTCAAGGTCGTGAACTCTTCAAAGGACTGGTATGAATCCGGATCTTCCCAACGTTGATGCCACGCTCTTCGAGCAGGCCGATCTTGAGCGACTGGTGCCCGCACAGCGTTCTACCCATGCACCCCGCATCCTGCTGCTCTACGGCTCTGTGAGAGAGCGCTCCTATAGCCGATTGCTGACCGAAGAGGCTGCGCGACTGCTGCGCGCCCTCGGTGCTGAAACCCGCATCTACGATCCGCGAGGGCTGCCACTGCCGGACGCAGAGCCCGACAGCCATCCGAAGGTGGTGGAGTTGCGAGAGCTGGCCCAATGGGCGGAGGGCATGGTCTGGACCTCACCGGAGCGCCATGGCGCGATGACCGGCATCCTGAAGATGCAGATCGACTGGATACCTCTGTCCGTGGGGGCCGTGCGGCCGACCCAGGGCAAGACCCTGGCGGTGATGGAAGTCTCGGGTGGCTCGCAGTCGTTCAATGCCGTCAATCAGATGCGGGTACTGGGTCGGTGGATGCGCATGATCACCATCCCCAACCAGTCGTCGGTCGCAAAAGCCTTTTTGGAGTTCGACGAAAGTGGCCGCATGAAGCCATCAAGCTACTACGAGCGTGTGGTGGATGTAATGGAAGAGCTGGTGAAGTTCACGCTGCTGACCCGCGATAGTGCAGACTATCTGGTGGATCGGTATAGCGAGCGACGCGAGAGTGCAGACGCGTTGTCAAAGCGGGTGAATCAGCGCAGCATTTGACTGGCAGTGCTCAGGGCGCCGGCAGGCAGCTGGAGTACAGCTCCTCCGTGCGAAGAATCCTTGTCATTTGCTTGATATTGCTGGGCAGCGTTTTCCTGACCCAGACGGTATCGGCAAATCGAACAACCTTAACACTCCAGGCCCCAGATCAAGGAGTGGATCGGCCAATGCAATGGGGTGACACACGCCGTCGGCAGTTAAAAGCGATAGCCGAGCGCCATTTGGCGGAAGCTACGGGAAATTGTCGAGATGAAATCGGCGTTAGAGCAGTTGGTTTCTGTGTGCGCAGGTGACGAACATGCCCATTGCGCGATTCTGGAAAACCTCGCCGCAGACAGTCCCTCGGCCCCCAATCACAGTGCTAGCTTTGTCAAACCGAAGCGTCGCGGTGCCAAGGCCACCCCCGCTCACTCTGGGGTAACCAACAAGCCGACAACCAGTCATTTGGATCTCATGACATGGATGCGTGGCGTACACGTGCATCGGAGCGGGCATTGAACTAGGCCGTGAGGTGGCTTGCAGAGCCATCACCTTGCACCACGATTGCGGCCAGCCCGTACTTGGGCGGGCCACGCTTGTGGCCCACCTGTTTGCATTACTTAGGCGTGGAGCCCGGAGTGGCTTCCTTGTGCGGCATGGCTTCACGCGCATTGGCCTTTTCCTGACCACGGGCTTCGGCCTTGCTGGTGTCCGCAAGGCCAGAGCCTTCACCTCGCGCTGTACCGCCATCCTTGATCTGCTTCACACCGGTTGCAGGACGGGCTTTCTTGTGGTCTTCGCCATGCGCTTGCGCCTTGGAGTTGGTATAGGGCGTGGCTTCCTGGGTGTCGCCAGCGGCGAATGCGGACGATGCTGCTGTCATGGCGAGGGCAATAAGGAGCGTTTTCATGATTTTTCCTTGGTGGGTTGACGTGCGAACAGAAGAACGCCCCCTTTTCTTGAGGGCGTAGCGAGACACTTTTTGCGCTTACTTGGCAGGCTCGATGGCAGTGACGACCATCTTTCCGCCCTCGTTGATCACCATGAAGCGGATCTTGTCGCCGGCCTGCGCCTTGTCGAGCAGGGCCTTGTCCTTGGCTGTGAACACCATGGTCATCCCCGGCATCTCCAAGTGCTTGATGTCGCCATGCTTGATGGTGATTTTTCCGGCGTCCTTGTCGATCTTGCGCACCTCTCCATCGGTCATGGAGGCTGCGGCCGTGGTTGCGGCTCTTCCGGCGTCTCCAGAGGCTTGCGCCGTGGCTGACAACGGCATGAGTGCGGCCAGCGACAACATCGCGCCGATCAAAAGACTGTTTGCGTTTTTCATAGGAACTCCTTGTTCAATCGCGTAGAAGGCTTTTCCGCTTACTTCTTCACCACCGTGACCTGGCCCTTCATGCCCGCGTCGTAATGGCCTGGGTAAAGGCAGGCAAACTTGACTTCACCAGCCTTTGTGAACTGCCAGATGATTTCGCCTTGCTTGCCTGGGGCCAGCGACACTTTGCTGGGTTCGTCATGCTCCATATCCGGGAACTTCTTCATCGTCTCGTAGTGTTCCTTGAGTTCGGCATCGGTGCCCAAGCTGAACTCGTGTTTGACCTGGCCACTGTTCTTGATCACGAACTTGACCGTTTCGCCCTGCTTGACGGAAATCGCTGCAGGCGTGAAGCGCATGGTGTCCGCCATGTCCACGTTGATCGTACGGGTCACCTTGGCAGCTTTGCCGGGCTGGCCAATAGCTGATTCAGCGCTGCCATGGCCGTGGGCGCCGCCGCCGTCGTGACCACCACCGTGGTTGCCACCCGCAAAGCTGTTGAAAGACAGAGCCACCAGGGTTGAGGCAGCGATCAGGGAAAGGGTGCGTTTCATATTTACCTTGGGTTGTTGATGGGGAAAGCAGGCGATCAGTGGCCGCCGTGCGAGGACGGCTTTTTGACCTTGACGACGGTGTCCGAACTGGACTTCTCTTTGCGGGGCATGGATTGGCCGCCTTCCGCCTTGAAGCGGGCAGGCTCCGCCATCGGACCGGTGTACTCGTAGGCCACCGTGCCCTCCGGGTTTTTGTACCAACCCGGGTTTTTGTAGTCGCCCGGCTTCTGGTCGCGGCGTACTTTGAGGACGCTGAACATTCCGCCCATTTCGACCGAGCCGAACGGGCCTTCTCCGGTCATCATCGGGATGGTGTTGTCCGGAATGGGCATTTCCATTTCCGTCATGTCTGCCATGCCGCGCTCGCCCATGACCATGTAGTCGGGGATCAGGTTGTTGATCTTCTTGGCAACGCCGCGGTGGTCCACGCCAATCATGGTGGGAATGTCGTGACCCATTGCATTCATGGTGTGGTGGCTCTTGTGGCAGTGGAACGCCCAGTCGCCTTCTTCGTCCGCGAGGAACTCAATCTGGCGCATCTGGCCCACGGCCACGTCGGTTGTCACTTCATAGAGACGGGTGCTCTTGGGCGTGGGACCGCCGTCCGTGCCCGTTACCAGAAACTCGTGTCCGTGCAAATGCATCGGGTGGTTGGTCATGGTGAGATTACCGATGCGAATCCGCACCTTGTCATTGAGCCGGACGTTCAAGGAATCGATGCCAGGAAAGATGCGGCTGTTCCAGGTCCACAAATTGAAGTTCAGCATTTCCGCGACCTTGGGCGTCGCGGCGCCGGGCTCGATGTCGTAGGCGCTCAGGAGGAAACAGAAGTCCCGGTTCACTTCGTCGATCAGCGGATGTTTGGTCTTGGGATGCGTGATCCAAAAACCCATCATGCCCATGGCCATCTGGGTCATTTCGTCGGCATGGGGGTGGTACATGAATGTCCCCGGACGGCGCGCAACGAACTCGTAGACGAAGGTTTTGCCGGACTGGATCGCTGGCTGATTCAAGCCCGCCACGCCGTCCATGCCATTAGGCAAACGCTGCCCGTGCCAGTGGATACTGGTGTGCTCGGGCAGTTTGTTGGTCACAAAAATGCGGACGCGGTCGCCTTCCACCACCTCGATGGTGGGACCTGGGCTCTGGCCGTTGTATCCCCACAGGTGGGCCTTGAAACCGGGCGCCATTTCGCGCACCACGGGTTCTGCCACCAAGTGGAACTCTTTGACCCCCTGGTTCATGCGCCACGGCAGCGTCCAGCCGTTGAGCGTGACCACGGGGTTGTAGGGGCGCCCCGAATTGGGCACCAGCGGCGCCATGGTGTCTGCACTCGTCTGGAACACTGGCTCTGGCAGAGCGGCCATCGCCACCCGGCTCACACTCGCTGCGGCCACAGCCCCCCCAGCAATGCCAGCAAATCGGAAAAAATCTCTTCTTGAATTCATGTTGGTTTCCTTGAGGGATCAGTGACCTGCACCAGCTTCGGCTGCGGCTGCGCCACCGCCCGAGACACCTGCGCTGGTGGGTTTGCCGATGAGGGAGGCTTGAAGGGCTGCGTCCGCTAGCCAAAACTGCTGTTCGGCGTTCAGAGCCGCCATCACTGAGTTCACCTGGTCGCGGGAGTCGGCAAGCAACTCAAAGACGCTGATCAGCATCCCGTTGTAGCGAAGCTGGTTTTCTTCAGAAATGGTTTTTCGCAGAGGGATCACCTCGTCGCGGTGGTGGCGCGCGATGTCATACGCCGTGCGGTACGCGGAATAGCTCTCGCGCAAGTTCGAGCCCGCCGCGCGGGCTGTGGCCTCCAGGCGGTTGGCAGCGGCCAGGGTTTGCGCGTTCATGGAATCGCGTCGCATGCCCCCCCAATCGAAGATCGGCAGCTGCAGACTGATCTCGAAGCCGCGCCGCGTCGAGTGGGTGTTCTCGGCTGCATCGAAGACAGAGTCGCGCCGTACACCCAGTTCAATGTCCGTGAAGGTCGTGATCGTGTTCCAGCCTTGCGCGCGTGCGGCTGCGTCATAGTCGGCCTTCGCGATCTGAAGATCCAGCCGCCCCTTGGACGCCTGACGGCCAGCATCTGCTGGGGACAGCGGCTCCTTGGGCAGCGTCGGCAGGCGCTCAGGCAACTTGAGCTGCTGGGCTTGGTTGTCATCAAGGCCCAGCATCCGCACCAGCTCTTCACGGGCCGCTGTGACCCCGTGCTGGGCGGTGGCCAGCTGGGTCGCTGTGTCGGCATAGAACGCTTGCTGGCGTGCACGGTCAAGCTTGTTGAAATTACCGACTGCCTGCATGCGCTTGGCCAACTCGGCGCTGGCTTGGGCGCTTGCGACAACCTGTTGGGTGTAAGTCAACGTCTGTTGCGCGGCAACAGCGCGGACCCAGGCTTGGCGCACTTGGGTCACCTGGTCCACTACATCGCTGCTGAGGCGCAGCTGAGTCTGTTTGACACGCTGCTCGGCGATACCTTTGCGCATGGGCAAGGTCAGCAGGTCAAGCAGACCGAAGGAAAGGAGGCGTCCGATCTCCGTCTCGCTGCCTAGCCGAACGCGCTCCAGGCTCAGAATAGGGTTGGCGATGCGGCCGGACTGGGCCGCCGTGGAAGCGTCCGCCCAGTTTTGAGCCACGATGGCTTGCAGGGACGGGCTATTGACCAGAGCGAGTTGAACGGCATCTTGTTGACTGAGCGGTTTGGCCAACAGGTCCGAGGCGCGTTGGCGCAAGGCATCTTGCTCATTCCGGTCCCGGGCCAGAGTAAGTCCGCCGTCCGTGAAACCGCTTGTCGCCGCGTTGGCGCTGGAGAGGTTTTGCTCCAGATTCACGCTGGCGCAGCCAGACAAGACCGCCACTGCGGCAACAGCGATCACTAGTTTGGCGCGGGGCATGCGAAGGGTACGGATCATTGTTTGCCCCCGTGGTGTGCGTCATGGCCTTGGGCTGGTTGGCCCTGGTCCGCTGCGGGTGCGGGCTGGCGCATTTCCTTGGCATAGGCGCGCCATCCTCCAATTTCGCCTACCTTGTCGTTGGCAGCCTTCCAGGGCTGGACGGATTGCTCTTTGTAGACCTCATAGCCTGTCAGAGCTGATCGGTACGAAAGTTGGTAGTCCACTTTCGGGGGTGCACCGTCTGGCATCTGAGCAAAGGCTAGCGAAGGCGCCAGCAGTGCAGCGGCCAGCCAGGGGATTGAGTTAAGTCGTGAGAGCCAGGAATTTCTCATAGATTCACCATGCGTTTTGATGCAACGCATTGTGTGAGTCAATGGCTTCCAAATAGATAACGCCTCAATTACATCTTTGTCATGTTCAAGAAAGGCGCAAATCTGCGGGCACACTGGCGGCCACTCGCAGCGCCAAGGAGGTCTCGTGAAGATACTGATCGTTGAGGACGAAATCAAAACCGGGGAGTACCTGCGCCAAGGCTTGCGGGAAGCGGGATTCAACGCTGATCTAGTCCACAACGGTGTCGATGGTCTGCGTATGGTTCAAGAGGAAGACTACGATCTGGTAATCCTGGATGTGATGCTTCCTCGGATGGACGGCTGGCAGGTCCTCACCAATATGCGTCGCCGTGGCCTTGAGATGCCCGTGCTATTTCTCACGGCCAAGGATCAGGTGCAAGACCGGATCAAGGGGCTGGAATTAGGCGCAGACGACTATCTGGTCAAGCCGTTTTCTTTTGCCGAATTGCTGGCAAGGGCCCGGACCATACTGCGGCGCGGCCGTAGTGGCGCCGAGGTGACCATTCTGCAGGTGGCCGATCTTGAACTGGATCTTCTGCGGCGGAGAGTCAGCAGGTCCGGCAAACGCGTCGACCTCACGCCCAAGGAATTCGGTCTGCTGGAACTGCTGATGCGTCGCCAAGGAGAGGTTTTGCCTCGCTCTCTGATCGCGTCGCAGGTGTGGGATATGAATTTCGACAGCGACTCCAACGTGGTCGAGGTGGCAATGCGTAGGCTTCGGGCCAAAATTGACGATGCCTATGACGCCAAACTGATCCAGACGGTGCGAGGCATGGGGTATGTGCTTGAAGCGCCACAGGAGATTCCGTGAAAGCCCGGCACTCGCTGACGACACGGCTGACGGCCTTTTTTACGCTGGCTTCTGGGCTTGTGCTCGTTGGCTTGGGGACCATCGTCGCCATTTCTATCGATCGCCATTTTGTGGAACTGGATCGCGATGCCCTGCGCGACAAGATCCACCTCACACGTGAGGTGATAGGAAAATCCACGTCACCGCAGGACCTCAAAATTCGGCTGGACGACGTTTTGCACAGCCACGAGGGCCTTTTTGTCAGCGTTTTCCGTGACAAGGACCCGCTTTACGCGACCACGGGTTTCCAGTTTCCAGATGATCTCCATGCCCTGGCCCAGAGGGCCCGCCTGGGGGTTGCCTCCTGGAAAACGAAGGGGCGGGAATACCGAGGGATGTCGGCACTCGTGACGTTGCCGGGTTCCGCCGAGCCGCCGCTGCAGGTCTGGGTAGCTGTAGACATTGCCCACCACAAGCACTTCATGTACGAATTGATTTGGGTGCTTGTGGGCTATGTGGCGTTGGCCACTCTAGTGGCCGGGGTCCTGGGCTGGTGGGCCGCAAAGAATGGCTTGGCCCCCCTTCGGGCCATGAGATCTCGCGCCATGGCCATCACGGCACAGCGACTGGACGAGCGGATGCCAACCCAGGAGTTTCCAGTGGAAATGGCAGACTTGGCGACCACTCTCAACGAGATGCTCCGGCGGCTCAAGGAGGAGTTCGACCGGCTGTCCGAGTTTTCTTCGGACCTGGCTCACGAGCTGCGAACGCCCATCAACAATCTGATGACGCAGACCCAGGTCACGCTTAGCCAAGCTCGCTCCTCCGAGGAGTACCAGGACATACTGGCCTCCAACGCCGAGGAGTACCAGCGTTTGGCCCGCATGGTGGCTGACATGTTGTTCCTGGCCAAGGCTGACCACGGGCTTATTCTTCCCAGCACGGAGAGAATCGCAGTTCATGATGAAGCACAGGCCTTGTTTGATTTCTACGAGGCACTTGCCGAAGAAAAGCGGGTCCGGCTGCAACTGATCGGAACGGCGGAGATCACTGGCGACCGGTTGATGCTTCGCCGGGCGCTGAGCAATCTCCTGTCCAACGCCATTCGCTATACCCCCCCTGGAGAACAGGTGGTCGTTGACATTCAAGGGGACGTTCACGGAACCACCGTGGATGTAGTCAACACTGGACCTTCCATCGACGCGCAGATGATCCCCCGCCTTTTCGACCGCTTCTTTCGGGCAGACAAGTCGCGCAAGCAACTGGATTCCGACGGTGCAGGCTTGGGCTTGTCCATCACCCAGGCGATTGTTCATGCACACCGGGGCCGCATCTCAGTGAGTTCGGCCGATGGCAGGACCTGTTTTTCGATGTATTTCCCCAGTGCACAGACCATTGGCAAGCACTTCACGACAAATGCATGACCCCTTTGCAACCCTTATTGACTGCTGGAAGGCGGATCCGAGCAGCACCTACAACAGCTGGTTCCTGTGGGATCAGAGGATCAAGAACTTCCGCTCCATACGCAGAGGCATTGCACAGGTGGTGGAGGACATCCGGGGAGGAACGTTTGGCAACGCCTACCGAGGCTCCTCGCTGGAGACGATCGTGGGTTCCGTGGCAGAGCAGCGCCAAATTTTCAAAGGTGCGGACCACGCGTTCCTCTGGAAACCCAAGCTGAGGATTCCGGACATCTACGAGAACACGAGTAACCAGCTCGCCTTCGCAGATCTCCTTCACACCTGCGATCACTGCGATTGCGCAGAAGACGTCGTTGCCGCCATACAGCGCATCGATGCAATCGGCATCAAAGGCTTGGGCCCAGCAGTCGCCAACTTGCTGTATTTCATCCACCCAACGCTGCTCTCTCCCTTTAACACTGCCATTGTCAATGGTTTCAACGCAGTGACTGGCGGGCGCGTGAAGCTCGGACGTTGGGACCACTATCTCTCTATGCGGGAGGGCTTGCTGCGCTTGAACGCGCAGTACCGGCTGAAACTATCGAATGATCTCGGTGCGATTGCGGGACTCATGTTTGACATTGGCAGTGGCCGATATGCAGCGCCGCCACAAGCAATGGATGCGGCGACGGCGACACTCTGGCAAGAAGACCTTGAACGTGTGCGGCTGGAATCCACCGCATCGCAACGGGAGATGTCCCAGGCGACCGAAAGCGATGCGACCCACACGGGTATTCAGGCTTCATTGCGCGATCTGGGCAAGTCTCTCGGGTTTGATGTCTGGATAGCGTCCAACGACCGGGGTCGCTCCTACGGCAGCGGCCTTTTGGGAGACGGATGTCTGGCGCAGTTGCCTGCCAGCGTGGACAGGGGACTGGAGTCGATTCGACTCATTGATGTCGTATGGATTGATACTCAGACATCGCAGGTCGCGGCCGCATTTGAAGTCGAGCACACCACGTCCATCTATTCGGGGATCGTGCGAATGCTCGACCTGGCCTTGGGCACGTCGGTTGCAGTCAACTGTGCATTGTTTCTTGTGGCTCCAGACAATCGCAGAGACAAGGTCGCTGAACAACTTCAAAGGCCTGCATTCTCCCGCGTTTCGGAGTTGGGAATCCGGTACCTGCCGTATAGCCAACTGGAGCAGAACCACGCTTTGATGAGCCGTTTTGGTTCCAGTATCAAGCCGCTGCTGGAGATTTCGCAGCGGCTGTGAGACCCGGTTCTTTGGCATGGTGCGGTTCGCCTGGGTCTGGCTCCTTCGGCCTCGGGTTCGATTCACGGCGATGTCGGCAAGATGAAGCGCCTGTTATCCCGAACGGGGGGACTAGCTGGTAATAACTTGCGCTGCGAAAGCTACAGGTCTGGCGCCAGAAACTACGATGGACCATCACCTTGGTAGAGATCTCCAAGGCGGCACTTCGCAAATTCTTCGTCCAACCATGAGGTCCTCGACATGAACGTCACTACCAAGCCATTGGATGCTCTGTCGCCAGTCGGTTTGTTGGGAAACTCTGTGTCCACAGCACCGAGCATCCAAGGGGGCGGTTTTCTAGACGCCATGAAGCAGGCGCTGACAATCACAAGCCAATTGCAAGGTGAATCGGGTCGGCTGAGTCGAGAGGTCACACTTGGCAACCCCACGGTCAGCTTGGAAGGGACCATGCTCGCTGGAGTCAAGTCGAATATTGCGTTCCAGGCGACCTTGCAAAGCCGCAATCGAATTGTCCAGGCCTACACCGATGTGATGAACATGCAGGTCTGATCCTGAGCGAGTTGTAAGACAACGGTCGTGCGCACCTGCTGTCGGGGCCGTGGGCATGCTTTGCATTCAAGCTGGAGGCGGCCCTTTTTTGGCAAGGCTCCTCCAGCTCAGCCGCTGACCCCCTGGGAAAACTCACTGAAACCGTGGCGCCTTGGAGGATTCGTCCGAGGTGGTGGCCATGGCCGCATGCTGCGCTGCGTGATAGCGGTCCGGATAGATTTCGTTGAGCTTGCGGCCGTCTTCGCCCACAGCGACGACTTCGCCTTCGCGGATGGCGCGTGCCAGCTCGCTCTTTACCTGGTCACGTGTCTTCAGCGATTTGCCTGTCACGATGGGATAGCGGCCTGACATCAGTTCATTGCGTTTGACGCCGAATTCACCGGCCACCATGATGTCGCCTGTACGGATAGCCTGCTCCAGCTCGTCCCGCACTTGCTCTCGGGATTTGCCGACCTGAGTCGAAGTAGCCACGGGATAGGCGCCAGGATTGATCTGCTTGAGCGTAAGACCCGATTCGCCAAAGGCGAGCATGTCGCCGCTCTGCTGAGCCTGCGCCAATTCAGCACGGACTTGCTCGCGCGTCTTACTGACCACTTGGTCCGAAGCAAATGCAGGGGCTGCGATAAGAGAGAGGACGATGAGGGTGGACTTGAGTTTCATGATGGGATTTCCTTCTTGATAAATGGAGATGGTTTGAGTGCAGCCGCAGGCCGGTCTTGGAGATTCGCGGGAGTGGGGATGGTTCGGGGTTCAGGGCAGTTGGCTGGCGTTGACCCAACCTGCCTCGCCTCCGAGATCGCGCATGCCATCGCTGGTCACGGGATTGCGCTTGGCGGCCTGCAACTCATCCAAGACTTGCTGGCGGGTCTTTGTCAGCTTGGGGCCAGGGACGAGCGGATAAGTAGCCGGGTAACCACGGCTGATCCAGTACAGAGAACCGTCCTTTTGCGCGGCCAGTACGGTGCTTTCGACAGCTTGACGGCTGACTGCGTTGCCCAGGTGGTCGGGGGCCAGACTCACGCCTTCTTCCTGACTTGGGCTTGCGTGGTAGACCGAAGTAGCGAAGGACGCTGTAGCGAATGCAGCGAGACTGGCGACGAGGATGGCAGTACGAATTTTCATGATGGTCTCCTGTGGCGCCGGATGCCCGATATGGTCCATCCAGGTGGCGTTTTTCTGCGCCACGGAGAGAAGTCTAGAACCCGCACCCCTACGAAGCGGTGACCTCCCGATTACGCTTTTGACAGGTTTGGGGCGAGGTGAAAAGTGCAGAGGGATTTGGTTCGAGATACGGTCTATGTCTCCTCACCGGGATGAAGCACCCGATGAACATTGCATGTTCCGTATATTTCGAAAACGTCATCCGCACTACAGCTTCTCGTTCGTCCCCGTAGCCCAAAATCCTCTTCCACACGCCGCCCATTGATGTCTTGTATCCGCGTGTAGCCGTCGGCCCAGCTGACGTTTTAATGACTGATGAGGAAAGTAAGACCATGTACAAAAAGATGATTGTGTCTATGTTGGTCGCAGCAGCGTCGCTGGCGTCTGCGACCACGTTTGCCGCACCTACCGACAACGAGGTGCGCGTTGAAGCGTCGGCCACCAGAGTTGCGACGGAGGATGGAAAAACGCGCTACTGGAGCCATCCAAGATTGGCCATGATCAAAGTCGATGCCGCAGGCCGCATGCTCGCTGCGCGATCAAACACTGGGGAAGCCGAACCATCTGGCGTTCTTTCTGGCATCCGATCGTCGCGTGTGCGCTGACGCCTTGTGGCGTAAGAGGTACCACAGCTGGGCCCGTAGTGCACTGCATGGTGGTTACGTCAGCTTTGAAGGGCTGTGATTGGACGGCAGCCGTGCGAATAGGCGTAACAAAGAGCCTTGGCGAAGACTACTTGGTCGAATGTGACATCTAGATTACGACCGTGAAACCTCTTCGTCATCTTGCACCGAAATTGCGGCAAATTGCTCGAAGGCTGAGTCAATCGTCGGCGCGAGCCTACAGAACCGAATGCTTCTCGCGGCGGAAGATGGATGCTCCTTGCAGCCCGCTGCGTAGGATCAAGTTCAACTTTTTGAGCCATCCAAACCTATCAGGAGATCCAGATGATTCACACCCCGAACCCCTACATGTCTTGCATCAATGCTTGCCGGTCGTGCGCGACGGCTTGCCATCAGTGTTTCGCAGAGTGCCTCAAGGAGGAGGACGTCAAGATGATGGCCCGCTGCATTGCGCTGGACGCGGACTGTGCGGCCGCTTGCAGCTTAGCTGCCGATGTGATGGCGCGCCGAAGCGAATACGCCGAGGCGATTTGTGCGCTGTGCGCGCAGATCTGCAAGGCCTGCGGCGATGAGTGCGCTAGGCACGAAGCCGAGCATTGCAAGGCATGTGCCGCCGCTTGCCACAAATGCGCTCAAGAATGTGCCGCCATGGCCCACGCAGATTGACGCTGTTCAAGGAGCCCACCATGAGATTTCTGCACCCACCCTCGAAAACCGTCTCGGCAACCGCCTTTCTTGCATGCGCGTTGGTGGTTCCCTTGTCGTTGCACGCCCAGTCTGCCCCACACGCTGGCATGAAAGGCGCTGCCATGGATCAGACGATGCCTGCAGGCAAGATGGACATTAAGTCCATGATGAAAGAGAACAACGACAAGATGGCGTCCGTGAAGACGTCAGGCAATCCCGATGTGGATTTCGCGCAAATGATGCGCATCCACCATCAAGGTGCCATCGACATGGCGCAGAGCCAATTGCGCGATGGAAAAGATCCCCAACTACTCAGCATGGCCCAGGACATTATTTCCGCGCAAAAAAAGGAAATCGCTGTGCTGGATGCGTTTCTCGTTCGCAATGGCAAGCAACCCACAGCACCCACGAAATAGTTCTCTGTACTCAGCGATCGCTGCCCTGACCCTTGGACCGCTGTCGGGGAATCAGGGCAGCGTTACTCAGACGCCGTTTGCAGTGCGCATGGGGGCTGAGCAGGCACATGATCCACGTCAAGAGGACTTGTCATCAGTTTGACATTGCCACCGTGTTAAGCCTTATTGTTTCCATACGGCTCGTCACTGTCTCGACGACCTCATATGGAGAAAACCATGAACCACGATCACAGTACAGGACAATCGGATAAGGCCAGCGCTTCAATGGGCAGAAAGAGACTGATTGGCGCAGTCGTCATGCTCGCTTTCATTGGCATGTTTTTTCTTCTCAAAGAGCACTGGTCGCATGTCGCGGGCTACTGGCCGTATCTGCTCTTGCTGGCTTGCCCCCTGATGCACCTTTTCCACGGACACGGGGGGCACGGCTCCCACAACGTCGATTCGAGCAAGAAGTAATCTTGCACGGCCAAAACACCCAGGGAGGCTATCCATGTCGAATGCGCAACCGCACGAACACGTCCATCATGACCACCAGCATCATGAAGGGCATCACACGCATGTGTCGTTGCCCACGACGGGACTAAAGGATCCTGTCTGCGGTATGGATGTGACGGAACAATCGCATCACTCGACAGAGCACGAAGGGCGTCCTTACTACTTTTGCAGCGCCAAATGCAAAGCACGCTTCATGGAAGCGCCGCAAAAGTTTCTCTCGACTCCCATCAGCGAGCGCGCGCCTCAGCCTGAGCCCGAAGCGGCGCAACCGGGCACAACCTATACCTGCCCCATGCACCCTGAGGTGCAACAGGACCATCCTGGAAATTGCCCCAAGTGCGGCATGACACTGGAGCCCATGCTGCCCACGCTGGATGAGGGAGAAAACGCCGAGCTCGTGGATTTCCGGCATCGCTTCTGGTGGACGCTGCCTCTCACTGTGGTGGTTACCGTCCTGGCCATGCTTGGGCACCGGTTGCAGTGGTTCGAGATGGTCACACAGAGCTGGATTGAACTGGTGCTGACGGTACCCATCGTCCTGTGGGCGGGCTGGCCCTTCTTCTTGCGCGGTGCGCAGTCGGTCGTGAACCGCAGTCCCAACATGTGGACGCTGATTGGTCTGGGAACGGGCGCAGCATTTGTCTATAGCGTGGTCGCGACCGTTGCGCCGGGGGTGTTTCCCGCCTCGTTCCAGGCCATGGGGCGCGTGGCGGTGTATTTCGAAGCTGCAGCGGTCATCATCTCGCTCACGCTGCTGGGTCAGATGCTGGAGCTGAAGGCGCGCTCGCAGACTTCGGCCGCCATCAAGTCGCTGCTGGGCCTGGCCCCCAAGACCGCGCGGCGTATTGACGCCAACGGTCAGGAGAGTGATGTTCCCTTGTCCCATGTCCATGTGGGAGACCTCTTGCGCGTGCGGCCTGGCGAGAAGGTTCCTGTGGATGGTGTGGTGGTCGAGGGGAGCAGCGCGGTGGACGAAGCCATGCTCACTGGCGAGCCGGTGCCCATCGTCAAAGGGCCTGGTGATGCCGTCATCGGTGCCACGCTCAATACCAACGGGGCACTGGTGATCCGGTCCGAGCGGGTGGGCTCCGCCACCATGCTGTCGCAGATCGTTCAAATGGTTGCGCAGGCACAGCGCTCACGGGCCCCCATGCAGCGCATGGCCGACCAGGTGGCGGGCTACTTCGTGATGGCTGTGGTGGGTATCGCGTTGCTCACACTCTTCGCGTGGGGCCTGTTCGGTCCGGAGCCACGCTGGGTCTACGGCCTGGTCAATGCAGTTGCGGTGCTGATCATCGCGTGCCCTTGTGCGTTGGGCCTGGCAACTCCCATGTCCATCATGGTGGCCACAGGCCGGGGGGCGACCAGCGGCGTGCTGTTCAGGGACGCGGCAGCCATCGAGAACCTGCGCAAGGTGGACACGCTGATCGTGGACAAAACAGGCACGCTCACCGAAGGCAAGCCCTCCTTCGAACGTGTAGTGGCCATGCCCGGTCTGTCCGAGGATGAGGTTCTGCGCCTGGCGGCCAGTCTGGACCAAGGCAGCGAGCATCCGCTGGCCGATGCCATTGTCCAGGCAGCTCGCGCCAAGGGGCTCGCCCTGGACAAGCCCGAGGACTTTGAGTCCGGCTCGGGCATCGGGGTGCGCGGACAGGTCGCTGGACGCCAGCTCGCCCTGGGCAACACGGTCCTCATGGAGCAGGTTGGGGTTTCAGCGAACCCGCTGCTTGCGCAGGCAGAGGCCTTGCGCGCCACAGGCGCCAGCGTGATGTACCTGGCGGCCGATGGCCAGCTTCAAGGCCTGCTGGCGGTCTCGGATGCCATCAAGGCCAGCACGCCGGAAGCGCTGGCGACCTTGCATGCGGCGGGACTGCGCATTGTCATGGCCACGGGCGACGGCATGACCACCGCCAAGGCGGTGGGGGCCAAACTGGGGATTGATGAGGTCCATGGCGAAGTCAAGCCTGCGGACAAGCTGGCCCTGGTGTCGCGGCTGCAGGCCGAAGGCCGTGTTGTCGCCATGGCGGGGGACGGGATCAACGACGCGCCCGCCCTTGCCAAGGCGGATGTGGGGATCGCGATGGGCACCGGCACCGACGTGGCGATGAACAGCGCACAGGTCACCCTGGTCAAGGGCGATCTGCGAGGGATTTCCACTGCGCGGGAATTGTCGGAGGCGACGGTGGGCAATATGAAGCAGAACCTGATGTTTGCCTTCCTCTACAACGCGCTGGGCATCCCGATCGCCGCAGGGCTGCTGTATCCCTTCACCGGATGGCTGCTGTCGCCAATGATTGCGGCCCTGGCGATGAGCCTGAGTTCTGCGTCGGTGATCACCAACGCGCTGCGGCTGCGCAAGGGCTGAGGAGGGGCCGCTTGCACGGACTTGATCTGGGTTAAGTCCGTGACTGGCATTCTGGATACCATTCGCACCATGATCGCTGTCAGGAACACCGTGTTGCGCCAAAGACGCTGGATAACCAGCGTTCTGGTCGCGGTGTTGCTTCTGATGCAGTTCGCGTTGGCGGCCTATGCCTGTCCCAAGCTGGACTCCGCAGCCCATGCGGCATCGATGCAAAAAGCGGGCATGGCCATGGAAGACTCAGTCGGCATGCCCTCCATGCCCGATTGCCACGCTATGGCGGGAACCATGGATGAGCAAGATCCTCAGCTGTGTCGAGCCCATTGTGATGGCGACAGCTTGTCCTCCCCCTCGCTACAAGGTCTCGATCTGCAGGCGCTCGCGGCTCACGCCATCTGGGTTGCTTATGTGCTGCCCGTGATCCTGGACTCAGAACGCCATATTGACCCTCGGGCTGTCTACGCAGAGCTGGACAGTCGAGCGGGCTCTCCCCCCATCTATCTGACCCATCAGGTCTTTCGGAATTGAACGTGCACGGCGTGTGCGCTGCCTTGCAGCGTGCGCGCAGGTCTGACTTCGTGCCCCTTCATTTCGAGGACTATCATGCCCAACATCTCCTTCGGCGCTCCCTGCGAGCGCCTGCCTGCGCAACTGCGCATTCATCCTCTCTCGCCGCGCATCCGTGTGCGCAACCTCAACCATCTGCGCCTTTGCGCTCTCGGATTCCTGCTGGCCGGCATCGGCCTTGCAGGCAACCAGGCCCACGCCCTGGGGTTTGCCGAAGCCTTGGATCTGGCGGAGCAGCACAGCCCTCGTATCACGGCCCAGCGGCTGCAGATTGACGCAGCCAGCAGTACCCAGAAGTCGGCGGGAACGCTGCCGGATCCCAAGCTCTCGGTCGGTATCGAGAACTTTCCCATCAGCGGCATGGACCGCTTCAGCCTCACGCGTGAGTCCATGACCATGCAGCGCCTGGCGCTGATGCAGGAGGTGCCCAACCGGGCCAAGCGCGATGCCCAGATCGCCGGTGCCGAGGCCAAGGTGGAACGCGAACGCGCCACCCTGGCGGTCCAGCGCCTGCAGATCCGCCAGGAACTGAGTCAAGCGTGGATCCTGGCCCAGGCTATCGAGCAACGTGACCAGGTACTCACCGGTCTACTGAGTGAGAACCAGCGCCTGCAGGACAGCCTGCCCGCCCGCATCGCCGGAGGCACGGCCCAGGCCGCAGACCTGCTGATGGCCAGGCAGGAGGCGCTTGCGCTGTCGGATCGCAGGGACGATCTGCAGCGGGACCGATCCAAGGCCAGGGCGATGTTGCGGCGCTGGGTTGGCGCTCGCGCCGACGAGGCGCTACAGGGAACTCCTGGGCCGCTGAGCCGCCCCTTGGATCAACTGCGGTCTGAGGTACACCGCCACGCGGAACTTGCGCAGTACCCCGCCATGCAGGCCATGGCCTTGGCGGAAACGCGCGAAGCCCAAGCAGAAACCAAGGGTGATTGGTCCTGGGAAGTCGCCTACAGCCGCCGCGACCGACGCTGGGGCGACATGGTGTCCTTCCAGGTGACCTTTGACCTTCCCTGGCAACAGGAGCGGCGCCAGGGACCCCAGATCAAGGCCAAGCAGCTGGAGCTGCAGCGCCTGGACGCCGAGCAGGAAGACGTGACCCGCAGGCACCTGCAGGAGCTGGAGGACAGCGCCTCAGAGCTGGCGGCACTGAACAGTCAGATCGAGCGGCTGCAATCGGCGGGCATGGGCTTGGCACAGGGGCGTGCCGAACTCGCGTTGGCCAATTACCAGTCTGCCAAAGGCGACTTGAGCGCCGTGCTGGCGGCCAGGGCCCAAGTGCGGGAGACGCACTGGCGGCTCATTGATCTGCAGGCGCAGCGGGACACCGTGATTGCCCGTCTGAACAGCCTGATCGCGGACTGAAGGGAGAACCACATGACCAATACCGTTTTCAAGAAGACCACTGTGGCCGTGGCACTGGTGGCTGCTGGCATTGCCCTCGGTTGGGGCGTCTCCCAATGGCGCATTGCGAGCAGTCATCCATCTGGCGCTACCCCTCCATCGGCAGAAGCGGCGAAGGCCGACCGCAAGGTGCTGTACTGGTACGACCCCATGGTGCCAACGCAGAAGTTCGACAAGCCAGGCAAGTCGCCCTACATGGACATGGCGCTGGTTCCCAAGTACGCCGATGAGGACGCACAACAAAGCACCGGTTTGAATGTCTCGGCACAAGCGGTGCAAGCCCTCGGCCTGCGCACCGCCACGGTGGAGCAGCGCGACATTGGATCCGATGTGGACGTGCTGGGCACGGTCCAGCTCAATGACCGGGATGTGAGTATCGTCCAGGCGCGTTCTGCAGGATTTGTGGAGCGTGTCTATGCCCGGGCCCCGGGTGACGTGGTGGCCGCAGGCGCGCCATTGGCCGATTTACTGCTGCCTGAGTGGGTGGCTGCGCAGCGCGAGTTCCTCGCTGTCCGGGCGCTCAAGGAAGAGTCGCTGACGGCCGCTTCGCGTCATCGGTTGTCACTGCTGGGCATGCCTGCCTCGCTCGTGGCCCAGGTGGAGCGCACGGGCGAACCTCAGGGCCGCTACACGGTGACCTTCCCACAAGCAGGGATGGTGGCCGAACTGATGGTGCGCCAGGGCATGACGGTCTCTGCGGGGGCCAGCCTGGTGCGCGTGAACGGTCTGGCCAGCGTCTGGATCGAAGCGGCCGTTCCCGAAGCGCAAAGCGGTCCCTTGCAACTGGGGCAGGACGCCCAGGTGCGCCTGGCCGCGTTTCCGGGCGAAACCCTCAAAGCCCGTGTCGTGAGCATCCTCCCAGAGGCCAACCGGGACACCCGCACGGTGCGCGTGCGCCTGGAGCTTCCCAACCCCACCCAGCGCCTGAAGGCGGGCATGTCCGGGCAGATTGTCCTGGCGGGACGCACCCAACCGGCGCTGCTGGTACCCAGTGAAGCGGTGATCCGAACCGGTAAGCGGGCACTGGTTTACGTGGTGGACGGCCCCGGCAAGTACCACCCCGTCCAGGTACAACTTGGCGCGGAAATCGATGACCGACTCGTCATTCAAAGCGGACTCACCGCAGGGCAGCAGGTGGTCGCCTCGGCGCAGTTCCTGATCGACTCGGAAGCCAGCCTGCGAGGCATCATGCCCGCTCAACCTCCCGGCAGCAGCGCACAACCCATCGCTGAACAGGGTTCCTCGGCCTCTGCGGCTCCGGCGTCCAAGAGCTTTACGGTGCGAGGGGTGGTCGATGAGGTCACGCCAACCGAGCTGACCCTTACCCACGAGGCCGTGCCTGAACTGAAGTGGCCCGGCATGACCATGCCATTCAAGCTGGCAAACCCAGAGCTGGCCAAGGCCCTGAAACCGGAGCAGCAGGTCAAGTTCACCTTCCAGCAGCAAGGCAAGGACTTCGTGATCACTGCCGTGGAAAGGATCAAGCCATGATCGCACGTCTGATCCGCTGGTCGGTGGCGAACCGACTCCTGGTTCTGCTGGCGACCGTGATGCTCACGGCCTGGGGCGTGTGGGGCGTGCGCAGCACCCCCGTGGACGCGCTCCCCGATTTGTCGGATGTCCAGGTCATCATCCGCACCTCCTACCCCGGCCAGGCGCCGCAGATCGTGGAAAACCAGGTGACCTACCCGCTGGCCACCACCATGCTGTCCGTCCCGGGCGCCAAGACGGTGCGCGGCTTCTCGTTCTTTGGCGACTCGTTTGTCTACATCCTGTTCGAGGACGGCACGGACCTGTACTGGGCACGTTCCCGGGTGCTGGAGTACATGAACCAGGTGCAGGGGCGACTACCCGCCACGGCCAAATCGTCGCTCGGCCCCGACGCCACCGGGGTCGGCTGGATCTACCAATATGCGCTGGTGGACCGCACCGGCAAGAACGATCTCGCCCAGCTGCGGGCCCTGCAGGACTGGTTCCTGAAATTCGAACTCAAGAGCCTGCCCAATGTCGCGGAAGTGGCGTCGGTGGGCGGCATGGTCAAGCAGTACCAGGTGGTGCTCGATCCGATCAAGCTCGCAGCCCAAGGGCTGACCCAGGGGCAGGTGCGTGATGCCATCCTGGGAGCGAACCAGGAAACGGGAGGGTCGGTGCTGGAGTTGTCCGGGGCCGAGTACATGGTGCGCGCCAGCGGCTACCTCAAGACGCTGGACGACTTCAGGGCCATCCCGCTGGTGTCGCGCGCCGGGATTCCCGTGCGCCTGGGCGATGTCGCAACGCTGCAGATCGGACCGGAGATGCGGCGCGGCATCGCCGAACTCGACGGCGAGGGGGAAGTGGCCGGTGGCGTGGTGGTCCTGCGCTCGGGCAAGAATGCCCAGGAAACCATCCAAGCCGTCAAGGCCAAGCTCAGCGAGCTGCAAAGCAGCCTGCCCCAGGGCGTGGAGATCGTCACAACCTACGACCGCAGTGCGCTCATTGAGCGGGCGATCCAGAACCTCACCACCAAACTCGTGGAGGAGTTCATCGTGGTGGCTGTGGTCTGTGTCTTGTTCCTCTGGCACCTGCGCTCGGCACTGGTCGCCATCATTTCTCTGCCGCTGGGGATCATGGCGGCGTTTCTGGTGATGCGCTACCAGGGCATCAACGCCAACATCATGTCTCTGGGTGGCATTGCGATCGCAGTGGGCGCCATGGTTGATGCGGCCGTGGTGATGATCGAGAACGCCCACAAGAAGCTGGAGGCCTGGCAGCACAAGCATCCCGACCGCCAACTGGTGGGGGAAGAGCGCTGGAAGGTAATCACCGAAGCCGCCGAGGAGGTAGGCCCCGCGCTGTTCTTCTCGCTGCTCATCATCACCTTGTCCTTCGTGCCCGTCTTTACGCTGGAAGCACAGGAAGGTCGCCTGTTTGGACCGCTGGCGTTCACTAAGACCTACGCGATGGCCGCAGCTGCGGCCCTCTCGGTCACGCTGATCCCGGTCCTGATGGGCTACTGGATCCGGGGCCGCATCCCAGATGAGCAAAAGAACCCGATCACGCGCGCGCTGATTGCCGTGTACCGGCCTTGCCTGGAATGGGTTCTGCACCGCCCCAAATCCACACTGGTCATCGCCGTGCTGGCGCTGACGACCACGATCTGGCCCCTCTCGCGGCTGGGGGGCGAGTTCCTGCCCAGGCTCGATGAAGGCGATCTGCTGTACATGCCTTCGGCGCTCCCGGGCCTGTCGGCACAGCGGGCGACGGAGCTTCTGCAACTGAGCAACCGGATGATCAAGACGGTTCCCGAGGTCGAGCGCGTCTTCGGCAAGGCTGGCCGCGCGGAGACCGCAACCGATCCGGCACCGCTGGAAATGTTCGAGACCACGGTGAAGCTCAAGCCCAGAGACCAATGGCGTCCAGGAATGACGCCCGAGGGTCTGATCGAGGAGCTGGACAAGGCCGTCAAGATTCCTGGCCTGTCCAACATCTGGATTCCACCCATCCGCAACCGGATTGACATGCTGGCCACCGGCATCAAGAGTCCCATCGGGGTCAAGGTGACCGGCAACGACCTGAAGGTGATCGACGGGATCGCTGCCCAAGTCGAGCAGGTCGCCAAGGGCATTCCGGGAGTGACTTCGTCGTTGGCAGAGCGCCTGACGGGGGGGCGCTACGTCGATGTCCGCATCGACCGCACGGCCGCAGGGCGCTACGGGCTGAACGTGTCCGAAATCCAGGCCGTGGTCTCCGGGGCCATCGGTGGTGAAAACGTGTCTGAAACGGTCGAGGGCTTGGCCCGCTTCCCGATCAACCTGCGCTATCCGCGTGAGTGGCGCGACTCCCCGGAACGCCTGGCCCAGTTGCCCATCTCCACGCCCATGGGGCAGCAGATCACGCTGGGCACGGTGGCCAGCATCTCCATCACCGATGGCCCCCCCATGCTCAAGAGCGAGAACGCCCGCCCATCGGGCTGGGTGTATGTCGATGTGCGGGGGCGCGATCTGGCATCGGTGGCCAATGACCTGCGCGATGCGGTGGGCCGCCAGATCAAGCTGGAGCCCGGGGTCAGCATCACGTACTCAGGTCAGTTCGAGTACCTGGAGCGGGCCAATGCCCGCCTGAAAGTCGTGGTGCCTGCCACCTTGCTGATCATCTTCGTGCTGTTGTACTTGACCTTCTCGCGCATGGGCGAGGCGGGACTGATCATGGCGACGCTGCCATTCGCGCTCACTGGGGGCATCTGGTTCCTGTACCTGATGAACTACAACCTGTCCATCGCCACCGGTGTGGGCTTCATCGCTCTGGCGGGGGTCGCGGCAGAGTTCGGGGTGGTCATGCTCATCTACCTCAAGCACGCACTCGCAGAGAGATGTCCAGACGGCAGGCAGCCCACGCTGGAAGAGCTGCTGGACGCGATCCGGGAAGGTGCAGTGCTGCGCGTGCGCCCCAAGGCCATGACCGTAGCCGTCATCCTGGCGGGCCTGGTACCCATCGTGTGGAGCAGCGGGACAGGCTCGGAGGTCATGAGCCGCATCGCGGCTCCCATGCTGGGCGGTATGGTGACCGCACCGCTGCTTTCTTTGTTCGTGATTCCTGCAGCCTATGTGCTGATGAGAAAGCCGAGAAAACGCGACCAGCTGGACACTTAGGCTTCGTGAGGCAGGCTTAGGGGCGTCGAGTTTGCTGATCGAGAGGCTGCGTGGCGACGTCAGGCAATGCAGCTTCAATCGGACTGGCTCCATGGCCTGGGTGCCGATCAAAGCGGCGCTACCAGGTCAGCGGCGCCCCCCCTGTCGCTATCGCTGAAAACTGAAGACCCGATAAGAACACCGTCGCCGCCATCAATGGCACCCAATTGAGCTATCGATCAAGCATGCATGCAAAGGAGCCGACCACATCCCCACTTCTGAAATGCGTAGTGCTTGCGGGCGGCAGTAACGGGCTCAGGGGAAACACGCCTTGCGCTGGTCGATTCAGGAAGGTGGTTTACAGAATCTCAATGAGATTTTGTGGCGAGCGCCCCTCAGGACGCTCGCGGGGGGGCTATTTGGATGGCATGACCGCTTGGCGGTCCACCATCATTTGCATCATCTGTTCCATCATGGCCATGCGGCGCTCCATTTGAGCGTGCATGCCCATCATGCCGCCTCCCATGCCCGAGTTTCCAGAGGCTGCAGGTGCGGCAGGTTTGGCCTGCGCCCCTTGCTGCATCATCCCCATACCCATGCCACCAGAATTACCAGCACCCATCATGGCCATGCCGGACTGCATGAGCTTCATGTGCTCGTCCATCAGAGCAGAACGTTCGGCGGGAGTCTTGGCCGCCTGCATTTTTTTGTGCATTTCCTGCATCGCCTTCATCTGACGATCAAAGGCGTCCGGTGCTGGCGGGGTAGTAGCTGTCGGGGCAGACTGGGTGGCTACGCCACCGCTCTGCGCATCACCGGGGTGGTGGCCTGCGTGTTCGTCCGTAGGTTTTGGAGATTGCGCGATGGCACATCCCGCCACGAAAAGGGTTGTCAACAGCCCAGCGACGATATTCAGACGCATGATGGTCTCCTTGTAGGTTCAATTGCAGCATGACGACGTACGGTTCGCAGCGCCTTGATTCACATCAACAGAGGTTGTGGACCGAGACGCACAGCAGCAGCCACCGGTTGTTCGGCCCGATGAAGTCCCCACCACGGCGTCTGCTTTGTATCCGGCACGCTCAATTGCGGAGCGAACAAGCTCCACAGTGTCGTCTTCGGCTTGCCCAGGAACGCGGACCTGCCGCGCGGCCACATCGATTTCTACTTCGACACCCGCCGGCATTGGGGCCTGAGCTATTGCTCGACGAATGCGCTGGGCGCAACCACCGCACGTCATGTCAGGAACATTGAAACGGACCATGTGAGCCTCCTTCAGTTGATTCATGTTTTGACTATGAACCTTGTCACGACGAGAAGGTCAAGCCCATTCGCAAAAATCAACCGGGCGTCAAGATCGAGAGCGGCAGTCGCCAAGGCATGTAAGGCTATGCCGATGCGATCATGCTTGGCGAGTTGCATGCTAAGAGGCTCTTAACGTTTTATCGAGCCGCCTATGGACCTCGCGGACCTGCTTAAGCTGGCTTGAAAGCGCAAGCCATGTGAGGAGCTAATAGATTGGTGTTCTCTATCTCCATCCAAAAATATGGCCCACTACTCCGAACGACCGATGAGAGATCGTCAGCGGACTTCCATAGCGGCAGGACGAGCGACGGCAACCGCTGCAAAGCGGTCCGCCATCCGGCAGCAGCCTCACCAAACACTCCGCTCTGTTCGCCACTCAAAACGGCGCAGGCGACTCCACCAACACCACAGGCCCCGGCCCCGCATACAGCAAATCCCCCGAGTGCTTCACCGTCACCCGCCACATCTCCCCTTCTTGGGTCACCGCATACGCCTCAGCCTCCAGCGGCAGCACTGTCTCCGCAGGGAACACTCCACCGGCTCTACCCGGCGGGGTACACATCAACGTTGGGTAGTTCCACAATGGCTCGGTCGTCATGGCGCTCTCTCAATCCGCACTGGCCCAGGTCCACGGTACATGAGCACGGTCTCGTTCTGCATCACCACCCATTCCTCACCAACTTGCTCGATGGTGTAGTGGTCGGGTTCGCCCAACAGCAAGATGCGACCGTTCTGCCCAGGTATCTCGCAAGGCCAGATCAGCACCGATGGGCAGGGCTTGTAGCGGTGCAACCTCGCCTGCAATAACTCGGCGGGTTGGTCCAAGATGATCTGCTCGGTACGAGAACCCTCAATGGCCACCGCCTCTGGATGCTGCTTACGAATCGTCTCTTCAGAAGCCGCATGCCGGGTGTTGAACCATCGGCCATTGGCTGACTTCACCCGCCAGCGGTAGCGGATCTCTACCTTCATACCCTCCGCACTTCAAAGTACGCCCCCTCCCCTTCCCCCAGGTCCCTGAACCCCGCCTGCTTGGCCGCCGCACTGGCCTTGCCCCAGGCCTTGAGCAAAGTGAGGTCACCAGGCGACACCACCTCGGGCGGCGACTCTTCCAGGCTGTGCATGGTGTCCAGGGCGGCCGCCACCTGCTCGGGGCCGCCGAGCTGCTTTTCCAGGGCTTGGGCATACCGGGTTTCTGCGGCAATGCGCTCCTTGGCAGGGATCTCTTCGGGGTAGTCGCGCAGAGTGACGACATAGGTGGATTCGATGACTTGCATGGCGCTGCTTCTCCTGTGGTTGAATACTGGATGAATATACAGCTTTTGCCACAGATACGCATGTAGGATGAACCCAAGGAGGCCTCCCCATGGAGCACTCTTTCGCCCCCCACAGTTTTGGCTTCAATCCCTTGGTCGGGACCGCGTCCTGGTCGGACAAGACCTTGCTCGACTGCGGCAAGTTCTATCCGCCCACGGCCAAGACA
This sequence comes from Acidovorax sp. BL-A-41-H1, assembly GCF_051942715.1. Classification (NCBI taxonomy): domain Bacteria; kingdom Pseudomonadati; phylum Pseudomonadota; class Betaproteobacteria; order Burkholderiales; family Comamonadaceae; genus Acidovorax; species Acidovorax sp. BL-A-41-H1. The sequence goes on along the minus strand of NZ_JBPVJQ010000005.1, from coordinate 411,850 downwards.
CCCGAAGCGCGGCTGCGCTTTTATGCCTCGCAGTTCAACCTGGTGGAGGTGGATACCAGCTACTACGCCATCCCTGCGGTCTCCACGGCCCAGCACTGGGCAGAACGCACCCCACCTGGGTTTGTGTTCAACGTGAAGGCCTTCAGCCTGTTCACTGGACAGTGGACCAGTACAGACGTTTTGCCCAAGGACATCAAGGAGGCATTGGGGCCTGGTCGGCGCATGGTCTACAAGGACATGGCGGCGGAGTTTCGGGAGGAACTCTGGAAACGCTTTGTGGCCTGCCTCGTGCCGTTGCAGGTCAACGGCAAGCTGGGTCTTGTGCACTTCCAGTTCTCGCCGAAGGTGGTGCGCCACCCAGTGGCCATGGCCCACATCGAGCACTGTCTGGAGCATCTGCCGGGTCACACCTTGAGCATTGAGTTCCGGCATCCGAGTTGGTGGGAGAACGATGCGGTGACGGCAGACACCTTGGGCCTACTCAGGAACCTGGGACTGGTCCACACCATCGTGGATGGGCCGCAAGGCTCAGCGCACAGTGTTCCGGCGATCTGGGAGACCACCCATCCCGACCATGCACTGCTCAGGCTCCATGGGCGCAATGCAGTGGCGTATGGGATGCCTGCCAAATCAGCGGCCGAGCGGTTTGACTATGCGTACACCTCCGCAGAGTTGCAGGCTCTGGCGCATCGATACAGCCCGATTGCGCGGTCGGTGCGGTATCCGCATGCAGTGTTCAACAACTGCATGGAGGACAAGAGCCAGCTCAATGCACGGGAGTTTTTGGAGGTCTTGAAGGCGGGTTGACGGTCGGCTGAATGAGATGCGAAGGCACGGAGATTCGGCGTATGAAAGCGCCGAGAGATTGTTTTCAATACTGGAACAGTTAGTTTGCGACTGGGTGGTTTTTCCCTGAACACCATCGGCGTACAGTTAATCCCATCGATGAGCCGAACCCGCAAGGCGACTCACCGAACCCGGTTCAGGAATGGTTTTTGACCCGGCTTTTTTGAGACGCTTTTTAACTTTCAAGGATTTTCATCATGAACAAGACCGCTCGTTTCCTCTCCGTCGCTGCTGTTGCTACATTCGCCGCTTTTGGTGCCCATGCTGACGAAGCCGATGGCTCGCAATTTGCCCTGAAGTTCGACACGAACCGCACCCGCGCTGAAGTGCAAGCCGAAGCTGTAGTGGAAGCCAAGACCCACAGCATGGAACCCGCAGGCTCGCGCGTGGTGACCTACAAGTCCACCGCCGACCGCGCTGCAGTGCGTGCCCAGGCCGCTGAAGCTGTGCGCACCGGCCAGATCCCTTCGGGTGAATTCAGCGCCATGTAATTTGGCAGACCAACTGCTGAGATTGGTTTGAAGCAGTTGCGGGACTTCCCATAGTGGTGGCGCTTTGCATTTGCGGGTGCTGCTGCCATGGGAAGTGTTAACTGAGCCGCAGGGGCGGGCAGGCAGAAAGGGCTCCTTTGGGGGCCCTTTCTGTTTGCGGCCCCCATCTCTGCAAGCAGCTGTAAAACCCTGCGGGTTCCGAGCATTCGGGCCCAAAGCGATAGGTGAACGGTGCTCCAATCGGGCTCCGTTTTGTTCGACCTGAATGCTCATTCTGTGAATCGTTTGTTCTCTTGGCCAGGCCGTGTGCGCCTGGCAGTTGTGCTGGCCCTGTCTCTTGCCAGCGTTGCTCTCCCCAATCTTTCCTGGGCACGGTTTCCGCAGTTCGACAGTGCGGCCCTGCTCACGCCCGAGCCCACCTCCTTTGCGCAGTGCCCGCAGTTCTTTGCGAATGGCATACCACCCTCCATTACGCCCCGGCCGCAGTTGCGCGAGCTTTGCTATGAAGCTTTTGCGGTGCTGCACTCCGGTACCACCAAGACACCGGTGTTTGTAGCCCAGCGCCTGAACCGCAGACTCATCGAGGATGCCGATGAGAAACGGGCCAAACGGTTCTTCGCGGATGCGCGCCTGCCCAGTGGGGAGCGGGCTGAGCTGGAGGATTACAAGAACTCAGGTTACTCCCGAGGCCACATGGCGCCGGCGGGAGATATGGCCACACCCACTTCTATGGCGCAGAGCTTCAGCCTGGCGAACATGGTCCCCCAAAACGCCCAGCACAACGGGGGCGCCTGGAACAAGATCGAGCAGGACACGCGGCACTATGTGAAGCGGGCCAAGGGGGATGTGTTTGTGATCACCGGGCCGGTGTTCACAGATGCGGGACCACGCATTGGAGTCAACGGGGTGAAGGTGCCGACCTATCTGTACAAGCTCGTGTACGACGCAACGACCAACAAGGCCTGGGCGCATTGGCAAGAGAACCGTGAAGGGGAGACGGTGGTGCGGCCGATCAGCTACCAGGAGCTGGTGAAACGCACGGGGGTGGAGTTTTTGCCAGGAAGTGCGCTGCAGCATTGAAACAACACAAACTTGCGATGGAGTGCATGTCCACTCGCTGATCCATAAAAGTAGGAGCGATGCACACCATAGAGGCAGCACGAACTGGCATCTTGGGGAGTCACCCTGACACCCTCTGGCACCGGCGAGTCAACCCCGACTGCCACCGTAACTATGGTGGCCGAGGCCATGGTGCTTGGTCGATACCTTGCACAAGTAGCTTGCACGCTGGAAGAACGCGTCCACGGATTGTGGGTCGCCCCGAAAGAGCATGTAGGACGGACTCTGCGGGAAGTGAACCGACGGTCTACCATCTTCAATGGCTAGACCCAATGCACTGGACCATGCCGCACACACTCGATTAGCCATATTGTCACCAGACGCCCCATAAGTGCCAAGCCAGTTGAAAGCATGGCCATTCAACAAGATGACCACATGGAAATGAACGCGCCCTTGCTCTCCCACTTCCCTCACCCAGAAGTACCGCACCTTCGTGTCATGAGCGTACGCCCCTTCCTTGGCGACTGCTTGTCTGTTATGCTTGATTTTAGCCTTCAGTGATTCAATAAATCTGGATATCACGTCATTGTTGAAGACATCAGGTTTTGCGTCGATACACTCAGGAACACGTAGGTCGCACCTAAAGGCAAACACCTTTGAGTATTGCTCAAGTGCCTTAGCGATCACTTCGTTTAGTACACCAAGATAACTACTCACGAATGGATAGCACTGAGAAACCAAGGGCATTGAATTGTAGTCACCAGACAGGTGAAGTCGATGATTCTTATTTACTCCAAGAGTGTTTTTCATATCTACACCTCGCACGACATATAAAACATTAACAAGAACAAAGTAGCATTGCACGTGCAACCCTACCACTGCATGCATCTTATATATTTATAATACCAATACCTAATTAACACATAAGGAAAAAAGCACCAAATCCACACTTCGGCGCCCTCTTTACCTTATAAGTTCACGGTTCTTACAGACCAAGTTACTCTGGAAAAATAGGGTAAGGCTTAAATCTCCCTCAAGGTTGCACGTGCATGCAACCAATGCTCTATCTCGCCACTCACCCATCCAACCGAGCGTGCACCCAGTTTTATCTGTTTGGGGAATTGATTGTTCTTGATGTAGAGGTAGATTGTTGACCTGGGCAATCCGGTCAGCCTTGAAACTTCAGGCAATCTTAAAATCTGCATGCTTTGCACTCCGGCGCTGTTAGTACAAAGCATCCCTGACTACGGTATTTTTTTCATACCGCCAGCAAGCGTCTAGCAAGAGGAAAGCCCTCCTCCCCAATCACACAACGGACGATCGAATTCGTTCGTGAAATCCGGACGTCAATTCGACTCTGACCTGAGACCATCGTTACCACTCAATCCATTACCAACTCGGTTGACAATGCCGCCGTCGATCAGAATGCCTGTACTACGCAAGGAAGGCTGCGACTGCAGCAGAGCTGGGGGAGATGATTCGGCAAGTCCTGGCAAAGCGAGAAACACTGTCGCAGAAATGCTGCTTCAGCGAAGTCCTCCGAGTCGTGGTGACTGACTGTGCCGACCTGCGCGTACTCACCATGGATCGCGTCCTGGCCGCCTCTAACAGATGCACAGAGAGTCTTACGGCATGCCCCCCGGAGCAAGCCAGGATCATCAGGCAAATCGTCTACATCAGTCCCCCCGCGTAAGGCGACGCTCATGCGTAGGGTCATAGACAAGGCATCAGCAGGCGCTGAAGCCACCCAACTAACTCCAGTAGCGAGAAGCGTCACGCTGCGACCCATAACGTAACTAGGCCAGTCGGTGTATCAAGATGGCCAACCGAGTTGTCTATCACGACCGACATTGGCTCTATGCCGAGTTTCATTGGATTTAGCTACGTGGTGACTGGTGTCAGCGCATGGTGATCTGAGCCATGAACGAAAATTGACCGGACTGGCGCTGACTACCTAGGATGTAGCACTTGAACAGCGCAAACCCAAGAACGTCATTCCCCGAAGATCTAACGCAACCGGTACATCATCCATTGTGATCAGAACAGTCAGTCGGCTACGCTTTAACCCATGTTCCAGAGACTGACAAGTGAAGAATCTATCTATCTTTAGCCTATGTTTCTTCTAGAAGCCGCCTTGAGTACCTCAATGGAACTTGTATAGTTCTTCTAAAATCTTTCAATATCACTTCTATTCATTAAGGAAATATAAAATATGGCAATAAATGATCCAGATGTACCAAAAAACACAGCAATAGATAGCATCATAACGGAACGCATAAGATTATTCATTCATATGTGTTTGGTACAGGACGAGAACAGTCCAGCGAAAAAATATTCGAACTATTTTGGGATAAGTTATGGAGAATATCTTACAAAAAATACAACACTTAACGAACAATTAAAATCGTACATACACCACAGCATATTACCAGACGATATTTTTCAGTGGATTACAGACAACAATTATCAGCACTGCTGGATTAAAGAAATTTTAGGAGTTATTGAAAAATCAGAATACAACTTCGAATACCTAGAGCGAGGCAACAAATCATGGAATTTGATCATGCATATTCCAGCGGATTTGGAAACAAAGTCTTGCAGCATGGCAATAATTGATTATCTATACTTCAGATCGATCTATTACAATTCGAACCCTCTCTATAACCCGCTACACACAATAAAGGAACTAGGCAGACTCTGGTTAATTCAACAGAAAGAAGATAAGGCTTTTGAATGGATGAAAAATAATGACGCCGAATCTAAGATTATTTTCTTTCGAGAATGGCTACAAGGCAAAATATCACCATTTCTCCCATCCACCTCCTCAATTAACACATACGAGCAGCTTTTGATATATTTCTTGCGATCGAATTTTTCAACAATTGAGAAAAAAGCACTTAGCTCAAGTGCAAGAAAAATATGGAATCAAAAGAAAGCAAGGGAGGAAGCGACGGATTCGAAGCAGCACAACTTCATCCTCAGAAATGAGACAATTGCAAAACTCGACGAACTCGCCAAAAAATATTATCTCTCACGCTCAGAGATAATTGAATCAATTATTGAATCTGAATACAAAAACAGAATTCACATTGAAGAAAAAATAAAACGCCGGAAGCAAATCAAACTCCCCCCATCCGATTGATAAAATTAAATCAAAAGCCTTGTCTTGCATGGATTCACACGTCACCAGAGGAAATGGGGCGTGCCACTCCATTAGCGCCATTACAGACCGGCGCCGATACGCAAGCTATAGTGAGGCACCTCGCGGCGAAATATGATCGCTACAGGTTACGGAGACGATCGAGATAGTCAGCCCATAGTTGCATCATCCGCGTCCTGTGATCCAGATATTGCGTTCTGTTGTATGCCCTCCCGTTCGCATCTTTGACTGCATGAGCAAGTTGCGCCTCGATTACCAAGGGGTCGCAATCTAAGCGCTCAGCCAGCATCGTGCGAGCTGTTGCACGGAAACCATGCCAAGTCTGAATCTCTGCCGTGTAGCCCATAGAGATTAAGGCAGTCCGCACTGAATTCTCAGAAATAGGACGCGCGTGGTTGCGCTCTCCCGGAAAGACCAAGACTCCGCGTCCTGTAAGAGGCTGTAGGTCGCGCAAAACGGCCACAGCTTGTCTAGACAATGGCACCAGATGCGGCGCCCCATGCTCCTTCCCCTCCTTCCCACGCTTCATACGCGCTGCGGGAATCGTCCACATTGCGGCTTCCAGATCTATCTCAGCCCATGCTGCACCGCGTAACTCTCCAGGCCGCTGAAATAGCAAAGGAGCAAGTTGGAGTGCTGCACGAACGATGGGCCCTCCTCGATAGGCTTGAATGGCCCGAAGCAACTCACCCAATTTCTCAGGATCAGTTATCGCTGCAAAGTGGCGCCCTCGGTATGGAGACAGCGCTCCTTTGAGGTCTGCCGTTATGTCACGCCCTACCCTACCTGTGGCCACGCCGTAGCGCCACACTTGGCGTGCCAGCATCAATCCCCGGTCTGCAGTCTCGACGGCACCGCGTTCTTCAACTTTTCGTAAAGTAGCGAGCAATTCAACGGGCTCGATATCGGCCAAACGGCGCTCGCCAAGCCATGGAAAAAGATCACGCTCAAACTGGCGAAGTGAGCGCTCTGCGTGCCCCTCACTCCACTGGCCCTTCTGCCTCGCATACCACTCCAACGCGACCACTTTGAAGGTGTCCCCAGCAGGGTTACTCGCCTTCAGTCGCTCCACTTTGCGTGCTTTGACCGGATCTACGCCCTCAGCCTTCTGCAACTTCGCAGCGTCACGCGCCTTGCGGGCGGCAGTCAATCCGACAGATGGGTAACTGCCCAGTGCCATTCGCCCTTCTTTTCCGTTGATACGGTACTTCCAGAACCAGCGCTTGGAACCCGTGGGGCTAACTTCCAAGTAAAGCCCGCCTGAATCAGAGAGCCGCTCACGCTTCAGGGTGGGGGAACAACGAGCGTTTTTGCAATGTGCATCGGTCAACATGGGGGAACATCCAGAGGTGATGAAAGCGCTCCTCCATAGGAGAATGGGGGAACAATCACCTCAAGTCTACGATTTTTTCAGTGTGTTCCCCCTTGTGTTCCCCCACTTGGCCTTGGATGTGGTTAGACATCCTTAGACCTCCCTGCACCGTAACCTGTTGATTTTCCAAAGAAAAAGGGCGTTCACTGGACTTCAGTGAACGCCCTTGGACGTTATGGTGGTGGTGGAACACGGAACCGAACCCGCGTCCGTAATCCGAGACAGATAGTAACGCCTCCGCCTTGGGGGCGTGGATTCGACGATTTGGCCACCCGCGCCTGGGGCCGTGCGCAAGCGCGTCGCACTCAGCTTGACTGAGGCAATCCATCCCATCCCCTACCAAGTCGGAGACAAACCTTCCGAGTTCGGTCGCTTTTGGTCGCCAGTTGGAAAATTTTGCACTATCCTGTCGTCCTTTACCAATCATCCGACTGGCCCCACTCCATGCCCAAAAACACCAGCGAAAGCGGAATCCTGACGATCAAGGAAGTCGCCGAGTACCTGAAGGTCACGGAGCGGACGATCTACCGACTCGCGGCAGCCAAGAAAATACCGGCCTTCAAAGTCGGCGGGACATGGCGCTTCCGGGCAACGGACATCGACGGCTGGATAGCCGACCAGTCGAAGAAGGCGGAGGGAACCGATTGATCTCCGCCTACCACGCCAAGTACTACGCCCACGAGCTAACGCGGCGACACGCCGCCGATGGCGTAGATCGCCTCTCCCAATCGCTGTTCGATGCCAGCGTCGATCTGAACCCGCATCAGATCGAGGCGGCGCTGTTCGCCCTTCGGAACCCATTGCAGGAAGGCGTACTGCTGGCTGACGAGGTGGGGCTGGGCAAGACCATCGAAGCCGCGCTGGTGGTTTGCCAATACTGGGCTGAGCGCCGCCGTCGGCTCTTGGTCATCTGCCCGGCGAGCCTGCGCAAGCAATGGGCGCAGGAGCTGCACGACAAGTTCGCCGTGCCCACCACCGTGGTGGATGCCGTTTCTCTGCGGAAGCAGTCCGCTGGCGACATGCTCGCCACACTGCAACGGCTGGTCGGCAAGGCGGTCGTGATCATGTCCTACCAGTTCGCCGCCAAACTGGAAGCCGAGCTTCGTGCCGTGCCCTGGGACGTGGTGGTCATCGACGAAGCGCACAAGCTGCGCAACGCGCACCGCGCCAGCAACCGCACCGGGCAGGCGCTCAAGCGCGCACTGCAAGGCCGCAAGAAGCTGCTGCTCACCGCCACGCCGCTGCAGAATTCCTTGATAGAGCTGTACGGCCTGTCCACGCTGATCGACGAGCACCTGTTCGGCGATGAGACGGCCTTCCGCAAGCAGTTCATGAACAGCGGGACGGGCCTGGACGAATTGCGCGCGCGTCTTGCCAGCTTCGCCAAACGCACATTGCGCCGCGACGTGCTGGAGTACATCAAGTACACCGAGCGCAAGGCGCTCACCCAGCCGTTCAATCCCACCGACGACGAGCAGGCGCTGTACGAGCGCATCTCGGCGTTTTTGCAAAAGGAAGACTCCTACGCCCTGCCCAAACAGCAGCGCCATCTCACGGCACTGATCTTGCGCAAGCTGCTGGCCTCCAGTTCGCACGCCGTCGCTGCCACGTTGGTCACCATCCGCGAGCGCCTGCAGGGCTTGCTCACGGCAGACAAAACGGAAGACGACGGCAGCCAACTGGTCGAACAGCTCATTGCCGAGGACGACCTGGAGCAGGACTATCTGGAAGAGGAAGCCAGCGAGGCCGACGAAGACGCCGAAGCCCCTACGCCCGCGCCAGCGGAAGACGATAAGACGGGCGCTGCAAAAGACGCTCATGCCGTCCGCGCTGCCATCAGCGCCGAGATCGCGGAGCTGACCGCGTTCGTCGATGCCGCGCAAGCGCTGCAAACCGACACCAAGGCGCAGGCGCTACTGAAGGCGCTCGGCTTGGGCTTCAGCAAGATGGCCGAGCTGCGCGCGCCGCGCAAAGCCATCATCTTCACAGAGTCCAAGCGCACGCAGGAGTACCTGCACCGCTTTCTCTCAGCCAACGGCCACGCGGGCAAGCTGGTGCTGTTCAGCGGCACCAACAATCATGAAGACTCCACCGTCATCTACCAGCGCTGGCTCGAAGAGTACAAAGGCACGGATCGCGTCACCGGCTCGCCGCAGGTGGATCGCCGCACCGCGCTGATCGACTACTTCCGCAAGGACGACGGCACCGGCGCGGAAATCATGATCGCCACTGAAGCGGCTGCCGAAGGTGTCAACCTGCAGTTCTGCGCGCTGATCATCAATTACGACCTGCCGTGGAACCCGCAGCGAGTCGAACAGCGCATTGGCCGCTGCCACCGTTACGGCCAACGCTACGACGTGGTGGTCATCAACTTCTTGAACACCCGCAACCAGGCTGACCAGCGTGTGCTGGAACTGCTCACCGAAAAATTCAACCTGTTCTCCGGCGTGTTCGGTGCAAGCGATGAAGTGCTGGGTCGCATTGAAGGCGGCCTCGACTTCGAGAAACGCATCCTCCAGATCTACGACACCTGTCGCCAGCCCGAGCAGATCGAAGCCGCTTTCAACGCCCTGCAAGCCGAGCTGGAAGAAGTTATCGCCGACCGCATCAAAGACACCCAGTCCCAATTGCTGGAGAACTTCGATGAGGACGTTCACGACCGCCTCAAGCTGCGTCTTCAAGACGCCGAAGCGCGGCTCGACAAGCTGGGGCGCTGGTTCTGGGGTGTCACCTGCTTTGCATTGGACGGCCGCGCGCGCTTCGACGAGCAGTCCTACGCGTTTTCTCTGAGCACGCCGCCAACTGGAATCGCCACAGGTCGCTATCAGCTCATTCGTGGTGCGGCGCAGCCGGACATGCTGGCGCACGCCTACCGCCTCAGCCACCCGCTGGGGGAATGGAGCATTGATGCCAGCCTGAACGCGGCCACGCCCGTCGCCACATTGAAGCTCGACTACGGCAAACACGGCGCGCGCGTCTCCGTCATCGAGAGACTACGCGGTATGGCCGGCTGGCTGACGCTGGCCCGGCTGGAAGTCACCGCCTTCGAGACCACCGAGGCGCTGCTGTTCTCCGGCCTCACCGACGATGGTCAGGTGCTGGATCAGGAAACGTGCGAAAGGCTGATGACCATTCCAGCAGCTGGCAAACCCACTCCTTTGAGCACCACCGTACCCGAGGCCCTGCTGGCCAACAGCCAGCGCGCGGTCGCCGCCACCGTTGCCCAGGTGTTGGAGGCCAACCAGCGCCTGTTCAATGAAGAACGCGACAAGCTGGAACGCTGGGCCGACGACAAGCTGCTGGCCGCAGAGGAAGCCCTGAAGAACACCAAGGCGCGCATCGCCCAGTTGAAGCGCGACGCCCGCAAGGCCGCGACCTTGCAGGAGCAGGATGGCATCCAGCGCGAACTGTCTGAGCTGGAGCGCAAGCAACGCCGTCTGCGCCAGGAAATTTTCGCCGTCGAGGACGAGATCATCGCCAAGCGCGACGAATTGATTGCCTCGCTCCAGCAGCGCCTGCAAGAAAAAACAAGCCACGAGACCCTGTTCAGCGTGCGCTGGCAGGTCACCTGAAACGCAAATCCTTCGAAGAATCAGAAATCCCGAGATCAGGGCAACCCATGACCAACAAACAGAATCCCAAATTCCAGGAGCTCGTCGCCAAGCTGCGCGAGATCTTCCAGATCGACCGCCCGGAACTGGACTTCGGTATCTACCGCATCCTCAACGCGCGTGCGGGCGAGATCAACGACTACCTGCAAAACCGGCTGGCCGAGAAGGTGCAGGCAGCCCTCTCCGCAGGCAGCGCCGCCAGCGCGCAGCAATTGCAGGCTGAACTGCAGGATGCCGAGAAGAACGCCCAAGCCTTGGGCGTCAGCCCCGACGCCGTGCCCAAGGTGCAGGAACTGCGCGCGAAGCTGAAGGATGCCACCGCAGGCAGCAGCGAACACGAAAATGCCGTGTTCTCGCACCTGCTGGCCTTTTTCTCCCGCTACTACGAGCAAGGCGACTTCATCAGCCAGCGCCGTTACAAGGGCGACACCTACGCCATCCCCTACGCGGGCGAAGAGGTGATGCTGCATTGGGCCAATAAGGATCAGTACTACACCAAGAGCGGCGAGAACTTCAGCAACTACAGCTTCAAGATCGAAGACGGCCGCACGGTGCATTTCCGCCTCGCCGCCGCCGACACCGCCAAGGACAACCGGAAGGACAACGACAAGGAGCGTCGATTTGCCCTGGTGGCGGCGAAAACCGTCACCCGTGTGGATGAAAACGGCGACGAATACGAAGAGGAACTGGTGCCAGTGGAGGAAGCATCGGGCAGTGACGGCAACAAGGAGCTGATCATCCGCTTCGAGTACGCCGCCCAGCCCAAAGGTACCAAGCAGGAGGCGCTGGTCACCAAGGCCGTAGAGGCAGTGCTGGCGGACACCGCCGTCAAGGCCCGCTGGCTGGCCCTGGGCAACCGCGCGCCTACGGAGAAGAGCCCGCAGCGCACCCTGCTGGAAAAGCACCTGAGCGACTACACCACCAAGAACACGGCGGACTACTTCATCCACAAGGATCTGGGTGGTTTCCTCCGGCGCGAATTGGACTTCTACGTCAAGAACGAAGTCATGCATCTCGACGACGTGCAGAACGCGGGCGCGTTCGCGGACATCGAGAAGAACCTTCGGATGATCCAGTGCCTGCGCAGCATCGCGCTGGAGCTGATCACTTTCTTGGCCCAGTTGGAAGACTTCCAGAAGAAGCTGTGGCTGAAAAAGAAGTTCGTTGTCTCCAGTCACTACTGCATCACGCTGGATCGGGTGCCCGAGGCGCTTTATACAGAAATAGCGGCGAATGAGAAGCAGTGGCAGCAGTGGCACGGGCTTGGAATGCGAACCACGAAAACCCCGGGGTCCATCGATGACTTGAAGGCGAACCCATATCTGATGCTTGATACAGCGCTCTTTCAAGAACCCTTCCGGGCGAAGCTACTAAACGAAATCGCGGACATTGAATCAACGACCGGTGGTGTTGTTATTCATGGGGACAATTTTCAGGCAGTAAATCTAATCTCCGAAAGGTACAGGAGGCAGGTCAACTACATATATATTGACCCACCATACAATACAACTGAGAACGCATTCGCATACAAGAATCAATACAAGCATTCGTCGTGGGCATCACTGATTCATAACCGTGTTTCAAAGTCGTACCCACTTATCTCGGAGGATGGCGTCTGCGCCGTTGCGATTGATGATACCGAATCCGGAATTCTGCGCGAAATCTTAGGGCAAGTTTTCGGCGGCGAGAACTATGTTTCCACGGTTGCAATCGAGGTCAACCCAGCAGGACAGAATCTTCGACCAAATACCCCGGCACGATCGCATGACTACTTTCACGTGTACGCAAAGAACATCGACAAGATGGATATGTTGCTTCGCGGACTCACGCCAGAGGAAGAGAAGGCTTATAAGGAACAAGATGCTGACGGCTTTTACCTTTGGGACAATCTGCGGCGACGGGGTGGCAATTCTCGACCATCGGATCGGCCCAAGCAGTACTTCCCGCTATATGCCTCGCTTGCACAAAAGAAGGTCAGCGTAGAGCCATTTGACGGGTGCGAAGAGGTCTGGCCAATTGACCCTAAGGGTGAAAAGCGAATTTGGCGTGTCAACAAGGATGGCGCAGCTAGATTCATCGAATCCGGGGATATTTCTATTCTCGAAAAGGCTGGGCGATTTGAACTCGTCAAGAAGACCAGAAAACCAGAAGGGAAAAAGCCAAAAACTCTCTGGTACGAGTCCGGTTACTCGGCTACTACCTATGGCACCAAACTGCTAATTGACATTATTGGCGAGCAGATATTTAGTTACCCCAAAGCATTGGGTCTGGTGACTGATGCCTTGAGTTATTGGCTTCCTGCCGATGGCATGGTTCTCGACTACTTTGCGGGCTCAGGGACAACTGCCCACGCCGCCATTGCTTTGAACAGGACCGATGGCGGTTCACGCAGATATGCAGTTGTTGAGCAGGGCGAATATTTTGAGACTGTTCTGAAGCCCCGCATTCAGAAGGTGGTGTATTCCGCCGAGTGGAAGAATGGCAAACCAACCGCCCCTGAAACTGGGATTTCGCACTGTTTCAAGCTGCTGAAGCTGGAAAGCTACGAAGACACCCTGAACAACCTGCAACTGCTCCGTACGTCCGCGCAGGGCGATCTGCTGAACACCCTGCCACAGCAGGCCAAGGACGACTACCTGCTCAACTACGTGCTGGACGTGGAAAGCCGGGGCTCGTTGCTGTCGGTGGAGGACTTCAGGAAGCCCTTCGACTACACCCTCAACGTGGCGGTGGACTCGGCGGGCGCGTTCGAGCCGCGCAAGATCGATCTGGTCGAAACTTTCAATTTCCTGATCGGCCTGCGGGTAAAGCACATCGATGCCCAGCCGCAGCGCGGCTTCGTCACGGTCACCGGAACCCTGCCCAGCAATGAGACCTGCCTCGTTCTGTGGCGCGATTGCGATGTGCTGGACTACGAAGGCATCAGCAAGCTCTGCGACAAGCTGGCCATCAACCCGGCGGACAACGAGTTTGACGTGGTCTACATCAACGGCGACCACAACATTCCCACCGTGCTGACGCAGACGGCCGAGGAAGGCGGTGCCACGCGCGTGCTCAAGCTGCGCCAGATCGAGCCGGAGTTTCTGGAGCGCATGTTCTCCGTGGAGGACATCTGATGGCACGACCACGCAAGACCCCTGCCGCCGGTTCGGGCGCAAGCGGCGCAGCCGGTTCCAGTCGCGGCGGCAAGAAGCGCAGCTTCCATCAGGAATTGGTGCTCAACCGCTGGGTGCTGGGTTTCTTTCAGGGCGGCACGCTCGCGGCACTCAAGATGCGCTTGGGCGATGACCGCTTCGAGGGCATCGACGAGGACGGCCAGACCAAGTTCTTCCACGAACTGATCCGAGGCTTGTTCGATCCCAACAAGGTGCCCGAGGCCGACTTGCGACGCTACGACTTGAACGTCGTCGCCCACTGGCAGGCCATTACCGCCCAGCGCAACAAGCTGGAAGGCCACGAACTGCAGATGAAGTACTTCCAGTACCTCTCGCTGCTGTTCACCGAGCTGTATCTGGACTGGTACTTCAACCACCGTCAGGACTTGCTCGATGGCCTGAACGAGGAAATGACGCGTTACCGCGCCGAGACGGGTGCGGAACCGTTCCGCGATTTCGAGGCGGACGACCTGAACAAGATCGCCTTCTGGAATGCCACCGGCAGCGGCAAGACCCTGCTGCTGCACGTCAACATCCGCCAGTACCTGCACTATTTTCAGGCGGGGCGCAGCGATCACTTTCCCGACAAGATCATCCTGCTCACGCCCAACGAAGGGTTGAGCCGTCAGCATCTGGAAGAGCTGCACCTGTCCGGCTTCGGGTTCTCGCAGTTCTTTAACAAGGCTCAGTCACCCGCGCGCGGCACCATCGAAATCATCGACATCAACAAGCTGGGCGATGAGATGGGCGACAAGACCGTCGCCGTGGATGCCTTCGAGGGCAACAACCTGGTGTTGGTGGACGAAGGCCACCGTGGTACTGGCACGGCGGCAGGCGCGTGGATGGCACGGCGCGATGCGCTGGTGCGCGGTGGTTTTGCCTTCGAGTACTCGGCCACCTTCGGGCAGGCGGTGGCCAAGGGCATGATCGTGGCGGCGGCGGAAGAAGACATCCAGAAGAAGCGCGCCAAGATGCTGTTCAACACCACCAGTCTGCGCAGTCTGGACGACGGGCAGAAGGCGCAACTTGCGCTGACCGCCGAGGACAAGCGCCGCGCGCGCATCACTGCGACGCGCGAGATTTACGCCAAGTGCATCCTGTTCGATTACTCGTACAAGTTCTTCTATGAGGACGGCTACGGCAAGGAGTCGCTGATCCTCAACATGAGCGGCGAGGCCTACGAGCAGGCGGATAACGCGCGCAAGTATTTCACCGCCTGCCTGCTGGCCTACTACCAGCAGCTCTGGCTGTGGAGCACGCACCGCTCGGCACTTGCCGACTTCAACATCGAAAAGCCGCTTTGGGTATTCGTGGGCAACACGGTGTCAGGCGAGGAGTCGGACATCCTTGAAGTGGTGAACTTCCTCGCCGATTTCCTGAACAGCGAAATGCAGATCAAGATCTGGCTGACCGACCTGATTGCGGACAAAGCGCAGATTTTGGACGCCAAGGGCAACAACATCTTCAGCGGACGTTTCACGCCCCTGATGGGCTTCGGCGGTCGCGTGGATGAGCTGTACGCCGACATCCTGCTGCGAGTGTTCAATGCCTCGGCTCGTCAGCGCTTGAAACTGGTCAACATCAAAAGCAGCAAAGGCGAGTTGGCCTTGCGCGTGGGCGATGCAGAGCCCTTCGGCCTCATCAACATCGGCGACGATGCGGGCTTCTTCGGGATGGCGGAGGACGTCGAGGCCTTCGACAGCGAACGCGACGACTTTGGCGGCGCGCTGTTCGGCACGCTGAACAACAAGGACAGCCGCCTCAACGTGCTGATCGGCTCGCGCAAATTCACGGAAGGCTGGAGCAGTTGGCGCGTGTCCACGATGGGCCTGCTGAACATGGGTCAGGGTGAAGGTTCGCAGATCATCCAGTTATTTGGGCGCGGGGTGCGCCTCAAGGGCAAGGGCTTCTCGCTCAAGCGCACCTTGCCCCAAGACAGGCCCAAGGGCGTGCATCTGGACAAGCTGGAGGCGCTGAACATCTTCGGCGTGCGCGCCAGCTACATGGCCGCGTTCAAAGACTACCTGCGCGAGGAAGGCATCACGCCCAGCGATGAAGTGCTGGAACTGGACTTCCCGACAAGGGCCAACCTGCCGAAGGGCAAGCTCAAGACCCTGGCGCTGAAGGATGGCTACAAGGACAACCAGAAACTCGGGTTCAAGCGTACGCACTTCCCTTGGCTGTACGAGATTCCTGCGCAGTTCCAGGGCAAGATCAAGCCACCCCATGTGGTACTTGACCTGTACCCGCGCGTCGAAGCGCTGTCCAGCAAGGACAAGGGCACAGCCCCCACGACGGAAGCCCGCAACAAGGGCAAGCTGAATCAGACGCTGTTTCCGGCTTTCAATTGGGATCGCGTCTATCTGGCGTTGCAGGACTACAAGCTGCAGCGTAGCTGGAGCAATCTGCGGCTGGAACGGCAGAAGCTGATCGACTTCTGCGCGGGTGCGCAGGATTGGTACACGCTGTTCATTCCGGCGGCGGAGCTGAACGTGACGACCTTCGCCAACATCCGCAAGCAGGAAGACATCCTGCTGCGACTGCTGACGGACTACACCGACCGCTTCTACAAGGCCTTGAAGACGGGCTACGAAGGCCAGTTCTACGACATCACCCACATCGATGAAGATCACGGGTCGATGCTCAAGCTTTACCAGTTCGAGATCGAGAACAGCGACGACGGTCTGGAGTATCAGGCGAAGCTGGAAGTGCTGAAGAAGCTGGTGGCGGACGGCAAGATTGGCGAGGCCAGCAAATGGAACGCGCCGCACATGGTGGCCATCAGCTTCGACCGGCATTTGTACTACCCGCTGCTGGCGTTGGAGGACAAGGATGCAGTGCCGCTGAAGCTCCGTCCGCTGGCTTTTGACGCGCCGAGCGAATGGGAGTTCGTCCGCGATCTGGAGGCGTTCTACAACTCAGGCGAAGGTAAGGAAGCGATTGGCCCACGCAGCCTGTACCTGTTGCGCAATGCGGATCGGGAAGAGAAAGGCCTAGGCTTCGCGTTGGCGGGCAACTTCTATCCGGACTTCCTGCTGTGGCTGGTGGACGACGCCAGCGGCAAGCAGTGGCTGACGTTTGTCGATCCGAAGGGTCTGCGCAATCTCGACCTGTCGCACCCCAAGCTGGGTCTGTACAAGGAAGTGAAGACACTGGAAACAACGCTGGCGGCGCAGGCCAAGGCGGGCGAAGCGCCGCTGGTCTTGAATGCCTTCGTTCTCTCGCCGACGAAGTTCGCCGACCTGCTGAACGTGGGCGACCCGACAAAGAAGGCCGATCTGGAAAGCCGCAACGTGTTGTTCATGGAGGATGGTGCCAGCGCCTACTTGAAGAAACTTTTCCGGGTGCTGGCATGAGTGGACACCTGATCGCGAAGTCGGTGAACGAGGCGGACAACCATCTGCATCGGATACCGCAATAGGAGCCATCCATGAGTGCCGCAAATCTTCGATTCCAAGTTGATTCCCGTCTCGCCACGCTGCTGAGTCAGGAATACAGATCGACCGAGCGTGCCTTGAAGGAATTGGTGGACAACGCTTGGGATGCCGATGCGGATCAGGTGAGCATCCAACTACCGAAACCCTTGAGCGGCGAACCCATTGTCATCCGCGACGATGGAACCGGGATGACAGAAGAAGAACTCCGGCGGCACTACCTCACCATAGCCAAAGATCGGCGTTCGGCGCGAGGCGAGCGCACCGCCGGAAAAAATCGCCAGGTCAAGGGACGTAAAGGAATCGGCAAGTTCGCCGGATTCATGGCTGCGTCGGTGATGACCTTGGAGACGAGCACACGGGGGAGGCTCTGCCGCATAGTCCTACGACTGGATGCCATAGGCAAGGTGGAGGACATCGAGCACCTCGATATCGTCCTTCAGAGTGAGGACTGCGATCCAGACAGGCACGGCACGGTCATCACGCTGAGCGAACTACATCAAGGATTGGCCTATCCCGACCCAAATCGCTTGCGGCAGGTGCTCTTGCAGGACTACGGAAGGCATGACGATTTCGCAGTTATCGTGGATGAGAAGCGGCTCGATGTCGATGACGTGCAAGGGAGCTACTCGGAACACCAGACGACGCTGCTTGACGTTGGCGACGTCAAATTGCGTCTATCGATCTTCGACGGCAAAGCGGGCTTGCGCCAGCCCGGAGTCACGCTTCGCGTCGGTGGAAAAGCGGTCGGCTCGCCCAGCTTCTTTGGTCTGGAGGGGCACGAGTATTTTCCGCCGAAGCTGTTGAAGAAGATGTACGGTGAAGTGGATGCGGACGGGCTGCTCGACCACGTCACCGCCGGATGGGATTCACTGGTAGAGAACAGCGAAAAGCTGAAGGCGGTGGAAGCCTTCGTTCAGCCGATCCTCATTTCGGCGGCGAAAGAAAAGTACGGAATGGAACTCCAGCTCGCGCAAGCGCGAATGCAGAAGGCCATTCAGCAACGCTTGGCCAGCTTGCCAGAACACAAGCGGAGTTTCGCCGACAGGTCGATCAAGAAGATTCTCGAACGTTACTACGACGAGCCGCCGAGCAAGATTGAGCCAATCGTCGGCGTGTTGCTGGATGCATTGGAGCGATCCGACTACCGCATCCTGCTGGAACACATAGCCGATGCATCGCAGGGTGAAGTGGCGACCATTGCGGATCGCTTGAACGACTTCGGGTTGGCTGAGATGGCGTTTCTTGTCGCGCAAGCAGCTGCGCGACAGACATTTCTCGACCAACTGGAGGAATTGGCGCGCGATTCCGCTACGACCGAAGCGGCGATGCACAAATCGCTGGAATTGAGTCTGTGGGTGTTCGGGCCAGAGTATTCACTCTTCAGCTCCAACATCACGTTGAAGAGGCAGATTGAAGATGTGCTCAACACGACGTACAAGGGGAAGAATGCCGACAAACGTCCGGACTTGCTGCTGAACCAGAATCTCAGTGGTGAGTATCTGCTGATCGAGTTCAAGCGCCCCGACCACAGCTTGAATTACGATGACTACAAGCAAGCCATCGAGTACCGGCACGACTTCGCCAAGCACATTACTTCGCCGATCCGGGTGGTTCTGATTGGCGGGCGCTTATCGCCTGACTTCCCCAAAGAGAATCGTGAGCCGAATGTCGACGCTCGAATCTTCAGTCAAGTGATTGCTTCTGCGCGACGCCAAGTCGAATGGTTGCTGCGCATTGACCACAGCCAGGTCACTTCGTAGTCACTTGCATCTCCCTGACCCACACCTGCAACGCCTTCAGTTGCTCGGCGTTCTCGTGGCAGGTCTGGTAGTTGGCGGCAACGGTTCCGGCGACGGCAGAGAGTGCAATGCCTGCGGCGGCCGCATCAGCATCTCGGGCGGGTTCGGGCAGTTCACCGGCGGCGGCAGCGTCGTGCAGGCGCACAAAGCCACGGTTGACAGTGCAAGCAGCATCGGCTTGAACGGGGACATAGACGGGAACCTCCTTGATGATGGTGTCGCCCTTCTCGCGGACGACGCGGACGCGGTCGACGTACTGGGTGACGACCTTGACGGTGGCTTGCGCTTGCCGCTCACGGATGGCGGCGACCTGCAGGGCCTGCTTCTGGACGGCGGCGTCCCACTGGGCCTGAACGTCGCCCGCGCCCTTGATCCAGCCGAAGCCGATCAGTGCAGCGGCGAGCAGGACGAGGGCCAGCCAGCGGTACGGCCAAGGAATCAGGCTCATTGCGCTTCCCCGAGGCATTGCCGGTACTCGGCCTGCCGACGCGTGGCCAGCCCGCCGCACAGACGCGCATTGGCTGGCAGCGCGCAGTCCTTGCCCTGGAAGAAGCGCCAGCGCAGCAGCTCGGCACAGGCTCCGGCGTAGTCCTCGGCGTTGAGCTTTTTCGCCAGCGTGGACTGGCAGAACGCGCGGCTGCCCACGTTGTAGGAGAAGCTGACCAGCGCGTCGTACTCGTGCTGGGCCAGCGGCACGGTCACGCATTGCTTGAGCGCGCCCTCGAACTGCTGTACATCCGTCAGCGCACGGGCCAGCGCCTTCGGCGGCGTGGTGGTGTCGCCCAGCTTCACGTCAGTGGTGGTACCGAAACCGATGGTCGGCACGTCACCCTTGACCGGGATCACCGCGCGGTCGGTGTAGCCCTCGTGCAGCACGATGCCGACCAGTGCGGCAGCGGACAGCGTCAGTGCGGCCACGGTGCGTCTTTGCGGCGGCCGGATCATCGGTGCATCTCCGGCTGCGCCACGATGCGGGCCACGGTCGCGCCGATGCTGGCAGCGAAGGCCAGCAGCACGAATGCGCCACGCGGCAGCACGTCGCCAAACAGCGGTACCACCACTTCCGCCGCCGTGAACGCCGCCGCCAGCAGCGAAAAGCGGATGCTCCAGGCGCGCCGCAACACACGCCGCCAGTCGTCGAGCAGGCAGAGGTTCGGCTTGGTGGTCATGGCGCACCGCCCATTAGCTTGAGCTTGATAGCGGCACCAATGAGCAGTGCAGCCAAGATGCCGGTAGTCACGACCTTGACGGTGGTCTGCCACGCGGTACGGCGGGCATCGCGCCACGCTTCGAGCAGATCGCGCAGCTCGTGGATGTCTTTCGCGGCGTGACCGTTTTCGAGGCCGAGATGGGCGAGACAGCGCTCGGCTCCACGTTCAGCGGCGCGGTCGAGCAGCTCGTCGAAGTCCTCTTTGCGCAAAAGCAGCATGTTCTCCACCAGCACGGCGGGCGCTTGTTGTTCGGGTTCGGTCATTGCAGGTCTCCAGAAAGGCAGAACCCGCCTCGTGGGCGGGTTCGGGGTTGATCGGAAAGTTGAGTTTCAGATTTCGATGATTTCCAGCGTCAGGCTGGGCGCGACGCCTTCAATGGCGTCATCACGCACGAACACCTTCTGGCCAATGGCGGCGCTGCCGCGCGCGCGGATCAGGCCACCACCGGGCAAGGCGACGGTCACGCTGCCTGCGCCGACACTCACCACCGTGCCCGCCTGCAACGGCGGGTCGGGGATGAGCTGGCGGAACTGTTCGTAGAGGTTATGCATAGCTCTGCACTCCCAGCGTCTGCCAGACCTCGGGCATCCCGGCATCGATCTGCGTCGAGCGCACGAGGCCCAGGCGGGTCACGCTGCCGTCTTGGTACTCGACGAAGGCACCCGGTTCGATGATTCCCGTCTCGGCTAGCACCGGCAGGCGCAGGCTCACCTCGATCTGCTGCCCGGTGTCGGCCAGCACGGCGATGCCCCGCTGACGCGCGGCAGCGGCTTCGGTGATGAGCGCATCGACCACCATCGGGGCCAGCACATCCCCGGCAGTCCCGGCCCGGGTGACTTGCCCGAGCACACCGACGTCTTGCCCGGACACGAACACGCGGTTGTAGCCGGGTTTCTCGACCCACCGCAGCGACTCACGGGCCACGGCATCGACGGGCAGCACGAAGTCAGGCGTGACGGTGTCCCAGTCCCACGGCGCGGCCGGATAGCGATGGCGCACGCGGATGCTTTGGTCGGACGGGTGCGGGATCAGGTAACCCCCGGCCGCACTGGCAATCGCAACCAAGGCTTCCATCCACGTGCCCTGCTGAGTGAACACCCCGGCCGGGACGTTCCAGTCCGTCAGACCCCAATCGATGTTCCAGCCCAGCGGGATGCCGTTGAGGGTGAGCACGTCGTCCATCAACTGCCGCGCGGTGCGCGCCTGCGGCTGCTGGAAGTTCATCACTGGCGCGTAGGGGGCGGCCAGCACGGCGTTGCGCCCACGGCCCGAGATGCGGATGCTCGCATCGCCAAACACCCGCTCGCGACTGACGCTCTCGGCCAGGACGCGGAACTGCGTGCCGTTGACGCTGGCCACCAGTTCGACCGGGCCGCCATTGCTGCCGGGCGCGACCAGACTTTCTACTGCGGCGGGGAGCAGTGCCTCGACCCCCCACGTCCAGGACGCGGCGTCGAGCGACAGCGAGAGATTGAACACCGGCACGGGCAAGCCATCGGGCAGCCGGTGCAGGGTCACGTTGTTGATCACGAAGTAGACCCTCCGGATGGGAACGACCACCGTCTCGCCATCGGGCGGGTCGGTGTGGTTTTCGCAGAAGAACAGCAGGTGGGCACTGGCCGGAGCCAGTGCAGCGAATAGTAGATGGCCACTTGGCGTGTAGCAGCGCGGCGGTTCGGGCGGCTCGGGGATCACCCACACGCTGATGCCGGGCGGTGGCCGCATCGCTTCCTGGTACCGCCCGCGCCAGCCCACCGGTCGGCGGCTTGCGCTCTGGAAGTCCGAACCCTGGCGCTGCGTCAGCGGTCGGGCGTTCTGCCAGAGGGCGAGCCGACCGGCGCGCTTGCTGCGGTCACCGTCCTGATGCGCGAAGTGCGTGGCGTCGCGCAAACGGGTGGCGTTCTGGAACACGCCCGTCCGAATCTGCGCGATGGGCGTCGCGTTCTCGTGGGCGAACCCGGTTGCGCCGTGCAAGCGCGTCGCCTGCTGCTGGCCGGTGCGTCGCAGCAGCGGCGCGGCCACCAAGATTGGCGGCAGACGGTGCGCGATGCAGTGAACCGACAAAGCCCCACGCTGCCACGCCGCACCCCAGCCTGCGGGCGTCGCCGTCGCATCCTGCTGGCGCTGCGCTGCGCCGTCCTCGCGCTGCACGGCCTGCTGCCATTCGTGCGCAGTCTGGCCCACCGTCGGGCGCTGCGTGCGCGAGGCGTAGCGCACCTCGCCGGTGAGCACCACCCCGGGCAGGCTGGCCACGCCAACGTTGAGCGGCACGCTCGGGCGCAGGATGAGCGTGCTGACCGTCAAGCCCGGCAGTTCTGCCAGCACCTCCAGCCGCGCGGGCGGAATGAAGGCGACGCTGACGACCGGCAGCGGCAGCGTGGCCTGTACCACCACGTCGTTGCGCGGCGGCACGTAGTCCGCGCCGAAGATCAGATCGGCATCTAGCGTGGCGGGTCGGTCGAACCGCAGGTCGACGTTTTGCCCAGAGTTCACAGGCACCGTTCACCCCCGATCCTTCAGCCCAAGATGGCCGACACCATCCGGGCGTCGCCGCCCAGATAGAGGTTGGTGCTGGCCAGCTTCACATCGCCCGGGCCATCGGTGCCGCTGCAATCCAGATCGAGCGCGGTCACCTCCTCACCGTTGACCAGCCGCGCCCAGGTGGCGATGCCGGTGGCGGCAATGAGGCCGTCCTCCTGCTGGGTGAGCGTCAGCAACCCGCCTGCAATCGTTCCTGCGGGCTTGGTGAGCGCGATCTCCACCAGCATCGCGCTGGTGGGCGTCGCCGCTGGATTGGGCGGGCGTGATCCGCCGTAGATGCGCAGCCGCGCGGGGTTGCTGCCTGCATCGAGGAAGGTCAGCGTGCCCGCCAGCCGCGCCTCGTTGTGCTCCTGCGTTATGGCGACGGTCATGGCATCGGCTCCGGCCTGAGGTTGTCCGCGATCACCGCGCGGTACAGCTGCTGGTAGTCGGTGCTGATCACCGTGTAGCGCTGTTGGGGATCGATGCGCTCGAAGCGGTACGTGCCGTCAGCCTGAGACCACGTGCTCGCCACCAGGGCGTGGGTGTTCTCGCTGTAGAGCAGCACTTCGCGCACCAATGGCTGGTCGGGCTGGCCCTTCTCTTTGACGGTGCCGGTGATCTGGCCGTTGCCGCCGAAATGGATGTTGCGTCGGTGGCTGGCCACGCCTCGGTACTGGCGCGGGTGGCTGCCCGGCACGTTCCACTGCACGGAGTTCGGGCTGTGCAAGCGGCTCAAGGCGACGGCGTGAACGCCGACCGGCGGCCCGGCGAGCGCGGCGCGGCAGGCGGCTTCCAGCGCGCGCAAGTCGGCGAGACTGGCGACACCCGACCACAGCCCGGCCGCGAAGAAGCGCTCGCTGCCGCCGATGTTGTATTCGTTGCCATCGGCGTAGTAGCCGATGCCGCCCACGCTGTCCGCGACCCACGAGCGCGCGAACGCCGCGCCCGCCCAGTCGTTGTTGATGTAGACACGAGCACTGGCCGGGCTGACCACCAGCGCCATGAATTTCAGCGTGCCCCACGCGGGCCCGCTGCCCACCTGACCGCCACTGCCATTGGCGTACTGGTAGATCGCGCCGTTGGATTCCTGATCCAGAAAGTAGCTGTTGCTGTCGCCGAGGGTCTTGTAGAACACCAGCCCTCGGCTGACGTGCATCACGAAGCCCGCCAGCACGAAGTCGCCGGACAAGGCCATCGGCGTCGCCAGCGGCCAGGGCTTGTCCTGGCCGTACAGCCCGTAGAGCGGGAATGGCGTGGCCACGCCTCCCTGCACGGTGATGGCGTTGCTGCCCACCTGATCCTGCAGTTGCCCGCCCGAGAAGTGCAACGCGTCCCACGCCGCGACCGGCGTCAAGGACGCCACGCTCTCCCACCAGCTCACGGCTTACCTCCACGGCCCAGTGATGTCGAAGGCGATCTGCGCGCCCTCGGCTTCCGAGCTGTACTGCGTCCTGACCAGCAGGAACTTCCTGCCCGTCTGCCCGACGACGTTGTCGACGATGGTCTGATCCGAGTACGGGCGATCCTGCGGCATCCACAGCATCCCGGGCATCAGGCCGCGCATATGGCCATCCTCCTGCCGCACATAGGTCGGGAGCAGCCACAGGCTGTAGTCCGGCCCGTTCGGAAACGGCATCGGCCCGCGTCCGCAGACCTGCTGGCCGTTGTTGGTGTTCAGGGATGTCAGCCCGAAGCGCACCGGGTTGCCGAGCTGGGTGTGGTTGCGCAAGAGCACCTTGGCGGTGAATTCCAGCGACTGCGTCAGCCCGTAGCCGTTGTACTGGCCGGGATAGCTCGAGTAGCCCGAGCTGCTGTTGCTCCAATAGATGTCTTCGGCGGCCAGCACCGTCGCGTAGTTGTCGGCGGGCTTGAAGCTCGTGATATCGCCGAAGCAGTAGCCGTTGCGCCCGTACCAGCCGTACCCGGCGGCATTGGTGACAAACAAGTAGAACAGGCGGTCGTCGCCGATCAGCACCCAGTTGCGGTTGCCGCCGCCGCTGTCGCCCGAGTTGTCGTAGCCGCTGGTGCGGGCGTGGTACCACTTGTACCAACCCCACTGGTTGGCCTGAACCTGCTTCCAGTTCTGCGTCGGGTTGTTCGGGTCGAAGGGAGCCTGCGCACCGACGATGGTGTCGATGTCCGACAGGTCTTCGACGATGCCGACGTTGGCCCATTTGGCCCAAGTCGTCGTGTACCCGGGCGTCTTGAGGCTGTCGTCGATCAGCAGCAGGTTCTGCGGCGAGGCGGGGTTTTGGCTGCGGTACGCCGCCTTGTTCGTTCCCGCGAACGCCTTCTCCCAACCCAGCGGCGCGACCTTGGCCGAGATGCTGGTGGCGCTGGTCGCGGGCGACACGGGCGTGCCGATCACCGCGTAGGTGAAGCTGGTCGCGGTGGCGGCGATCACCCTCACCTCGCCGTTGTACTCGGGCTGGTCGGCTCCGGCGATCTCGACCACCTGCTCGGGCCGGTAGGCGTGGCCCGCGCTGATGGTGGCGGTGGCCATGCCATCGACACAAGTCAGCGTGTCGATGGCCTTGAGCGCGAAGCCGTTGACGAGGCAGGCATCGAGCATCGTCACCAGATCGCCCCAGTTGTTGGAGATCTGCGGTGCGCCGGTCATGCCGCTGTTGAAGTATTTGACGGTGAGGTCAGCCATTGAATTGACTCCTTCTGGTCAAGGGGTGTCGACGTCGCCGCGAATCAGCAACGTGAAGTGGTCGTCGGGCACGGATTCCGGCCCCTGCTGGACGGTGCGCACCACCCACACCGGGAACTGGCTGCCGATGGTGTTGAAGCGCAGCACGTTGCCGGTGGCCCAACCGTTGCCCCAACCGAGCGCGGGCAGTCGGAAGTACGGCACGCCGGTCGCCGGGTTGTTGGGGGCGCAGTCGGCGCTGGTATTGCCTGTGGCGATCACACCCACGTTCTCGCCGATGACCTCGAACGAGGTGCTGTTGGTCATCCGCACCACCCAGCGCTCGGTGAGCGCCCCTCGATTGGTGACCGTGATCGGGTATTGCGTGTGGTTGAAGGTGGCCGTCGCGGCGCTGCCGACGAGTTCATCCGACCAGCTGCCGTTCCACGTGCTCTGATCGAACACGAGGTTCACGCGGGCGAACAGATCACCGGCCACCAGCGCGCTGGAGACGAAACTGCCAGAGACCGGATCGCCGGGACTGGCCAGCGGATAGGCGTGCGTCAGCGGGCGCGTGAAGCTGATCTCGCCGTTGATCTGCACGTCGCGCACCACGGCCATGTCCTCGATGCGGTGCTCGATGGTCACTGGCTGGCTGTAGCCGGTCACGTCGGTGAACGTGACGGTGCCTGCTTCCAGATCGGTAACGTAGCCGGTGTGGATCACCACGCCGTTGTGGCCGACCACGCGCACGCGCGACAGACGCACCCGCGCGCAATCGATGGTCTGGCCGTTGCTGACCGACGTCATGATGCGACCGGTGTGGCCGACCACCGCAAAGCCGCCCGGCCGGAAGATCGGCACCCGCCCGTCGCTGGGCAGGCGCACCGGGTCGATGCCCAGCAGCGCCGCGTCCAGGGGCAGATAACTGTAGGCCACGGCGCTGTAGCGCAGGCTGGATGCCGCCACCGGCTCGGGCCGGAAGATCTTGCCGTCCAGACGGACGTTCTCGGCGTCGAACCACGGCTCCGTCTCGTTGCCCGCCGCCGTGACCACGGTGCCAAAGCGCACGCGCACGAGGCCGGTGTCGTAGTCGACATTGCCGTTGACGCCGGACGCGGTGATCGTGCCGTCGATGCCCGCAGTCACGGTTTGCGTGCCGCCCACGGCACGGGCGAACTGGATGGACAGCGATCCCGGGCGCAGCGGCGCGGCACCGGTGCGGAACACGTACTCGCTGGAGATGTTCTCGCCGACCGTGGTCACGCAACTGGCGCGCGTGATGCTGTTGGTCGCGCCCGCCGACCACGAGGTGAGGGTCACCGCGCCCGAGAGGTAGTTGATGCTGCCGCGCGTGACCCAGCCGCTGGGCGTGAATTCACGGAGCGTTCCCTGACCGTTGTCGCCCCAGGGCTGGCTGCCCGCGATGGCCAGCAATACCGTGCCGGTCACCACCTGCGCGTTCACGCCCGGCACCAGCCGAAACGACGGGCTGAACGCGAACGTCTCGCTGTGGTTACTGGTCGAGCCCGCGCTGTTGTAGCGCAGCTTGACGTAGCCGGACTCGTCGTTCGGGTACAGCGACGGCGCGTCCACGTAGCGGATGCCGCCGTAGTTGAGGCGGAACATCTGGCCCACGCCCGAGGCCCAGCCGAGGCGTTGCGCGCCATAGACAGGGCTTGGAATCTTGACAGTGACGTCGGGCTGGAACTGCACTGCGCCAGTGGCGTAGTCGACGCTGCCGATGACGACGCCGGAGCGCAGCACGTTGCCCGCACCATCGTCGCGGGCGTATTGCGTGGGATCGACGCCGTTCCACAGGCCAAACCCCATCGCCTGAATCTGCTGCAGCGTGTAGACCCCGAGCACGGCGGTGTCGGTCAGAGTGTTCCATTCGATCTCCAGCGAACCCGGCTCGATGGAGCCCAGAATCGCAGTCACCGGCACGTGGCCCTGGCCATCGCGCGAGGGGTGCGCGAAGCTGTCTTCCTGCTTGGGGCCCGCGACGTAGTCCACCGTCAGCAGCGCGCCGACCGGCGGCAGGACGTTAGGCGCGAAGCTCAAGAGGTTCTGCGCGACGTTCAGGTTGCCGGTAGCGGCTCCACTGAGCGTGCCGGATGTGGCGGCGGACGCCGTGCGCGTGCCGGTGCCGCTCTCGTGCGGCCAGGTGATGGTGAGCGTTCCCGGCTGCACGCTCTTGCCTTCGGGCGGGGCGAGCTGCAAGGCCTGCGACGCCTTCAGGGCGGCGGTCGGTTGCTGCGTTTCCTGCGTCGGCACGTTCCACGTCAGGATCAGGGAAGAGCCCACGTCGGGCAGCGCGCCCAGTGTCACCACGAAGGCCCCGGTGTTCTTGTTGAAGGTGCCCGCGCCGTAGCTGGCGTCCAGCCCCTTGAGCGAGCCGTTGCCACCGTCCGACAGCACGTACCAGCGGCCCTGCGCCATGTAGCTGATGGAGAGCGTGCCGGGCTGCGGAACCGGGTTCACGGTGCCGACATAGGACTGGCTGCGCGACTCCGGCGTGACCGCGATCTCCGAGCTTTGCGGCGCGCGCTGCAACTGGGCAGCGGGCGTGTAGGTGATGGACTTGCTGTTGGACATTGAGCCGGAGTTCAGGCTCAGGATGCCGTTGGCGTAGTCGATGGTGCCCAGCGTGCCGCTGGCGGTCTTGAGCAGGCCCGCGTCGTCGAAGATCGTGACGCCGTCGGTGACGATGGACAGCGATCCGGGCAGGCAGCCGCCCGGCAGATTGAACTTGAGGGTGGTGTTCCAGGCGTGGCTGGCCGTGTAGCTCACGGGTGCCGCGCCCGGCACCGGCAAGCCCGCTGCGGCATACGGCGGCACGAACGAGATCGGCGTCTCGGTCTGGGCGCTGGGCACGAGCTGCGTGTAGATGGACGCGCCCTTGAGGGTGAAGTCGCCCACATTGGCCGCTTGCGTCAGGGGCACCACGCCGACGTAGGTGCCCGCGTCGGCCACCACCGTGTCGCGTACCTTGGTGCTGTTGGCCGCCCGCGTAAACGTGCGGCTGGCGGGCGAGCCCGTGAAGTCGAAGCGCAGCGCGTCGCTGATGGCGACGGTGACGACCGCCGCCTTGTAGTCCTGATCGGTGTTGTAGGTGAAGCTGCGCTCGACCACCGACACGGCGGTGGCCCGGATGTACTGCTCCTTCTGCGTCGGCAGGCCTTCGTTCTCGATCAGGACGAGGGTCTGGCCGACGTTGGGCACGGCGTCGCTCGGGCGCTGGAACAACTGCACCACGCGCTGGCCCGCGATGTGGTTCTCGAACAGGTAGCCCGCCCACTCCGGGCCCTTGTTGAGGTAGGCCTCGATGCGGGTCTGCGCCTGCTCGCGGGTGTCGAAGGTCTTGCGGGTGGAGAACAGCGTGACGCTGACGCGCTCGTCCTGCGGCGGCTCGGCCACGATGACGTTGGCCCCGAAGTAGGTGTCGGTATCGTCGGTGGCCACCTGCACAAAGCTCTTGCGCAGATTGACGCGGCCTCCAGCGCGATCCAGCTCGGAGATGTCCGGAAAGATCGCGTTCGAGACGCCGTCAGCGATCACCAGGCCCGTGGGCGCACCACCGCCTTCGGGCACGTCCGCCATCACGGCGGACTTCAGCAATTTCACGTCGCCGGATTGAATCGGCATCTCAAATCTCCAGGAATCGAAGGGTCAGGCGGTAGAAATCGGAGCCGGATCGCGCCGGGATGCCCAGCACGGGTTCAGCCTCGATGGCGGCTTCCTGGTGGCGGAAGGCGACCGTGAAGACACGGCCATCGGCGAACGTCAGTTCGAAGCGGCCCGTGGTGCTGGCCACCGGAATCGCCGCCCACCCGCGCAACTGCTCCACGGCGGCACGCGTCACCCACGCCATATCGGGGGCACCCACCAGGGTGATCGGCCGACCTGCCTGCCGGGTCGCCGACTGGATCAGCAAGGCCCCGGTGATCAGGTACGAGGTGCTGGCGACCGCTGGCGACCACGCGTGCTCGTCGCTCCATAGCAAGTCGTCGGGCAATGGCAGAGCCACCCCGGTGTCGAGGTTCGTCAGTTGCATCGGAAAACCTTCAGGAAGTGCGGGCGCGGGCGGCGTCCAGCAGTTGCAGCAGCCGCGCTTCGTCGCGCGCATCGACCGTGGCGTTGACCTTCTGCTGTCCCGAGGACAGCTCCACGCGCACGGTGCGCGTCGGCGCGCTGTCGGGCAGCGAGGGGCGCGGCAGGCTGCGGCTGGCGGGCTGCACCAGACCGCCCGAGGCAAAGCCCTGAATGCCTGCCAGCGCGCGTCCGGCCAGTGCCTGCGCCGGAGCGCTCAGGTTGTTGATGGCCTCGAAGAAGCCCGCGCCGTAGCGAGAGACCGCCTGCCGGTTCACGACGAACTCGCCTGGGGTGAGCATCGCCGGGACGGTGTCGGATTTCGAGATGCCGCCGCGCCGGTAGAACTCGCCCTGGTTCTGCTCCATGTAGTCGATCAGCTCGCGCTCCAGGTCTTTGCCCCAGAGCAGTGGCTGCGCCATCGCCGAGCGCCACGTCTGCTTGATGCGTTCGAGGTTCTGGCGCTCGTTGCCGGTGAGCGTCTTGCGACTCATGAACTCCTCCAGCGTGCGGCGATCCTGCTGCGCCTGCTTGCCGTAGTTGTCCATCGTCTTGCTGCGCATATCCAGACTGAC
Organism: Acidovorax sp. BL-A-41-H1; assembly: GCF_051942715.1. Classification (NCBI taxonomy): domain Bacteria; kingdom Pseudomonadati; phylum Pseudomonadota; class Betaproteobacteria; order Burkholderiales; family Comamonadaceae; genus Acidovorax; species Acidovorax sp. BL-A-41-H1. Next base: position 381,884 of record NZ_JBPVJQ010000005.1, on the reverse strand, counting down.
CGATGCGCCGTAGTTCCACTGCAGCCAACTGGTGTATTCGTTCATCCCCTGCAGGCCGAGATCGATCATCTTCAGCGCCTCGAACGCTTCGCGGTTCTTCTTGGGCCTGCTTGGCTTGTCGTTCGGGTCGGCATCTCGCGTCTTGCCGCCGCCGAACATCGCCACCGGGCCGCCGCGTGCAAAGTGGGCGACCCCGCTGGCCAACCGCGAGAGCGCGCCGCTGCCGTACTTCTGTACGGCTGCCTTGCGGATCACGAAGGCACCGGCGTCCAGCGTACGCGGCACGGTGTCGTGGTGGCCGGAGCCGGGCACCGAGCCACCGCTCATCCGGGGAAAGGCCGGAGCCACCGCGCCGCCGTCAGCAAAGCGACGGACACCACCACCCGCGCCACCGACCAGTCCGCCCGTGGCATTGGTTTCCACCTTGGTCACGTAGATGGTGTGGGTGCTGGAGGTATTGCGCCCGTTGAGGCTGTCGATCTCCCCGCGAACCGCGCCGACGTTGCTGGCCACCTGATGCTGAGATTCGGTCTGGATGCGATCCAGCGCCTTGATCATCCCCTCGACATTGGTGATGGCCGCCTGCGCCTTCTCGGTCGCCACCTTCAGCTCGAACTGTGCGTTCTGGTCGGCGTAGGCCTTGAGCTTGTCCAGCGCTTCCTTCGCCTTGGACACGTCGGCATCGACCGGCAGCGTCTTGCCTTCCTTGAGCAGCTGCTCGTATTCCTTGAGCTTCTTCTCCGCTTCCTGCAGGTCGGCCTGGATCTGGAGCAGGTATTCCTTCTCGGCGAGCGCCTTGTCCAGATCGGCGATGGCCTTGTCGAAACGCGTGGTGTCGGCGTCGAGCGTGACCTTCAAGCCGTCCTTGAGCTTGGCGGTGATGTCGTCGATCTGGCGCGTGGTCTCGGTCAGCGTGCGCTGAATCTCATCGCGTGCGGTGATCGCCGAGCGTGCCGCCGTCTGGTGCGCCTTCGCTTCGGCGTCCAGCGTCTGGTTGAGGATTTCCTCGGACTGGCGGATGCGGTCGATGGCGTCGCGCACGCCCTGTTTGCCTTGCGCGGCCTGCGCATCGGCGTCCTTGGCCTTCTGCGCCAGTTCGGCGCGCAACTGATCGGCCTGCCGCATCAGATCGGTGGCCTGCTGGTATTCCTGCCTGCGGTAGGCCTCGCGCGACTGCGCTTCGAGCTGCGTGACCTGCGACACCGCCTGCTCGGACTGCTTGCGCGCTTCCTCGCCGCGCTTGGCCTCGTTGGTCTGGCTGGTGGCCACCTGCGCGGCCATGTCCATCGCCTTCTGCGCGAGCTGGCGGGCAAGCTCCAACTCGCCGTTGGCCAGCGCCCGGCGCGCCTGCTCCTGCATCTCAGTGATCTGGCGCTTGCGATCCTCGGTGGCCTCGTACTCCGTCATGCCCTGACGGCGGATGTCGCGGATGCGCTCCTCCGTGGACATCGACAACTGGCGCTTGGCTTCCTCGATGCGCTGCACTTCGGCCAGATGCCGGTTGGCTTCGGCGTTGAGCGCGTCGATGTGCTGGCGGTACTCGGAGAGCGCCTGCGTCAAGGTCTGACGCTTGGTGGCGAGGATGTCGTTCTCGACCCGCTGCACATTGGCGCGGCGCTCTTCCTCGGTCTGGCCTTGCCGGGCGGCGGCGTCCTTGCGCGCCTGCGTTTCCTGATCGATCAGGCCCAGCGTCTCGGTCGTGGCCTGACGGCGCAGGGTCGCCTGCTGGGTCAGCGCTTCGGTGAGCAGCTGGGTGGACTTGGTGATCTTGGCGGTTTCGGACTGCTGGGTGCGTTCCAGTTCCGCCTTCTCCTGCTCGTAGCGGTTCTTCACCGCCTGCACCTGCTGCGCGAGACTGGCCTCGACGATTGAGGTCAGCCCCTTGTAGGCTTCGGCCATCTTGGCGGTGGCGTCGTTGACCACGCCTTGGGCCTTGCCCACCGCCTGTTCGACCTCGCCGAGCCGGGACTTGAGCTTTTCCAGCGCGGCGTGGACGGCCTCGATGCCGCGTCCGACCGCTTCCTGCGTGCCCTGGCGCACGGCTTCCAGCCGCTTGGCGATTTCCTCGGCGGCGGTCGCGGCGGTGTTCATCGCGCCCTTGGCCGCGTTCGCGCCTTCGGTGGCGTCGGCGTACATCTCGGCGAAGATGCGATTCATCTCCGCGAGCCGCTGCTCGTGGCGCTTTGTGGCTTCGGCGATGGTGTCGGAGCTGAAGATGGCGGCGAACACCTCCCACTGGAAGCGCAGGTGCTCGATGCCCTTCATCAGCACCTCGACCATGAAGATGCCCGCCTTGCGGACGATTTCGAACTTCTCCGACAGCCACGTGCCGATCTCCCAGCCGATGATGGCCGCACCGAGCACGGCGAAGGCCACGCGCAGCTTGCCGACCGTTGCGATGGCATTCGACAGGGACAGGTTGGCCGTTGCCCACGCCGCCGCCGTGGTGCTGGCCGCTGTCACCGCCGCCGCACCTGCCGTCTGCCACGCGATGATCAGCGCCGGAATCAGGCGGTAGACCAGCACCGCGAGGCCGACCTCGGCGATGCGCCCCAGCCACTTCATCACCGTGTCCAGGTTCTCCGACAGCCACGTCAGCGCCTCGGCGAGCTTCTTGGTGAAGCCGGTCGATTCGTCGAGCTTGCTGATCCACTGGCCGAAGGCGTTCGACAGGCGCGTGAAGGCCTGGCTGACGGTCATCGGCAATTGCGCGTACTCGGCGGCCAGCTTGTCCTTCTGGCTCATCAGCGCGTTGACCACCACGTCGGCGGTGAGCCGCCCTTCTTCGGCGAGCTTGCGCAGCCGTCCGATGGGCACGTTCAGGCCATCGGCGAGCGCCTTGGCCAGACGCGGGCTGTTCTCGACGACGGAGTTGAATTCCTCGCCGCGCAGCACGCCCGAGGCCAAGGCCTGCCCGAACTGCAGCAGGGACGACTGCGCCTCGGTGGCCGATGCGCCGGAGATGCGCAGCGCCTGCGAGATACTCTCGGTCAGCGAGAGCGCGTCCTTCTGCTCGCCACCCAGCATCCGCACGGCCTGCTGGAGCTTTCCGTAGAGCGTGGCGGTTTCCTGGATCGGCACGCCGATGCGCTGCGCGATGGCGAACAGATCCTTCTGCGCGACCATGTATTCGCGCTGGCCTGCGGTGGCGAGCTTCAGGCGCGCGGACATCATGTTCCAGGCGTCGGCGATCTGGACGATCTCCTGCACCTTGCCCGCCGCCCAGTTGAGGGTGAGGAAGGCCAGCAACTGCGTCTTGGCCTTGGCGACCTGATCACCGAAGGCGTTCATCCCGGCCTTGACCTCGGCCATCCCGGCGGCGGCTTTATCGCCTGCGGTCTTGGCGTTCGCGCCAAACTCGCCAAGGCTGCGCTCGGCCAAATTGATGGCGCGTTTGAGCCCCTCGTCAGCGCCTTCTAGCGCAACAAGGATGGAAATGCGGTTTGCCATTTCAGTCCACCAGCCGTAACTGCTTCTCGATCCGTGCAGAGAGGCGCGGGATGCGACCGGCGACGATGCGCTCGACGTTCAGCCGCTTCTTGAGCTGCACGCGCGGCACCAGCACGGCGATGGGCACGTCGGCACCGCGCTTCAGCTTCTTGATGCCCTCGGCTTTTCGGTAGCGGCGCTTGAAGCCCGACAGTGGCCGGTCGTGTTCCTTGATGTTCTCGGCCATCAGCACGATGTTCCCCTTGGCGTTCTTGATGAAATAGGCATTGCCACCGCGCATCAGCTCGGCGATCTGCGCCTTGAAGCGTTTACGGCCCACGCGCCCGTGCAGCGGGATCAGCATCCGGCCACCAATGACGCCGCCACGCTCGTGGATGCCCGACCACGGGATGCGCGAGCCGACGTAGAGCGCGGGCAGCCGACTCCGATCCTTGTCGAGCACCTTGGCGGTGAAGCCTTTGACGAAGGACTTCTTGACCACCGTCATCTGGCCCGCGACGTGGCTTCGCACGTCCTGCTTGAGTTCGGTGGCTTCGCTGGCGATGCCGCGCGCGACCGCCTGCTTGACCTTGTCGCGGAACTCGCCGCCCCAGCGGCGCAGTTGCGCCTGCGCGGCCTTGCTATCGATGCGAACCGAGATGCGCATGGTCTTGGAGCCTGTCGAGGGTCTGGTCGAGGTGGCGGGCGTCGCCCCGTGTGCCGATGGCGATCAGCGACAGAAGCCGCGCATCGCGTGCGGCGTCATCCCGCGCGGTGGCGGCGGCGAAGCCACGCACCTGCGCCAGGGTGTAGTCGAGGATGTCCGGCAACCGGTGGCCGTGGGCGATCAGGTGCTGGACGGTGTCGAACCAGCCGTGGCCATTGCTGCCGTCGCGCCCGTCCGTGCGATCAGGCCGTCGAGCCGGGGCATCACCGTCCGCGTAAAAAAATCGGCGTTGACCTCGATCACTTTGGCCGCCAGCAGAATGGCTTCGTCGGCGGCCAGCTCATCGACCCACGCGCGCGGTTTGCCGACGGCAATCGACACCGCCGTCAGCAAGTCGTCGCCGCGCTCGCCGAACAGCGCCAGCCAGTCGATGCCATCGCCGCCGATCTGCTGCATCACCGGGGTGATGGCGCGCAGGAAGGCGGGCATCTGGCCGACCTTGAGTGGCTTGATGGCCAACGGCTCCCCGTCGATGACCAGCTCCACCGCTTGTGGGATGAGAGTTTCCAGATCGCTCATGGCAGTCCCCATCACAGTTGCACGATGCGGCCGAACTGGCCAAGCACCGCGTCATAAGGCTTGGTGGTGTCGGCCAGGAGCGAGCCTTCCAGCTCGAACTTGTTGTACTCGTCCGAGATGAAGGAGATTTCCTTCAAGGGATCGAAGGCCACGCGGTACAGCTCGACCAGCACCTTGGCGTTGCCCTGCGCGGTGTTGATGCCTTCCAGGCGCAGGAACCGCTCGGGCAGCGCCTGCGTGAAGATGCCGATCTCGGTGGCCACACCGTAGCTGTAGGCCGCCTTGAACGGCGCGGTGAAGCCGGTGGTATCCAGAAACTGGAGGGCACCGAAGTCGGTGTCGGCGGTGTAATGCGTGCCTGCGGTCAGCGTCGCGGGCGTGACCGCCGAGTCGGTCACCACCAGCGCCGACACCTTGGGATGAGCGAAGAAGTAGCGGTCGCCGACCACCGGAGCAGCGCCGCCGATGGTTTCGGCGGTCACAGTGCCTGTGCTGCCAGTGACGTGGTTGCCGTACAGCGCCAGCGCGAGGTTTTCCTTGGTGAACTCCTCGATGGTGAGATTCACGGTGGCCGACTTTTGCTTGACCATCCGGTGATCCAGCGAGCGCTGGCCGGTCTGGCTCTCGTAGTGCTCCAGCACGTCGGTCTTGAGCGAGAGCTTCAGCTCGGCCACGTTGCCGGGCGAGCGCACTTCGATAGGAAGGCCGTCGATATCGCGCTTGCCGAGGAAGACGCGGCCCTGAAAACTGGCGTAGGTGCTCATGATTTGGATTCCTTGCGTTGGGTGGGAGTGGGTTTGGCTTCGATGGGAGCGCTGTCGCCTTCCGGCTGCGGCACGGGTGCGGGCTGGCGGTCGTGGCGGGCGATGCCATTGGCGATGAGCCAGTCGGCAGTGCCGCTTTCCACGTCAAGCCGTTCGCCCGGCTGCAGCGGCTTGCCCGCGTGGGTGTGTGGGCGGATCAAGACGAGTGAGGTCATGGGAGTCATCCGTTGGTTGAAAGATCGGTGTCGAGCGTCCGGTAGGTGATCGCGTAGCGCGCGGGAATAGCGGCAGCCACCGCGTCGGCGTCCTCGATGTCCCATTCGCATTCCTGCTCGCGGATGCCCAGGCACAAGCCACCCAGATTCCGGTCGGCCAGCAGCGCGGCGTGAGCGGCGGTCAGCAGCCGGTCGGCTTCTGTCTCCGGAATCGCGGGCGGCACCGCGCGTGCCAGCGCGACGAGGCGCACGATCAGTTCACGCGTGACGCGGTCGTTGGCGCGCTCGGTGATGGATTCGGACTCGGGGAACACCACCAGCGCCGGGCATTGCTCCCGGCCGATGGCCACCGTGGGCGAGCGGTGCAGAGTGGCCCCGAGCGATTCCACCGGCGTGCGGACGGCCGTCATCACCGCGAGCAGAATCTGTTCGCGGATCGAGTTGCCGGACACGGGTCAGAGCCTTGTGAGCTTGGCGCGCATCTCCGAGCCGTCGCCGACGGCCCGGATGTCGCGCACCTGATAGGTCACGCTGCCGATCTCCACCGTGTCGCGCGGGGCCAGACCCATAAACACCGACGCCGGATACGACATCTGGTGGTCGGTGGTCGAGGCCAGCCCATCGAACACCGTGTCGTCCGGTTCGGAAAATCCGACCGCGTGCGTCTGCATCGGCGAGCCATCGGCAGGCTGCCAATGGCAATCGCGCAGCAGGCCCGCGTTGGTGGCGGCGGCATAGACCTGTTCGACGAGGCCCATCACGCGATCTCCAGCTTCACCAGCAACTGTGGGCGGTGGCACAGCGGCAGCGGATTGGCCTGCGTGTGCAGGTCGGTGCCCCGGTCGAACTTGCGCGGTTCCTGCTTGGCGTAGAGCGGCAGCGCCATTGTGTTGGCCGTCTCGTTGAAGTCGGCGGGCGCGTAGTAGGTGGCGAAGGTGTCCATCGTGCCCAGCGGGAAGGCGTGGCCTTCGTCCTCCTCGACGAAGCGGCGCACGGTGCCACCGGGTGCGGTCGCGCGGCCGCGATGCTCCTCGAAGGTGATGCCGCAGAAGGTGAAGCCGGAACGCATATCGGTGCGCAGCGCCTGACCGTCCTGCCAGCGCTCGTAGGCCGCGATCACGTCGTCGTGCGTCGTGAGCGCTTCGAAGAAGTCCTTGCCGACCAGGACGTGGATGCCGGTCATCCGCTCGCCCTGCAGGTTGTCCTCGACGTAGCGCAGCAGGTCGCGGCAGGCCTTGCCGACGTCGAAATCGCTGTCGTGCGCGGCGATGTCCCACGCAAAGGTCTGCGGCGTGATGCCGAACTCCGTGAAGAGGTTGTAGATCACGCTGCCGTCGGCATCGAGGATCAGCCCCTTGAGCGCGCCGAAGCGCAGGTGCTCCAGGGTGATCGCGTGCTTGTTGCGCATCGTCTGCAGGTGCTGCGCCATCACGCCTGCCACCGTCTGCAGTTCCGTCTCCGAACCGAAGGCGCGGATGCCTTGCACCTCCTCGGGCAGCACCACGTCATCGTGCGGGATGTGCGGGATGTGGAACGAGCGCACGTTGCGCTGGCCGCGCACGCCGACCGTGCCGGGCGAGCCCACGGGCATCGTCGGCAGCAAGGTCAGCACGCCGTTCTGCTGCTCGACGATGATCGAGCGGAAGCGCTGCGGGCGGTCGACGAACAGGCCCATCTGGGCCAGACGGTCGTAGTTGTTGGGCAGGATGTTGATGGCGGCGGTCAGCGCCGACATCGAAAACGCCGGGTTCTCGAAGATGTTCTGCATGGTCAGACTCCTTGACGGACGAGGACGCCCAACGCCTTGAGCTGGGCAATGGCCGAGGCTTTCTCGGCGGCGGTGATGGCTTCGGGCCACTGCAGCGCGTGGTCGGACACGATGGCGTGACGCGCAACGACAAGGCCGTTGTCACGGTCGGTCAGCGTGGCGTCGCAGTTCTGCAGCAGCACACCGGCGGCGACCTGCGTGCCGTCCTCGGCGGACGGGTCGATTTGTTTGTACTTGCCGCTGGCGGTGACGATGCCGAGCACCGTACCCAGCGGCAGGTTCTGGCCTGCCGCCACGGTGACGCGGTCGCGCGAGTACAGGTTGGGCGCTTCGAACTTGAGCAGGTCGCCCAGATTCATGGCCTCGGTGAAAACGGTCGGCATTTCAGATCTCCTTCTTCAGTGCGGACGACTGCGCCGCGAGGTTCCTCGCAGCGTCGATCAGCGGGTTGGCGGGTGGGGGACGAGAGGCGTCAGGCGCGATGCGGCTGACGATTTCCGGACTGGCCTCGGCCTTGGCCGAGAGAAGACGGCTGCGCACCGTGCCGGGTGCGGTGTTGGCTTCGAGAAAGCCCGCGATCAGGTCGGTGCGTGCGGCAAGCGTGCAGGTCTGCGCGATCTCGACGGCGTCGGCCACGCTCAGCGTGGCGGCGGGCGGTTGAGCAGGACTGCCAGCAGGATCAGCAAGAGGCCGATCAAGAGAAGCGGGGTCGGTTCGATCATTCATCAGTGACTCCTTGGGGTGGTTGCAGAAAGAGCCCGCCCGCGTGGCCACAGCCACCGGAGTCGGGTTGGGGGAAAGGGATGCGAGCAGTTGCGCCAGCGCCTCGTCGAAGGTGCCGATGGCATCGGCAAGGCCCATGGCGACGGCGGCCTGTCCGAAGAACAGACCGGCTTCGGTGTCGCGGACAGCGGACGCCTCGATGCCCCGGTGGCGGGCCACCGTTTCGACGAACAGACCGTAGATGCGATTGACCTCGGCCTTCAGGAAGGCGTGGGCCTCGCTGGAGATCGGCTCGTGCGGGTTGAGGTCGTTCTTGCGGTCGCCCGCGAACACGGCGGTGTAGTGAACGCCGTCCTGCGCGTCCTTCTCGGACTGGTCGACGTGCATGGCGATCACGCCAATCGAGCCGACACCGCCGGTGCGCGACACGAACACCCGGCTGGCGGCGGACGCCAGCGCGTAGGCGGCCGAGAAGGCCATGTCATTGGCCACGGCCCAGACCGGCTTGATCTGGCTGGCTGCGCGGATGCGGTCGGCCAGATCAAACACGCCCCCCGACTCCCCACCGGGCGAATCGATGTCGAGCAGGATGGCTGACACCGCCGGATTGCCGATGGCGGCGTCCAGTTGCGCGGCGAGGCCCGTGTAACTGGTCAACCCCGATTCGGCTTCCAGCCCCACGGTGCGGCGCACCAGCGTGCCGTGAATCGGAATGACCGCCACACCGGGCGGTGATCCGGACGTGGCGCTGCTATCACGTTGGGGCGGCGTGTAGCCGGGGGCGGCGGCCAGATCGGCAAGGCCGACCCGGGGGCCGAGCACGGCCAGGATCACGTCAAGTTTTGGGCGATGGATCGCCAGCGGCACGCCAAAGAGGCGCGCCGCCAGATGCGGCAGCAAGGTCATGGGAAGTCCTTCAGGCAGTCGAAGTGCTGCCAGATGCGTCGGCGGCGTTGCGGTTGGGTTCCGCGCTGCCGCCGTCCTTCGACGTGTAGCGAGCGTCGGAATCGAAGATCAGGCCGAGGTCGTCGGCGCGCTGGTTGTCGGCGGCGATCTCGCGGTCAACATCCTCGGCGTCGTAGCCGAAGGCCGAGATGGCTTCCGAGCGCGACATCAAGCCCGCACGGATGGCCAGCAACATCGCCTTGAGCTCCTTCTCGGGATCGACCCACTGCCAGCCCTGCGGAATCCACTTCACGGCGAGGTACTGGCGACGGCGGGCAGACCCGCCGCGTGCGAAGCCCGGCGCATCCAGCGCCCCGGCGAGCACGGCCTGCTTCATCCACGCCGCCCACACCGGGCGGCATAGCTGATGCACCAGCACGCCGTGCTGCACCATCTCGCAGCGACGCCGGAACTCCAGCATCCCTGCGCGGATGGACGAGTAGTTCACGCCCGTCAGATCGCCGGTCAGTTGTTCGTAGGTGATGCCAATGGCGGCAGCGACTGCCCGGAACTGCGTGCGCAGGAATTCGGAGTACGAACCGCCAACGTCGGCCGGATCGGAGAACTTGATGTCCTCACCGGGCTCCAGAATCTGCAGCGTGCCCGGCTCCAGTCCAGCCAATGCGATGCCTTCGGCGTCCGCATTGCCTTCGCCCATCAGGTTGTCTTCCGGGTTGGCGCGCGTGACGAAGCCCGCGAACATCGCGGCGGTCTTCTTGCGCACCAGCTCGGCGTCGTCGTACTGGTCGAGTTCGTTGAGCTTGACGAGCGCCCGCGACAGCCACGGCTCGCCGCGAATCTGGCCCGGGCGCAGCACGCGGAACAAATGGATGATTTCCGCAGCCGGGATGCGCACCGTGTCCATGCCGCCCTGGCCCGACATCGGGGCCAAACGCCCGTCCTCGGGGTGCGAGCGGTACAGGTGGTAGGCGACGCGCCGTCCCAGGCTGTCGAACTCGATACCGGAGCGCACCACGTTGCCCGACGGCAGATCGGTATTCAAATTGATCGGCAGGTGCTCGGGCTCCAGCAACTGGAGTTGCAGTGGAACGACCAGCCCGTCCTCCGGGCGTCGCGGCCGCAAGCGGATCAAGCATTCACCGCCTTCGAGCATCGCGCGGCAGGCCAGCGCCTGCAGACCATAGAAGTCGGTCTGACCGGCGGCGTCGGCTTCCGCCGTCCAGTCGCGCCACAGCGCCTGCACCTCGGCCTTGAACGCCTCGTCAGGCGACAGGCTCTGGGGCTTGATGCCGGTGCCGACCGCGTTGGCCACAAAGGCTTCGATGCCTGCCTGTGCCCATGCGTTGCGGCGCACGAGGTCACGGCTCTTGCCGCGCAGTTCGTTGCTGGTCGCCAGCATCGCGGCGACCGCGCCGGGGTTGCCGGGCATCCAGGCCAGCGAGCGACGGCCACGCCCCGCCGCTTCGTGGACGGGAGGCTGACCGAAGAGACTTCGGAGTTTGGAGTACCAGGCCATCAAAACCCCTTGGAGGTCGTGACCCGGATCTGGCGCGGCGCACCGGGCAGCAGCCCGGTTTCTGCCGCCTGCTGCAGCAGCCCGCGCCTGACCTCGCGGATCGCAGCCATCAGCTCGTCGACCGAGCGGTACTCGACCGTCTTGTCAGCAAAGGTCACCCGCCGTTCGCCCTTGGCGAGCGCGCTCTCCAATGCCTGGAGTTGGATTTCTGTGTAGGCCATCAGCGGTACACCACGAGATTGATTTCGGAGGAGTCGTCAAACGACGTTGCAGGCGTCGCGCAGGAGATGTCGACGTACTGGGCCGTCTTGAGGTCAGAGCTGGCCCGCACGACGGCCACGCGCTGTTGGCCGCCGTTGACGCTGCTGCGTGCGAGCGCCGTCCAGCAGTAGTTCGCGTCGGGCATCGCCACGGCGAAATGCACGCGGTAGCGGCCCGCCGCAGTGCGCACGACGCTGGCGACGTTGCGCGCGCTGGCGATCACGACCTGACCATTGACGTAGCCGAAGCTGACCCACACCCGGGCAAGACCAGGATGTGTGTCGTCGATCTTGGTCTTGACCTCGAAGCCGATGCGCGCCGCCAAAGCGGCGATGCTGGACGCGAGGCTCATCAGGCCAGCGCCCCGTCGAAGATCACGACGAAGTCGGTGTCGGTGTTCCCGACATCGACGGCCGCCACGGCACCGATGTTGATGCGGGCCTGCAGCTGCTCGGCGACCGTCAAGGTCTGTGCCGCGTCGAAGCGCACCCGGAGATTGACTGCAGCCAGGAGCGCGTCCAGACCTGTGCTGCCGTTCTGCAGCAACTGTTGGATCTCGACCAGGGTGTCGTAGGCGGCGTCAGCTCCACCGAGGATGTCGGCCTTGAGCGCGTCGAGCAGCGACACGATCTTGTTCGACGAGTAGGTGGTGGAGGTGGCGATCTGGCTGTCGTCGATGGCGGTGGCGGACAGCACCGCCGCTTTCAGCTCGTTGATCGCCGCGACCAGACTCGACTTGTCGGTGGTGGACAGGCTGGCGAGATTGCCAGCGGTGGTCCGGACGTCGTTGAACTCCTGGGCAACCCGGATGACCAGGCTCTCGATGCGGGTGGCAAGACTCATGTGTTCTCCTTGGTTTGAAGCGGCCGCCGTCAACGAAGCCAACGGCTTCGGATGACGCGCCGGCCGGTATTGCGGGTGCCAGAAGCAGCGAGGCCACCGCGTTGGGTGGCCTCGTTCAATTCGATATCGTGGATGGGCGGTGGCTCATCCGGTGGGGGTGCTACCCCCAGTTGCCGCTCCAGCTCGCGCCAGTGGCGTTCCTCGAAGCGATCCAGTCCCGCGCTGGACGCGGCCGCGCGGGCGTAGACGTAGCAGTCGAGCGCTTCGTTGCGCTCGCGCATCTTTTGCCACTCGCGCACCGGGAAGCCGTTGCGGTCGCGGCGGGTGATCAGTTGTTCGGCGCAGAGCTGCTGGATGAACTCAGCATCGATCTTCGGCAGATGGACGAACCCGGCAGGAAACACCGGGGTCAAGCCGTCCTCGCCAACGTCCGCGCTCTTGCGCAGGTTGTTGTAGAACTCCAGCTTGGCGATGCCGCCCGCTACCGTGAACACCTTGATTCCCCGGCGCAGCTTCTTGCCGCCCTGCGAGACATCGATGGCCGTGGGCGTGCCGATCAGGGCCGCGCCGCGCGGCACGCCCTTGACCGCCATCACGCGCGCATCGTGGCAAGCACGCACGAAGGCGTAGGCCTCCTGCGTGGCAAAGCCGGTGTCCAGCGCGAAGCGCGCCAGCGGCATCGCCGCGCCCGATGCGTGCGTCCACTGCTCGGCCAGCATCGCGGCCAGGGCTTTCCACACCGCGTCGCGGGCGGTATCGCCCATCAGCACGCGGTGCTCGACCAGCCACGATTCTTTGCCGCGCCCGAAGGCCCAGACCGAGGCTTCGATGCGGTCCTTCTGCACGTCCGCGCCGCCAACCAGCAGCAGACCGCCTTGCGGTACGCTGCCGATGTGGTACTCCTCGCGGCGCTCGACCAGCCGTTGCCAGTCGGGCGCTTCGCCTTCCTCGACCCACGTCTCACCGAGTTCGGTGTTCTTGAAGGTCTTGATCGCGGCGGCCGACCCCGACTCCTTGTTGACGGCGGCTTCCCACGCGGCAGCGATGTCACGCCAGGATCGCCAGCCCACCGGGCTGTACAGCGACGACAGGTGAAAGCCTGCCGTCTTGCCCTGTGCCATCGAGCGCCATTCGCCGTGCTCCAGCATCCACGTCTTGTGATGCTCGGCAATCGCGGTGTCGCAGGATTCGCAGATGTAGGCGGCGGATTCCGGCGCACCCTTGTCCCAGCGCAGTTGCTCGAAGCGCAACCACTGCGGGTGGTTGCAGTGTGGGCACGGCACGAAGTAGCGGCGCTGGTCGCTGGCTTCGTACTCGCGCTCGATGGCGCTTGCCCCCGAAATCGTCGGCGTCGACACGATGAAGATCTTGCGGCGCGCGAAGGTGCGCGTGCGCGCCTCGGCCAGCGAAATTGCATCGCCTTCGCCCTCGACGTCCAACGGGTAGCCGTCGACCTCGTCGAGGAACAGGTAGCGCACCGGCATCGAGCGCAGGCCCACCGCGCTGTTCGCGCCGGTCATCACCAGCACGCCGCCCCGGAACTCCTTGGCCAGAATCGTGTTGCCCGAATCCCGGCTGCGTGCGGGCGCGATCAATTCCGCCAGCGCCGCCGACTCCTCGATCAGCGGGTCGATCCGCTGCTTCGAGTTGCGCTTGGCCATCTCCACAGTCGGCCAGACGGCCATCATGGGCCCCGGTGCGTGGTGGATCACGTAGCCGATCCAGTTCGAGCCCATTTCGGTCGCACCGAGCTGAGCGGCCTTCATGAACGCCACGCGCTCAACCGGCGAGGTCGGCGACAGGCAATCCATGATCGCCTTCAGGTACGGCGTGCGGCTGGTGCGCCAGCGCCCGGGTTCGGCGGACGCCTTGCTGGAGAGCATCCGATGGCGATCCGACCATTCCGACACGGTGAGTAGCGGATCAGGCGTCAAGCCGTCGCGCCACGCGCGTTCGATCTCAACAGCGCCTTCGTAATCGTCCATCGTCAATCCACGCGCGGGCGCAGCTCGCCCAGTTCGATCAGGTGCTCGCGCACGGCGGCTTCCAGCGTGACGTGCATCGTGTGCGCATCAAGGCCAAGCGCGGAGGCCATCTGCCCCGAGATGCGCGCGGGCCAGTTCAACCACGCGTCGCGCTCGATGCGCGCGAGCTTGAATACGTGGGCCACGGCCTGCGCCCGATCCACCAGCTCCTTCTTTCGGTGTGCCAGCTCCAGGTTGTTGAGCTTGGCCTTCAGTACCTCGTTGACCGTGCGCGCCTGCAACAGCGAGGTACCTCCCGCCGACATCGGCGCTGTGCTGGTGTCGGCGACATCGCGCTGCGGTGTTGCTTCGGCGGGCCCTGTTGCGGGCGCGGTTCGCGCCTTTGTGGTGCTGACCTTCTCCTGCGCAGCGGCACGGCGCGGCTGCAATGTGTTTTGTGCCCACTGGGCGTCCGCCGCATCCGGATCAATCGTGCCGTCAGGCAGTGCGGTGATCCGCCCGGTGTCGATGGCCTTCTTCACGGCCACGTGCGACACGCCACGGTGGCGCGCGTAGGCGCGAATCGAGAGTCCCATCGTCACCTTCTTCAATCATCTGTTCGTCATTCCTGCGGATTGAGCTTGGCTTCCATCGGTAACAGCGCGTTCATCACGTCACGCCAACCAAACCCCGAAAGGAACACGCCATGAGCCAGATCGACACCATCCTCACCCTGATCGCCCAGAAGCATCTGGGCATCGACACCCTGCAAACCCGCCACGCCGACAGCCTGGACTTCCACGACACGGCGGTGTGGTGCATCCGGGACGCGCTGGAAGCAGCCTTCAAGGCGGGCGTCGAACTCGGCGCGTCGAGCTCGAAAGCCACGGACGCGGAGATCGCCAAGGACTGATCGGAAATCCACGAAACCAAGCGGAAAGCGCTTGGCTTCACTCCCGAACAGCGCGTTCATCACATCGTCATCCACCACCCCCGAAGGAGCAGCCCATGACCACCACCCAACTCACCCCGGCCCAGCACGCCATCCTCGCCAAGGCCATCAACACCAGCGGCGGCAAGATCGACTGGTTCCCCGACAACATCAAAGGCGGCGCGCGCAAAAAGGTGCTCGAAGGAATGTTCAATCGCGCCCTGATCACGCCTGACGGCGAGGGCTGGTGCGTCGCCGCTGAGGGCTATGACGCCTTGGGCATGAAGCGCCCCCAGGTCAACGCCGAGCACACCTCGAAGTTCGAGGCCAAACTCGACGCGATCATTGCCAACGCCGAAGCGGCACAGGACGACACCGCAGACGCGGACGCAGAGCTCGAAGCCGCCGTCGCCCAAGCCGAGGCGTCCTTCAAAACGCCCGTCAAAGCGCCTCGCACCCGCGACAACAGCAAGCAGTCCGAAGTGATCCGGATGCTGCAGCGTCCCGAGGGCGCAACCATCGGCCAGATCTGCACCGCCACCGGCTGGCAGGCGCACACGGTGCGCGGCACCTTTGCCGGAGCCTTCAAGAAAAAGCTCGGCCTGACCATCGTGTCGGACAAGCCGCAGGGCGGCGAGCGGGTCTACCGCATCGCCTAATCGAGAAAGATAGAGAAAGAGGCCAAGCAGCGCTTGGCTTCTCAATCGAACAGCGCGTTACTACGGGTATCGCAACGATCAACCCGAAGGAGAAACCACCATGACCAGCATCCAGATCCCCGCCACCCAGAACGACGCCTGGGGCTTTTGGGGCACGATGAACGAGCACGCCAGCGCCGCGTGGCCCCTGGCGATGAGCGCCATCTCGGACGCCACCGGCCAGCCCTTCGAATCGGTACGGGTCTTCCTCGACAGCCGCCACGGACGCCACTTTGCGGACGACGTCCAGAACGGGCTCTATCAGGGCCAGCCCCTGGCGAACGCGATCAACGCCGCCACGGAGCGCTGGATGGGCTGGACGATTGGCCGCCAGACCAGCAAGCAGTACGGCATCCCGCGCGGCCTGCCTTACCTGACGGGCTTCGTGATTCACTGCGAGATCCTCGACGAGTCGCTCGCCGCCTGATCGAGCGCCGCGCCATTCGCCTCGTGGGTGGCCTGCTTGCCGGTGAAGTCTTCCCACCGGCGCACGATCACGTCCACGTACTTCGGATCGAGTTCGATCAGCCGCGCAACGCGGCCTGACTTCTCTGCGGCGATCAAGGTCGTGCCCGAGCCACCGAAGGGGTCGAGCACCACGTTACCGGGTCGGCTCGAATTGCGGATCGCGCGTTCGACCAACTCCACCGGCTTCATCGTCGGGTGCAGGTCGTTCTTCTGCGGCTTCTTGATGTTCCAGACGTCGCCCTGGTCGCGGTCGCCACACCAGTGGCGTGTCGCCCCCTCGGGCCAGCCATAGAGGATTGGCTCGTACTGGCGCTGGTAATCGGCACGGCCCAGCGTGAAGGTGTTCTTGGCCCAGATGATGAACGTCGACCACTTGCCACCGGCAGCGCGGAAGGCGGCCTGCAGCACATCCAGTTCGCTCGACGACATCGCCACGTAGATCCCGCCCCGGCAATGCGCCACGGTGGGGGTCAGCGCCGCCAGCAGGAAATCGTAGAACCCGTCGCCCAGGTTGTCGTTCAGGATCGCGCGATCCTTGCCGCGCATCTTGTCCTTGGCGCTGTTGGCGTAGTTCACGTTGTACGGCGGATCGGTAAAGACCATATCGACCGGCTCGCCTTGCAGCAAGGCCTCGTAGCTTGCCGCCACGGTGGCATCGCCACACAGCAGCCGGTGCGGGCCGAGCACCCAGACATCGCCCGGACGCGAGATCGGCGTCTCGCAGACTTCGGGCACCGCATCCTCATCGGTCTGCCTCTCGTTGTCAGGCTCGTCGCCCGCGATCAGTTCGGCCAGGGCGTCGGCGTCGAAGCCGGTGATGTCGAGGTCGAAGCCGTCCAGCTGCAAGGCTTCCAGTTCGATCCGCAGCATCGCGTCGTCCCAGCCTGCGTTCTCGGCGATGCGGTTGTCCGCGATGACCAGGGCCCGGCGTTGGGTGGGGCTCAAGTGGTCGAGCACGACCACCGGCACGATCTCCAGCCCGAGTTTCTGGGCGGCGGCCAGCCGACCGTGGCCAGCGACGATGATGCCGTCGCTGCCCGCGAGGATCGGATTGGTGAAGCCGAACTCGGCGATGCTGGCAGCGATCTGCGCCACCTGCTCCTCGGAGTGGGTGCGCGCGTTGCGGGCGTAGGGCAGCAACTTGGTGGTCGGCCACTGCTCGATCTTTTCGGCCAGCCAGTTCATGCCATCACCTCGGCATCAAGGGTGGCGGCGCGCTCGGCGGCGACCTGCGCGAAGGACTGACCGGTGGCGATCAAGCTGACCGGCACACCGGGGTGGTTCTGCTGGAAGCGTTTAATGGCGACATCCACGTACTCCGGCGCGATTTCCACGCTGCGGCAGACGCGGCCCGTGCGCTCGGCCGCCAGCATCGTGGTGCCGCTGCCGCCGAAGGGTTCGAACACGATATCGCCCACGTCCGTGTAGGCCTCGATCACGAACTCCGGCAGCGCGACCGGGAACACGGCGGGGTGGTCGATGTCCTGACCGATCTTGCCCTTGTGGCGCATCACGCGGATCACGCTGTCGGGGATGCGCGTGTCCTGCGTCGGCAGGCCCTTGTGCGTCCAGCCACCCACTTCGCCATCCTTGCCGCGCATCGCGGTGGACGACCCGTCGGCGCGCAGGTGCGATTCCTGCCCGGCGTGCTTGCAGGGCACGATCTTGTTCGGCTTGCGGCTTTCGCGGTTGAAGTGGAAAACGAACTCGAAGCTCGGGGCGAAGCGTCCTGCCCAGTCACCGGGCATTCCCGGCCCCTGATCCCAGACGTACCACGCGAAGCGCCGCCAACCCTGCTGACGCATCCAGCCGAGCCACGCATCCCAATACGGGATCACCTCGTTGTCGCGGTGGATGAGGCCAAGGTTGACCAGCACCTGCCCATCGCCCGTTATCGGCAGGTGCGCGAACACACCACGCATCAGGCCATCCCAATCGGTGATCCCGCCCGAGGTGTAGTCGCGCTGGTTGCCGTAGGGCGGCGAGGTGAAGCACAGGCGAGCGGTGTCGCCGTCCATCAGTGCCGCGACCACGCCCCGGTCGGTGGCGTCGCCACAGATCAGCCGGTGCGACCCGATGGCCCAGACATCGCCGGGGCGCGACACCGCCACGACCGGCGCATCCGGCACGTCGTCCGCTGCGTCCTGCTCGTCGGTATCCGGCTCCGGGTCGGTACCGTCGTCGGTCACCTCACCCGTGAGCAGCGCTTCAATCTCGGCATCCTCGAAACCGGTCAGGGCAAGGTCGTACCCGGCCTCGGACAAATCGGCCAGCTCCAGGGCCAGCATCTCTTCGTCCCAGCCCGCATCAAGCGCCAGCCGGTTGTCGGCGATCACCAGCGCCCGTTTCTGCGCGACGGTCAGATGCGCCAGCTCGATCACCGGAACCTGATCCAGCCCGAGCTTACGGGCTGCGGCCAGACGCCCGTGCCCGGCGATGATGCCGTTGTCGGCATCGACCAGGATCGGGTTCGTCCAGCCGTACTCGACGATGCTGGCCGCGATCTTGGCGATCTGGCCTTCGGCGTGCGTGCGCGGATTGCGGGCGTAGGGAATCAGCGCCTCGACCTTGCGGTACTCGACGTTGAGCGTGTTCAAAGTGGAAGTCCCAAAAGCAAAACCCGCCGAGCGTTGCCGCCGGGCGGGTTGAGTGAATGAAGATTCTGGTGGGGTGGTAACTGCGCCAGGGGGTGGTAACCGAGGCCGGTAACCTGCCGACTGGTAACCTTGTCCGCGCCCTGACGCTAAAAAAGCGTCGCGCTCGCGCCCCCCGCATGGGACTTTCGGCAGGAAGGACCCCTTTCACCTCGGGCCGCTCGCCGAACCGTCACCGCTGTCCAGAAGATAGCTGAAATACTACCCCCGGCCGTGCTGTTTTGTTGCAGGCTCGACGAGCGTCAAAAGGGACAAACGCAGGAAACGAAGGACAAACGCGGCAAGCATTACCCTGCTTGGCCCACGATTTTGGAAGGCAGGCGGAGGCCTTCGCCGTTGAGTTTCTCGGCGACGATCTCCAGCGCCCGTTGCCAGCGCCGCCACGCCGTCGTTCGGTCGCAAGCAAAGCGGATCGTGATGTCGCGCCAGCCGTAGCGCTTGGCCCGCATCCACACCAGATGGCGCTGCTCGACCTCCAGCCACTGCACCCACTTCATCGTCTCCAGCATCCGGGCAACGGCGTCGGGTGTGGGTGGGAAGGGTCGGTAGACGTGCTCGTCGGCGGCAAAGGCTTCCCACTCCTTGCGCACAATGATGGGCCAGGTGTTGAAGTAGCCCTGCACACGCACCGGTGGCAGGCGTCGTCCGGTGCTGGCGGCTTCCTCGAAGCGTGCTGCCACGTCCTCAATCGTCCAGTCGTTGCGGGCCACGTCACACCTCCTGTCCAAGGTCGTGGTGGTGGACAGCCCAGTGCAGGAGGGCCAGCGCGTCGGCTTCGTTGTCGTCGGCCGGGGCATGACCACGGGCACGGGCGGACGCCACCATCTCGTCCTTGCTGGCGTTGCCCTTGCCGGTGGCGTGCTTCTTGATCGTGCCCACGGGCACGCCCTGGTAAGGGATCTGGTGGTGTTCGCACCACGCGGTGAGCGTGGCGAGGAAGCCGCCGTAGGCGTGCGCCGCGTCGGTCGAGACGTGGCGACGGACTTCCTCGAAGTACAGGCAGTCGATGCCGTCGCAGGATTGCTTGATCTCGGTGAGCCAGCGCTTGAAGCGCAGGAAGCGCATTCCGCCGCCTTCGAATCGTTGCGGACGAAAGCTCTCGGAACCGCTGGTGATGTGGCCGTCGCTGCCCCGCAGCGCCCAGCCGGTGGTGGTGCCCAGATCGAGGGCGAGGATGGTGGTGGTCATGGTGTCAGTCCTTGTCCGGTGCAGGTCTGACGCAGCTGACACGGAATACCGAAACTCTCCGTGAGGCGCGCACGCGCGCACGCGTATAGAGAGTTACGAGCAAATGCGTCAGCTGCGTCAGACGACGTGGTCTTCATGGGGGTCAGTTGTCCGCGTAGGGGGTGTAGGCGGGCATCGGCGGGTGCTTGAGGCCAATGCCCTGGAACCCGCGCACGCCCATGCCGTTGCGCCACTTCTCGATCCCGCGCGTGATCAGCAGATCGGAGAAGCGCCGTTGCGCGCCGATGAACTCCCCGGCGGCCTCGGCCCACTGCTTCCAGTCGGTGAACAGTTCGGCGGTCAGCGATTTGGCGTTGGGCGCGCGCACGCAGCGTTCATCGAGCCAGCGCCCCAGCGCATCCTCGGACTCGAAATACTCCTCGGTCGCCGACACCACGCTGGCGGGCGGCTTCAAGCCTTCGCGCTGCCACGCAAGACACCCGGCCACGGCCCACGCCAGAATCCCGTCGCGTTCGGCCAGCAGCTTCTCGGTCAGGCGGCTATCGCGCCGCTCGGGCGGAATCGTCACTGTGAAGGGAATCATGTGCATGCGCCGCTTCATCGCTTCGTCGATGTTGCGGATGGCGGGCTTGTGGTTGCCCACGATCACCGGCTTGAACTGCGGCGTGTACTCGAAGAAGTCCTGGCGCATGAAGCGCGCGGAGATCTTGTCGCCGCCCGTGATGGCCTTGACCTTGGACTCGTTCAAGCGCCGCCCCTGCTCGGTTTCGATGGCCGTCACGAAGCGCGCGCCGCGCAGGCCCGCCAGATCGGTCGGATGGCGGTCACCACGCGTCTCGACGAAGGTGTCCATCGACGCCGTGGCGGCGTAGTCGCCGAGGATGGTGCTGATGACGTTGGCGAACACGCTCTTGCCGTTGGCACCCGTGCCGTACAGGAAGAACAGCGCGTGGGCGCTGGTCACGCCGGTCAGGCAATAGCCGACCATCCGCTGCAGGTAGGTCTGCAGATCAACATCGCCGCCCGCGATGTCAGACAGGAATGCCATCCACTGCGGGCAGTCGCCACCCGGCGTGGCCGTGGTGATCTTGGTCATCCGGTCGGCGCGGTCGTTCGCGCGCTTGCGACCGGTCTTGAGATCGACCACGCCACCGGGTGTATTGAGCAGCCACGGGTCGGCGTCCCATTCGTCGGTGGTGGCCGCGTGCCTGCGGTCTGCCCGCGCCAGCCGCTCCACACCACCGACCGTGCTGGCGCTGGCCAACTTGGCGGCGACCTTGGGGTTGTCGGCGCGCACGGCGGTCTGGCGGCAAACGCTGCGGATCAGGTCGGTGGCGGCCAGCGTGTCCTCGGCGCGCCAGCGTTGACCGTCCCACACCAGCCAGCGACCCCACGCAGCCACGTAGCGCCAGTCGCGGTGGTAGCGGCGGGTGAAGGACAGCGCCAGCGCGTCCTCGGTGCCCCAGACAGATTCGTCGCTGCTGACCACCGGATCGACGTCATCGGCCACGTCGTGCATCTGCAGGCGCGGCCCGTGGGTGAGGAAGGTAGCGACATCAAAGCCCTCGGCGATGGCGTCCGCCACGTCCCAGCCCTCGGCAGCTTCCTCGGGCGGATAGAGGATGTGGCAGGACTTCGCACCCGCCGACAGGATGGCCTGCGCCGCCTGTGCCGCGTAGTCCCAGCCCGGTTTGTCGCGGTCGGGCCAGATCAACACCACCTTGGCTGAAAGCGGCGACCAGTCGGTCTTGTCGACCGGGGCGTTCGCGCCGTGCATCGCCGTGGTGGCCACGATGCCCGCGTCGATCAAGGCCTGCGCGCATTTTTCGCCTTCGACCAACACCACCTGCGCGGCACTGCTCATCCCCGGCTGGTTGTAGAGCGGGCGCGGATCGGGCGGTGCCATCCTGCGCCGCTTGGCGTCCCAGGGCCGGAACTGCTTCTTTTGCCCGGGCGGGTCGTAGCGGTAGACGACGGCGATGAGATGCCCCGCAGCATCGAGGTAGTCCCACTTGGCGGTGGCGGGGCCGAGCTCGTCGACCGGCACGTCCTTCTTGCTGGTCTTGCGCACCGGTGCGGAACGCGAGCGTCCGAGCAGATCGGCAACGGCGTCGAGCACGCGCGGAAAGTCGTGCAGCACGTCGATGCCGAGGTGCGCACCTATCAGCGCATAGATGTCGCCGCCGTCGCCAGTAGCGCGATCCGTCCACAGCCCTTGCTTGTCGCCATCGAGAACCACTTCGAGGCTGTCGCCCGGACTGCCCAGCACGTCGCCGATCAGGAACTTGCCACGGCGCTTCTTGCCCGCAGGGAACAAAGTGAACAGAACGGATTCAAGTCGTGCGAGCAAGTCGGCACGAAGCTCTTCGCGCTCGGCGTCGCTGAGGGTGCGGCGGTTGTGATCGGGCAGTGGCGCGATGTCGTTGAAGTCGAGAGTCATTCGGCCTCCACGCCATCGGTGTCTCCGTCGCGCCCCTGCGCGACGGTGCTGCGCGCCGCCCACGCAGACAGTTCGGACGGGCGATAGCGCACCAGACCGCCCATCAGGTAGTGGGGAATCTTGTACTTGCTGCGCATCTGCGGGTCGGCGAACCAGTAGTACGGCAAGCGCAGCGCGGCAGCAGCTTGCTTGGCGTCGATCATCGGTTCGACGTCGCCGATGAATTGCGTGTCGTCGCTCATGGGGTTCTCCAGCACCGGTCTTGCCATGCGCACATCCGGCATTCGAAGTGAGTGGGTTCGTGGAAGCTGCGCGGCAGCAGCTCACCGGCTTCGGTCGCGGAGATGACCTTGACCGCGCGATCCGTCATCCGCTGCGCGAGCGCGCCATCGAAGGGCACCAGCTCGACGTAGATGTCCATCGAGTCGGCGTTGATCGCGGTGAACAGCGCCGGGTGCTCGTGCAGTTGCAGATGCGCCTGATAGAGCGCGACCTGCGCCGCGTACACCGGCTTGGCGACCGCGAGGCCCTTGGCTTCCAGTTCGCGCCACGATTTCGCGCCGAGGCACTTGTTCTCCCACAGCGCGGGATAGTGGAAACCGTCCGGCCCGCCGACGATCACGCCATCGACGTGGCCGCGCAGGCGACCGTGCGCATCGGAGAAGCCGAACTGCTCGCCATCGGGCTTGCGGGTGCGCAGGTCGAAGCCCGCGTCGCGCAGCCACGCCACCATGCAGTCCTCCATGAGGTGGCCGCGCTCGAAGATGCGCAGCATCCGGCCCTGGGTGTCGCGCCCGTGATCGACCGGAGCTTTGGCGTACTCGAACTGCAACGCGCGCTCGCAAGCCGCTCCCAGACGCGACGCGCCGAGGTAGTCGCGTGCGGTCTGCTGCGCACGCACACGTTGCATGCCGATGTCAATCAGCGCCGTGATCTGGCCGGAGAGGCTGGCCGAGGAATTGAAGTCCATCATGGCTTCCTCCCCTTCGGCTCGTCCCACGGCAGGTCGTCCTCCAGATCGGCGAACGGATTGGCAGCGTCGGGTGCCAGCGGATCGGGCGTCGGCGGCAAGCCCCGCACGGGCGGGAACTTGGTGGCCTCGTGGTGCGCGACCATCGCGTCCGACCAGCAGGTGACGATGGCGTCGATCACCTGCAGCGCTTCGGTTTCGGAGTAGTCGCCCAGCGGCTTGGCAAACCCGATCTCGCCCGCAGCCTCGCCGAAGGCCTTGAGGCACTGGCGCATCGCGGCCAGTTCGACATCAGACGGATCGATCATGGCGACCTCCGTCTGGTCGATGCGGCCTTCCTTGGCGCGCTGCCAGTTGCTGTACAGCCCATGAAACGCGTCCTGACAGCGGCGCGAGCAGAACACCCAGTCGAGCACGTAGCGGCGCGGATCGGCGGTCTTGAAGCGACCGTCCGTGTGGCCGTAGCCGCGTGCTTGTCGTTTGCAGACCCAGCATTTCACGCCCCCTCCTCGAGTTCATCGAGCAGCAGGCCCAACTGCAGGGCAGCGCCAGCGAACGCGGCTTCGCAGCGGCGGGCGAAATCGCGGTAGTTCATCGAGCTGCGCGCAATCGCGGTGACCGCGTGAATCTGCGATTCAAGATGCGCCAGCCCCTGCTCGGACAACCACTGGTGGTGCTTCTGCGAGATGCCCTTGCGGTTGCGGATCTCGCCCAGCAAGTCCTCCGGCAGCACCGGCCCGTAGACCCAGCGCAAGGTGATCTGGCCGATGACGTGGGGCGGGTTCTGCTCGTGCCCCTGGTACCGCCAGTTGAAGAGGCGGTACAGCGCCCGGTAGTAGTCCGGGTGGAAACGCCGCTCCCATGACGCGCAGGACTGGCGCAGCAACTTGGAGATCAGCTCCTGCAGCGCATCAGGCGCGCGGTGGTGCTGGTAGCCGGTGGCCTCGTCGATCAGCGCGACCTCGCCGGTGGTGGCGAGCGCGCGCATGATCTTCATGCAGTTGGGCACCAGCTTCCTGCGCGCACGGTGCAGCGTGTGGTCGAGCGCGGCATCAATCACGCCGGAGGCGATCTGGGTGATCACGCCCGCCGGGAAGAACTGCGCCCGCCGGCCGCTGGGCAGCGAAATCGGTGATTCAAATTTGTCCAGCTCTGACAATGACTTAGGCGAGAAGTCGGCCAAAATTTGGCGGAAACGGTGACCCGTGTTGTTCTCGTGGACGCCGAGCAGCTTGGCCACCTGCTTGCGGACGTAGCCGCGCTCGCCGGTGGTGAGCACGACCGCCTCGCAGTCGAGGTCGCCGAAATGCACGACGCCGCAGTGGCTGGCACTGAGGGTGGATGCGCTCATGGCGGCCTCCCTCACTGCGCCCACGACGGTTTGCCCGTCACGGGTGCGCGTTGTGGAGCCGGTGTTTGATACGCGGGGG
Source organism: Acidovorax sp. BL-A-41-H1 (assembly GCF_051942715.1). Classification (NCBI taxonomy): domain Bacteria; kingdom Pseudomonadati; phylum Pseudomonadota; class Betaproteobacteria; order Burkholderiales; family Comamonadaceae; genus Acidovorax; species Acidovorax sp. BL-A-41-H1. The sequence continues at coordinate 357,470 of NZ_JBPVJQ010000005.1, read as the reverse complement.
CTGCCTGCGCCGGAGCGCCGGACGTGCCGCCGCCCGACGCCTTGGGCGGCACGCCCATCAACTTGGCGTAGTCGGGGTGATCCGGTTCGACCGCCACCTTGACCACGTTGCGGTCTTGGCCCTTGCCGTCCTTCTCGATGTCGACGCGGGCCAGGAACTCCAGGCCATCCAGTTCGTTGAAGCCCTGGATGCGGCGTGCGGCGGCGGCCTGCGGGCCGTTGTCCTGCGGGTGGACGTTGCGTGCGCTGTTGAGTGCGGCGCGAATGAAGCTGCGCCCCATCTGGCCCCAGGTCGGGCCCTTCTTGGAGTGCAGGCCGATGTTCGACCACATCTTGCGTTTGGCATGGTCGCCAGCGGTGACCACGAATTCGGCCGCAAGATAGATGGAGCCGGTCTCGAAGGACTCGGTGGCGTAGCCGCCGCCCCAGCCCTGCGACGGGTCGTCGTAGCCACCGGGCTTGATGGTCATGCGCACCGGGACAGTGGTGCCCTTGGGGATCAGATCGAAGCCGGATTGCTGGGCGTCGGCGTCGTTGAAGTCATTCCATGCGGTCATTGCGATTACTCCTGAGATTCGATGTGTGTGGGGGTGGCGGCTCTGGCGGGCGTAGCAGGTGCGTCCGCGCACTTGGCGATCAGCGCGCCGAGATGCGGCGGCTCCAGCAGGTCGAGACGACCGCTGCGGTCTTTGGCCGGGAAGCCGTAGGGATTGACGGTGTGGGTGACGAAGGCGCGGTAGGCGCTACCGTCCTCGGCCTTGATCTCGGCCAGCGTCACGACCTCGTCGACGATGCCGGGCAGCTCCAGGCTGGTCTTGCTGCCTTCGATCTGCGGCACGAACACCTTGCGGTTGTAGTCATCGAGGCGTTCGTCGAGGATGGCCACGAACACGACGTTCTTGCCGCGTGCGTGCTGCAGGTGGGTCAAGGCACTCACCATTTCCTGGCCCAGCAGGCCGTAGGCACCGCGCAGATCAGGCTTGCCGGAGCGGTCGCTGGTAGCACCGGGCTGTGTCTTGCACCACGCGAAGCACTGGCGCGACAACTGCGTGATCGAGTCGAGGAAGAAGGTCTGGTAGCGGTCGAGCTGCGTCGCGTCGCCGAACTTCTCGATGACGTGGTCGTAGTGCGCCTGCGAGAAGGCAGACTCCGGCGGCAGCGACTTGTCCGGGCCCGCGAGGAACACGAAGAAGTCGCGGCTCTCGGGCCAGGACGCCGGTCGGATGGTGTCGCCCGGCCAGTCGGCCACTGCCAAGTCACCGGCCTCGATGTCGATGAACAGCGTGGTCTTCGGATCGAGGTCTTTGAGCCGGGTGGTCTTGCCGATGCCGGACTTGCCGAGCATCAGCAGCTTGACGCCCTTGCGCTCGGCCATGCGCTGCTTCGCGGAGATGATGGGAAGGCTCATGCCACACCCCCATCGAGCGTCAGGGTGATGGTCGGCTTGCCTTCTTCGACCGTGCGGGCGGCGGCGAACTGCTCCTGCAGCGCCGTTGGCCAGTTGGTATAGCGGGACTCGGACACCGACAATTTGATGTCGATGTAGTCCTCCACCTTGTCGCCCGAGGCGACGATGCGCTCGGCCATCTCCTTGAGAATGGGCTGGCTCCAGGTCACCTTCTTGGGAAGCTCGTACTTGACGTGCAACGCGCCGTCGTTGACGTGGGCGGTGCCGAAGTCGCGCCCGGAGTCACGCAGTGCGACGCGCGCCTGCTCACCGAAACGCTGCAACTTGGCGGCGTCCAGCTTGGTGCGCAGTTGCTTGAGGTAGGCGGAGGCCTCGTCGACGTTGCGCTCGGCATCGACGAAGTCGGTGACCGGCAGCGCCGCCAACTGGGCGATGCTCATGGCCGCGAGGTCGGCGGGGAAGATGGTCAGGTCGCTCATGGCCGTCCTCCTCACTGGTACACGCGAGTGAAGGTCGAGTGCCGCGAAACGCGACGCTCGAAGGCTTCGATCTCGGAGATCAGGTAGGTGACGCGGGCACCGAGCTTGCAGAAAACCGGGCCGAGCTGTTCCTGCCGCCAGCGGCGCAGGGTCTTGACGGAAAGCCCCCAGCGGATGGCCAGTTCGTTTTCGTCGAGGGCGATGCGGGTGGCACCGTCCGGAAGGGGCCGGATCAGCTTCCGGCCGGATTGAATGGAAGGGACTTGGTTTTGCATGAGGAGCACTCCTTTCGTTGGGGTGCTCCTACTTTCTTGCCGCAAGGCTTGCGATATTTCGCAGCCTTCACGCAGAAATCGCGCGGAAATTACAAGGGCGTGTCCCTCACGCCATTTCGGATTCCGCTGTCTCGTCGCCAGTGGCTTGCGCGGAGCCTACATAGTCGGGTGCGCCGATGTTCAGTTCCCAAACGCGGGGTTTGGCATTGCCATCTGCGCCACGGAAATACGTCTGCCATTCCGGTGCGCCCCGGAACAATTCGGCCATCGTGCGAAATGAAACGCCCGACGCAGACTCGATCTGAGCCTTTGACCATTTGCGCCGCCCGGATGTCCAGCCATTGACGAACACCTCGACCACATCGAGCCATTCCTTCTTGGTCAGCGTCCACGGATCGGGCCACGGCCCGTGCAGCGTGCCGCTGCGTGCGTCGTCCTTGATCAAACGCGGCGTGTCGATCACGGACGCTTCGGATTGCCGACGACGAATCTCAGCGTCGACCGGCGCGAGATCAATCGACACCTTACCGTTGGCGTCCTTGGCGAGCGCGTCCAATGAGACAACGATGCCGGGCCCAAGGTAGCGGCGCGGCTGGCCCGCCGTCGTCGACAACACGATGGTGAGGCCGAGATTCGACTGGCGCAGCTTTGTGTCGAGTTTGTCTGCGTGCTTTGGCTCCCACAGCCTGGACACCAGCGCGACCGGAATGCGCTGATCGCCCATCCTGTAGTTGCCGAGCACATAGGGCTCCTCTTCGTCCACGGTCAACGGCATGTCGACCAGTTGGGGACGAAGCAGTTCGTCGAGACGTTCCCGCAGGTAGCCCTTGTTGATGTCGTATCGGCAAAGGTCGCCTTCAGCCAGGTCGAAGCGTTCGTCGGTGACGTCATCAACCGCCGAAGTGCTGGTGCTGTTGAAGATGACCTTCAGTCGGCGGAACCCCTGCTGGCCGTCGTCATCCTCAACAGGGACGGTGATGTAGTCGCCCGGAGCCTTCTGCCTGAGCAGACCCTTGCTCACCAGATCGGCGGCGGTCAGACCAAGCGCTGTCAGCAGGTGTCCATCCGCCTCGTGGCCTGCAAGATCGAGCAACTTCATCTCGGCTCGGAACAGCGCGAGGTCGGCACCGACCTTCGCCGGTTCGACTCGCTTCATCACGCCCAGTGAAGTCAGGATGTCTTCACCGCATTGGCGCAGACGTGGATCAGGCAGGTTCAGCAGATTGCACGAACCCCGGTGATCGACCGTGATGTCCAGTGCGCGCGATTCCTGCTCGCCGTCGAAACGGATCGAGAACGAGAGCTTCACCTCGATCACGGAACGACAGCTGGACAAGGGGTTGTGGTCGCCGAAATGCTTGTCGGACACGCTCCAGACGCTGTCGCTGTTCGCCATCGCAAAAGTGACGCTGTGCCGGGTATGCCCGAGGGTCACGGTGATCGACGAAATCCATGCGTCCAGGATCACAGCACCCTTGGCGGCTGCGGTGCGCAGGTTGAACGAGCTCTTGAACATGCCCAGCTCGTAGCTGATTGCCCCGACAGGCTGCTTCGAGAGCGGTTTGTCGAAGCCGACCGCGACGAAGCGATCCGCGAGGCGTTGCGCCGTGCCGCGCTTGTCCGAGAGCACATGCACTTTGTTCGCTGCCGGGTCGTACACCAGCGTTGCTTCCAGTGCGGGTGTGAAGACCAGGAGGTCGCGGCGACGATCCTTCATCTGCCGCAGCAGCTTCATCTTTCCGGGGTGATAGACGACCAGATAGTGCATGCGTCGCTTGGCGGCCGCATCGCCTTCGTCCATCTCGAAGTGAATCAGCTCGCAGTTCTGCTTGGCCTCGTCGTCCAGTTCGAGGATTTCGCCCACGCCTTCGTGCAGCTTTTTCTCGACTTCCGGCGTCCACTGGAAGTCGCGCCCATCGCCGTCGCGCACCGTGAACCCCAGGAACTTCTTGTGCCCGTGGAAATGGTGAGTCAGGTAGATGGTCTCGATCTGGTCGAAAACGCGCGACGCTTTGACGTGCAACCAGATCAGCCGGGTCATCGCATCCGCCGACTTGTCGAAGGTAGCGATCTCCGCGTGCTGTTCGAATTCCAGTTCCCGGTAGGCGTGCTCCAGCATTTCCTCGGTACGGAATCGGACAAGCTGGAGAAGTCGCACGGCCTCCTGATCGGCAATGGTGATGTCCTCGCGCCTAATCTTGAGGATGTGCTCGCGCAGCGCCGTGCGCGCCTGATCATCAGGCAGAGACGCATCGATGCCCCCGAGCATGGCGAACTTTTCGACCTGCGCCAGCAGCTGGATCGCGGTGACGGTTGCCGATTCGATCAGTTCGGCGATGTGCTTGTTGTTCTTGTGAGACTTCTGGGCCACTCGATGCTCCTTGGATTGATGCTGAGTGGCCTTCCTCTCTTCGGCACCGTCAGCGCGGTTCGACATTCACGGGATGATTCCCAACATGATCTTGGTCTTGATGCTGGACAACCAGTCCTCGCGGTACTGCAAGGCCAAGGCGTCGAGATTGACGCGACCGACGCCCGCTTTGCGGGCGAGATCTTCCAGCGAGGTCATGCAGTTGAGCCAGCCCAGCCCATTCGATGCCACCAGGGCCGCCTTGTCGGCAGTGGTCACGACGATGACGTTGCTGGGCAGGAGCTTGCTGGCATGGAGCCATGCGAACAGGTGCTTTTCGCCGTCGTCCAGCGTCAGGCATCCGGGCTGGCTGGTGACCAACGCGGCCAGTTCCTTGCGGGTGACGGGGTGCCGGGCGGTGAGGCCCGCGTGCAGTTCAGCGGACGCAACCGGTACATGGCGAGGATCGGTGGGATCGCCGGTCAGCGTTTCCTCGACGCATTTCTCGACGGTTTCGACGGCGAAGTGCGTGGCGATGGCTGTCCAGCACCGTGTGCGAAATGCTTCGAGGATGACGTTCGTGTCAGCGAATACGCGCACTTGAGGCATACGGTATTCACCTCAAAGCTCGAACGGAGCGGGCAGGTCGTACTGGCCGAACAGCTCAGTCAACCCACCAAGGCCAATGCCGATGGCTTTGGCGGCCTTGCGCGCCGACAGCCGTCCGTTTTCCAGCGCCTCGTGCAGCATCTTCACGAAGGACGCGGAGAACCGCTTAGGCGCGCCGGAAACGGAGGGGCGCTGCTTCTCTTGCGAGAGGCTTAACCGTGTGTCTTCACCGATCAGCTTGAGGTTGAACAGCCGCCATGCCAGCGCCACCGGCGCGACTCGCAACAGGGCTGCGACCTCGCACAGATGCGCGATGTCGTTGACGCGTTCCTTGTCGATGAGCTTGTCGAGCGAGGCACGCGGCATCAACAGCGCAGCCGCGAAACTGTTCGCCAGCTGCTCGACGCGCTTGCCCTTGGTGCGCTCCTCGAAAGAGTTCGACTCCCGGTGTTCGGGCCTCATCGCATCCCACGTCAGGGCGTGGAAGAGTTCGTGGGCGAGGTCAAAGAAGCGCCGAGCCTCGCTTTCGTTGCGGTTGATGAGGATGACACCCATCTCCTCCAGGTGGCAGGTTGCACCGGAGATCGACTTGCCGTCTGCGGTCTCGACCGTGTCGACGAACAGCACCGGGATGTCCAGTTCGCGCTCGACCTTGTCGATCAGGGTCTCGGCAGGGATGACGCCCAGGTCGAGCTCTGCGGCCAAGCTTTCCGCGCGCTCCTGCGCATCCTCGTAGGACGACTGGGTAGACAGGCGCAGGGCGCGCTTGAGCACGCTGGCCCGGCTGTCGCGCTGTTCGCGCAGCCAGCGCAGCAGCCCGATCCATTGGCCAGCCTTCAGCTCGAAGCCGTCCAGGCTGTCCTCAGACACGCCGGGATCGGCACGCCAGTTGAATTGCGCTTCGCCCGCGACGGCGAAAGGGTCGATGAAGAATTCGATGTCCCGATCCAGCAGATCGGTCAGGGCAAGCATTTCCTCCGCACGCAGCGTGCGCTTGCCGTTTTCGATGTCGGAAACCGACTGGCGGTCGTTCAGGCCAAGGCCTTCGGTGAGCTGATCCTGCGTCCAGCCCTTGGCCTCGCGCGCCGCCTTCACGCGGAAGCCGATCAGCTTGTGCGAGATCTTGTCGAGCATGGGTTGGCACCTCCGAAAACGTCATTCTACTCTTGCAAACTTAGTTGCGCAAGAAAGGCTTGCGAACAGCGGAACGCAACAGCATTACCCTACGTTGCCATCCGCTTCGGAAGATCAGGCTCACTATCCCTGACGGTTGCTATTCCCCGGAGCCGTCATGAAGAACCTCGAACTTGCATCTCCCTCGGAGATGTCCGCCAGCGCCCGTGCTGGCGAAATCGCCGCCATCCTTGCGGCCGCCATCGTCCGCACGCTCGTCGCGGACGAGCCAAAACAGAGAGAAGTTGGCCTTGGCTTCCTGCCCGACCAGCGCGTTCATCCAACCCCCTATCCACAGGAGAAGTTGTGATGAACGAGAAACAAGCATCCGTCGCCGCGCAGATCGCGGCGCTGTCCAGCCTGCCCATTGCCGAGTTGTGGCCGGTGTGGGATCGGTACTTCAGCAGCCGCCCTATCAATCCCAACCGCGCCTTCATCGAGTCGCGGATCGCCTACAAGATGCAGGAGGAGGTCTTCGGCGGTCTGGCACACAACACCCGCCAGCGCCTGGAGGCCATCGGTGCCAAGCACTCCAAGATCAAGCTGCGGGCCCGTCCGCACGACATCAACTTCGCGCCCGGCACCGTGCTGCTGCGCGAATGGGGCGACCGCGAGCACAAGGTGGCGGTCACCGCCGACGGCCTGTTCGAGTACGAGGGCAGCACCTTCAAGAGTCTGACCGCCGTGGCCCGCCAGATCACCGGCACGCACTGGTCGGGCCCGCTGTTCTTCGGCCTGACTGGCAAGGCAGGTGCGCAATGAGCGACGCTGCACAGATTGCCTCGCCCAAGGCGCGCAAACGTTGCGCCGTCTACTGCCGGGTGTCGTCGGATGAGCGGCTCGACCAGGAATTCAACTCCATCGACGCGCAGAAGGAGGCTGGCCACGCCTACGTCGCCAGCCAGCGCGCCGAGGGCTGGATTCCGGTGGCCGACGACTACGACGACCCCGGATTCTCCGGCGGCAACACGGATCGGCCCGGGCTGAAGCGCCTGATGGCCGACATCGAGCGCGGCCAGATCGACATCGTGGTGGTCTACAAGATCGACCGCCTGACACGCAGCCTTGCCGACTTCTCCAAGATGGTCGAGGTGTTCGAGCGCCACTGCGTGTCGTTCGTGTCGGTCACGCAGCAGTTCAACACCACCACCTCGATGGGACGGCTGATGCTCAACGTGCTGCTTTCCTTCGCCCAGTTCGAGCGCGAGGTCACCGGCGAGCGCATCCGCGACAAGATCGCTGCCAGCAAGCGCAAAGGGATGTGGATGGGTGGCGTGCCGCCCCTGGGCTACGACGTCGAGAACCGCCTGCTGGTCATCAACGAAACCGAGGCGGCGGTGGTGCGGCGCATCTTTGAGGAGATGCTTACCATCGGCTCGCCCACCCAGATTGCCGCCAACCTGACGCTGGACGGCATCACCACCAAGGCGTGGACGACGCAAGACGGCCAGACGCGGGCAGGCACGCGCATCGACAAGAAGTACCTGCACAAGCTGCTGCGCAACCGCATCTACCTCGGGGAGTTGTCGCACAAGGGCAGTTGGTACCCGGGCGTGCATCAAGCCATCATCGATCCCGGGCTGTGGGGGCGGGTTCACGAGGTGCTGGCCAAGGACGGTCACACCCGGTCGGTCGAAACCAAGATCCGGTCGCGCACCGACGCCTTGCTGCGCGGGCTGCTGTACGCGCCCTCGGGCGAGCGGATGTACCCGACCTACTCGCGCAAGAACGGACGCAAGTACCACTACTACGTGTCCAAGTCGGAAGCGCGGTTCGGCGCGCCGGGCAAGAGCTACGAGCGCCTGCCTGCGCCGGAGATCGAAGGGGCGGTGGTCGTCCAGATCCGAACGGTGCTGACCAGCCCGGAGACCGTGGCGTCGGTGGTGCGGCACATCCAGCGAAACGGGGCCCATATTGACGAGGCCACCACGGTGATGGCGATGGGACGGCTCAACAACGTGTGGGATCAACTCTTCCCCATCGAGCGCCACCGCATCGCCAATCTGATGATCGAGCGCATCGACCTCGTCCACGCGGGCGAGGTGCAAGGGATCAAGGTGAAGTGGCGGGAGGTGGGCTGGAACGCGCTGATCGAGGAGTTCGCGCCCGACAGCATCGGTGCCGAACTGCTGGAGGTCGAAGCCTGATGGATGAGTCGATGGAAACCTTCGTGCCCCTGACGTTTCGCCGCCGGGGCGTCCAGCGCGTGGCTGCCGACGACCGCAACGTCCACGACGTCACCTTGCTCGACGGTGTGGCACGCGCCTTCTACTGGCAGCACCTGCTGGACACCGGCGCGATGCAGAGCGGGTCCGCCATCGCCCGCGCCGAGAAACTGCACCACTCGGTGGTCAACGAACTGCTGCGCCTGACCCTGCTGGCCCCCGACATCATCGAGCAGTTCATGGCGGGCAAGCAGCCGCGCCGTCTGACCCTGATGTGGTTTCAGCGAAACCGCCTGATGGTCGACTGGCACGCCCAGCGCCAGCTCATGGCCAGTTTTGAGGAGGATGTGTGAGCAAGAAGCATCGCGGCCACGCCAAGGGCGACCTTGTGACGTATCAGACGCCGCTGCCTGCTGGCGGCGTGCAGATGGAGACCTTCCTGCCCTGGACGCTGGTGCGCCGAGGTCTGAAGAAGCAGGTCATCACGCCGCTCGACGCGCCGCAGGAATTCTTGGACGAAGCCCGCCGTGAGCGGCAGGTACGCGAGATGGCGCAGGACACCCCTTTGATGCGGGCGCTCGGCCTCGCGCACCACTGGCAACGCCTGCTGGACGAAGGACGGTTCAGTTCCATGACCGAGATCGCGGCGGCCGAGGGTATCGACCTCGGCCAAGCGAGCAAGATGAGCCGACTGGCACAACTGGCCCCCGACCTGATCGAAGCCATCGCCCTGGGACGCCTCGAGGTGGGCGTCAGCCAGTTGCTGCGCGGCAAGTTGTCGGCATCGTGGCTGGCGCAACGTGAGACCCTGGTGGCAGGCTCGCGCTGACATCCGTGCCGCACCAACACTCCGCCGCAAGGCGGTTTTTTTGCGCCTTTCACTGTCTCGGTCGCGCCCGCTAGAGCAAGCGAAGAAGCAAACCGATGGCCCGCAAACCCGCGCCAATACACAACTTCGGGCCTTGAATGCTCAAGAGGGCAGCAGAGAACAGAGAGAGAAAAACGGCGGAAAGCGCGCCTGGAACGGCGACTTCCGGAGGGGCGTGCTCAAGAGGCAAAGGCCGGAAACCGCGCCAACACAGGGGGAACGGGCAAAAAAAATCCCAACCGGATAAGGGTTGGGGTTTCACATTATGGTGGAGCTGGCGGGAATTGAACCCGCGTCCGCAAGCCTTTATCGGGCAGATCTACATGTTTAGCGGTCTGATTTGAGTCTCGCCACCGTTACCGCGCAGTCGCACGCTGTAACGGCCGCCAGTACCCTATTTTCTCACCCTCGTCCAAGGTACCCGGACAAGGACCAGCCTATGTAATTATCCTTGCAGCCGGGAGGTCATGATTGCTCACAACCCCCTTGCCCAGCCCATAGGCCGACTGTTGCAAGGCTCACTGGCAATTAAGCAGCGAGTGCGAAACGTTCGTCGTTTGCAGTTAGTTTTTTAAATCGAGATTTACGAGCGTGACTCAAGCTCGACATGCACCACACCGATTCCGAACCCACGTCGAAACCAGGACAGCCCCAGAGCTTTCTATTTTAGACCGACCCGATCAAATTCAAGAGTTCCGAGGGAGATTTAATTGACGCATGGCTTCCCCACGCGGAGAGATTCGCTGCCGTTCCGAGGTACCCGTAGGCTGCGGCCACGGTGCCCATTCCTGCCGCAAGCCCAGCCACCACATCGCGCTCGTCGTCGCCGACGTAAATACACTGAGCAGGCGGCACGCCAAGCCGCGCCGCTGCTTCCAGCAAAGGCGCTGGATGTGGCTTTGCGTGCGGGGTGGTGTCGCCACTGATGATTGCACCCGCGCCTTTGAACAGATCCATCGCTGCCGTAAGCGGAGCCGTAAAGCGGGTTGCCTTGTTCGTCACCACACCCCACTGCATGCCTCGTCGGGTGATCGCAGCAATCAAGTCAGTAACACCGTCGAACACATAAGTCCGCTCGGTCATGCGGCGTTCGTAATTGATGAAAAACTCTTCCCGCATCGCGGGAAAATCAGCGTGGTCAGGCGTAAGCCCGAACGCTGCGCCCAGCAAACCCCGCGCACCCGCGCCAGCTACGGGCCTGTATTGTTCGTACGGCAATGGGGCAAGCCCGCGGTCCAGGCGCATCTTGTCGGCAGCACTGGCCAGATCAGGTGCGCTGTCTATCAAGGTGCCATCGAGGTCAAATAGTACCGCTCGCACATTTTGAAATATCGCCATGGTCAAGCGGGCCGTCGGGTGGCGAAAAGATAGTTGACGCTGGTATCGGCATTGAGCCAGTAGCGCTCGGTAACGGGGTTGTATGCCAGCCCTCGCGTGCCGCACACCACGAGTTCGGCTGCACGACAATAGGCCGCCAGTTCACTGGGCCTGATCATCTTGTCGTATTCATGGGTGCCACGCGGCAGCATGTTCATCACATACTCGGCCGCGACGATGGCAAGCATGAACGCTTTGGCATTGCGGTGGATCGTTGAAAAAAACACCCAACCGCCGGGCTTGACCAGCGAAGAACATGCCTTCACCACGGACGCAGGGTCTGGCACGTGCTCAAGCATTTCCATGCAAGTCACTACGTCGAAACCGGCGGGGTCTTCAGCGGCCAGCGCCTCTACGCTGATTTCGCGATAGTCGACGTTCGTCGTGCCGGTTTCCAATGCATGGAGTTTGGCCACGCGCAGCGCCTTGGACGCCAGGTCGATACCCGTCACTTGCGCGCCCTTGCGCGCGAGCGAATCGGCCAGAATCCCTCCGCCGCAACCTACATCCAGTACGCGTTTGCCGCGGAGTTCACACAGGCCGTTGATCCACTCCAGACGAAGGGGGTTGATCTGGTGCAGCGGTTTGAACTCGCTGTCAGGGTCCCACCAGCGGTGGGCCAGTTCAGAGAATTTGGCGAGCTCCGCCGGGTCAGCATTGACTGTTTCACTCATACAGCAATTCTGCCCGAAGGCAGACGACCCCATGGAGGAGCCGGACGCAAAAAAGCCCCGTTACCGGGGCTTTTTTAAGAAGCAATCCGAAGATTACTTGGAGGCGCGGGTGCCAACCACTTCGATTTCCACGCGACGGTTCTTGGCGCGACCTTCGGAGGTCTTGTTGTCAGCCACTGGCTGCTTTTCGCCCTTGCCTTCGGTGTACACGCGGTTCTTTTCGATGCCCTTGGACACCAAGTAAGCCTTGACGGCTTCGGAACGGCGAACCGACAGCTTCTGGTTGTAAGCATCGGAACCCACGGAGTCGGTGTGACCCACGGCGATGATAACTTCCAGGTTGATGCCCTTGACCTTGGACACCAGGTCGTCCAGCTTGGCGCGGCCTTCAGCCTTGAGGACCGACTTGTCGAAGTCGAAGAATGCGTCAGCAGCGTACGTCACCTTGGTAGCAACTGCGGGTGCTGGAGCAGCAGCAGGAGCTGGAGCAGCGGCAGGTGCAGGTGCGGCGGCTGGTGCTGGAGCAGCGGCAGGCGCGGGAGCAGCAGCGGCAATGGCGCCGTCGCAGCCTGGAGCAGCCGTTGCGGGCGTCCAGTTGGCATCACGCCAGCAGTATTCGTTGGTGCCGTTTTTCCAGACCACGCCCGAAGCGTTCGTCCAGTTGTCAACGGTTTGAGCGCCTGCGGCGGTTGCGAGCGCTGCAGAGGCAAACAACATCGCCACTTTGTTCAGTTTCTTCATGGTTCTCCTCTTGGGGAAAAAGCCGCAGCCGCGCTGCGAATCAGGACGCTGGGGGTGACCATCACCCAAAGCGTTCAAACGATTGTGCCATACGTAACAGGGCAACAGCGGGGGGACAGCTCCGGGCACCGTAGGACAAAACCCGTTTTGCTTCGATATGTTGCGCTATCGCTACACAGTCTTAGCCCTAAAATGGCTATCCCTCGCCGCATACCAAGTCCCCGATGACCCAGTTCGCCAAAGAAACCTTGCCCATCAGTCTTGAAGAAGAAATGAGGCGCAGTTACCTCGATTATGCGATGAGCGTAATCGTCGGACGCGCCCTGCCTGATGCGCGCGATGGCCTCAAACCCGTGCATCGCCGCGTGCTTTTTGCAATGCACGAGCTCAACAACGACTGGAACCGGCCCTATAAGAAATCGGCCCGTATTGTCGGCGATGTGATCGGTAAATATCACCCGCACGGCGACTCGGCCGTGTACGACACCATCGTGCGGATGGCGCAGGATTTCTCGCTGCGCCACATGCTGGTAGACGGTCAGGGCAACTTCGGCTCGGTGGACGGCGACAACGCCGCCGCCATGCGCTACACCGAAATCCGCCTCGCCAAGATCGCCCACGAAATGCTGGGTGACATTGACAAGGAAACCGTCGACTTCGGCCCGAATTACGACGGCAGCGAAAAGGAGCCGCTGGTATTGCCGAGCAAGCTCCCCAACCTGCTGGTCAACGGCTCGGCCGGTATTGCGGTGGGCATGGCGACCAATATTCCGCCGCACAACCTCAATGAGGTGGTGGACGCCTGCCTGCACATGCTGCGCAACCCCGACACGTCCATCGACGAGCTGATGGAGATCATCCCGGCGCCCGACTTCCCCACGGCCGGCATCATTTACGGCATCAACGGCGTGAAGGACGGGTATCGCACCGGCCGCGGCAAGGTGGTGATGCGCGCGAAGTGCCACTTTGAAGATATCGACCGCGGCCAGCGCCAGGCGATCATCGTGGACGAGCTCCCCTACCAGGTCAACAAGAAGACGCTGCAGGAGCGCATGGCCGAGCTGGTGCACGAAAAGAAGATCGAAGGCATCAGCCACATCCAGGACGAGTCCGACAAGTCGGGCATGCGCCTGGTGATCGAACTCAAGCGTGGCGAAGTGCCCGAAGTGGTGCTCAACAACCTGTACAAGCAGACGCAACTGCAAGATACGTTCGGCATGAACATGGTGGCGCTGATCGACGGTCAGCCCCGCCTGTGCAACCTCAAGGACCTGATCAGCGTCTTTTTGCAGCATCGACGCGAGGTAGTCACCCGCCGCACGGTATTCGAGTTGCGCAAGGCGCGCGACCGCGGCCATGTGCTGGAAGGCCTGGCGGTGGCGCTGGCCAACATCGACGACTTCATTGCCATCATCCGCAACGCGCCCACGCCACCCGTGGCCAAGGCCGAGCTGATGACCCGCTCGTGGGACAGCAAGCTGGTGCGTGAGATGCTCACCCGCACCCGCGCCGATGGCGGCGTGGTCAACGCGGACGACTACCGCCCCGAAGGCTTGGAAAAAGAACTGGGCATGGGCCAGGACGGCCTGTACCGCCTGTCGGAAACGCAGGCGCAGGAAATCCTGCAGATGCGACTGCAGCGCCTGACGGGCTTGGAGCAGGACAAGATCGTTGCCGAATACAAGGAAGTCATGTCGGTCATCGAAGACCTGCTCGACATCCTGGCCAAGCCCGAGCGCGTCTCCGTCATCATTGGCGACGAACTCACCTCCATCAAGACCGAGTTCGGCCAGCACAAGCTGGGTGCCCGCCGCAGCATTGTTGAATACAGCGCGCAGGATCTCTCGACCGAAGACCTGATCACGCCCACCGACATGGTGGTAACGCTCAGCCACACCGGCTACATCAAGAGCCAGCCGCTCAACGAATACCGTGCGCAAAAACGCGGTGGCCGCGGCAAGCAGGCTACCGCCACCAAGGAAGACGACTGGATCGACCAGCTCTTCATCGCCAACACACACGACTACATCCTGTGTTTTTCCAACCGCGGCCGGCTCTACTGGCTCAAGGTGTGGGAAGTTCCTGCCGGTTCGCGCGGCTCGCGCGGGCGCCCGATCGTCAACATGTTCCCGCTGCAAGAGGGCGAGAAGATTAACGTCGTGTTGGCCCTTACTGGCGACATGCGCACGTTCCCGGCCGACCGGTACGTGTTCATGGCGACCAGCATGGGCACGGTCAAGAAGACCGCACTGGACGAGTTCAGCAACCCGCGCAAGGGCGGCATCATTGCCGTGAACCTGGACGATGGCGACTACCTGATCGGCGCAGCGCTGACCGATGGCAAGCACGACGTGATGCTGTTCAGCGACGGCGGCAAGGCCGTGCGCTTTGACGAGAACGACGTTCGCCCCCTGGGCCGCCAAGCCCGCGGGGTGCGCGGTATGACCCTGGAAGACGGCCAGAGCGTGATCGCCATGCTGGTGGCTGAAGATGAAACGCAAAGCGTGCTGACGGCCACCGAAAACGGCTACGGCAAGCGCACCAGCATCGTCGAATACACCCGCCACGGCCGCGGTACCAAGGGGATGATCGCCATCCAGCAGAGCGAGCGCAACGGCAAGGTGGTTGCAGCCACGCTGGTGCATGCCGATGACGAAATCATGCTCATCACCGACAAGGGCGTGCTGGTGCGTACCCGGGTGTCCGAGATCCGTGAACTGGGCCGGGCCACGCAGGGCGTGACATTGATCGCGCTGGACGAAGGCGCCAAGCTCAGTGGCCTGCAACGCATTGTTGAAAACGATGCGAACCCGGCGGATCTGGCGGATACGGATGCTGGAGACGGTTCAGCCGATGGCGGAGCTTCCGACGCCACGCCACCGCAAACACCAGAGGCTTAAGGCCGTACGGTGCCGCCCGGGCTTGCACGGTGCGCACCGCACGCCCATCAGCGGCGGGCTGTTGAGCAATCTGCAAATGCTATATAAATAATAGCGACGAGCGCATATAGATCAAGCGCTAGAGCCCCATTCTAATCAAAATGAATCGCCCATACAATTTTTCCGCCGGTCCCGCAGCCATCCCTGTCGAGGTGCTGCAGCAAGCCGCGGCCCAGATGCTCGACTGGAACGGCAGTGGAATGGGCGTGATGGAGATGAGCCACCGGGGCAAGGAGTTCATCTCGATCTATGAGCAAGCAGAGGCCGACCTGCGCGAGCTGCTGGCGATTCCTGCGAACTTCAAGATCCTGTTCATGCAGGGCGGCGGTCTGGCTGAAAACGCCGTCGTTCCCATGAACCTGTCTCGGGCGGGCGTGGTCGACTTTGTCGTGACCGGCAGCTGGAGCCAGAAGTCGCTGAAGGAAGCGCGCAAGTACGCCTCCGAGGCGAACACGGTGGCCTCTGGCGAACCATCGGGCTTTTGCACCCTGCCTGACCCCGCGGCGTGGAACCTGAGCCGCGGTGCCAGCTATGTGCACATCTGCAGCAACGAGACCATCCACGGCGTGGAGTTTCAAGAGCTGCCCGACCTGAAGGCACTGGGCAGCGATGCGCCTCTGGTCATCGATTTTTCGTCGCACGTGGCATCGCGCAGAGTTGACTGGTCGCGCGTGGGGCTGGCTTTTGGCGGTGCCCAGAAAAACCTCGGCCCCGCTGGCCTCACGCTGGTCGTCGTCCGCGAAGATCTGCTCGGCCATGCACTGCCGATCTGCCCCAGCGCGTTCGACTACAAGACGGTGGCCGACAACCAGTCGATGTACAACACACCGCCCACCTGGAGCATCTACATCGCCGGGCTCACCTTCCAGTGGCTCAAGCGCCAGACCGAAGGCAGCCTGACCGGCGTGGCCGCCATGGAGCACCGCAATGCAGCCAAGGCAGCGCTGCTCTACAACGCCATCGACACCTCCAGCCTGTATGTGAACAAGGTGGCCGTGCCCTGCCGCTCGCGCATGAACGTACCTTTTTTCCTGCGCGACGAAAGTCGCAACGATGCCTTCCTGGCAGGCGCCAAAGAGCGCGGTTTGTTGCAGCTCAAGGGCCACAAGTCCGTCGGCGGAATGCGCGCCAGCATCTACAACGCCATGCCGATGGATGGGGTGCAGGCGCTGGTGGACTACATGCGAGAATTTGAGCAAAAGCGCGCCTGAGAACAACGCTGAAGAAAAACGCCTGACACACGGCCGCGCGCAGACACAAGAACACGCCCCCATTCATGAACAATCCGCAAGCCTCCCCCGATCTCGCCACCTTGCGCGTGCAGATCGACAGCCTCGACCAGCAACTGCTCACGCTGCTTAACCAGCGGGCGCTGGTGGCCGAGAAGGTAGGCGAGGTCAAGAAGCGCGAAGGCACGCCGTTCTTCCGGCCCGACCGCGTGGCCCAGGTCATCGAGAAGATCCAGACGGCCAACCCGGGCCCCCTCAAGGGTGCCCATGTGGCGGCGATCTGGCGCGAGATCATGTCGGCCTGCCTCGCGCTCGAATCTCCGCAGCGCGTCGCCGTTCTGGGCCCTGAAGGCACCTTCTGCGAACAGGCCGCCATCGAGTTCTTCGGCGGGGCCGCAGACCTGATGTACTGCGCCAACTTCGACGAGGTGTTTCACGCCACCGCCGCGGGCAGCGCGCAGTACGGCGTGGTGGGGGTTGAAAACTCCACCGAAGGCGTGGTCACACGCTCACTGGATCTGTTTCTGCACACCCCCACGCATGTGGTGGGCGAAGTCAGCCTTCTGGTTCGCCACAACCTGTTGCGCACCAGCAATTCGCTCGACGGCATCGACGCCGTACTGGCCCACCCGCAGGCACTGGCGCAGTGCCAGGCGTGGCTATCCAAGCATCTGCCGCATGCCGAACGCCGCCCGGTGTCCAGCAACGCCGAAGGCGCGCGGCTGGCCACCACCAACCCGGCCTGGGCAGCCCTGTCCAGCGAGCGCGCCGCCACGCAGTTTGGTTTGCACATCGTCTCGCACGCCATCCAGGACGATGCGTACAACCGCACGCGTTTTGCCATCATCTGCCTGCCGCATACGCTGCAGACGCCCCCGCCCTCTGCCAAGGACTGCACCAGTCTCGTGGTTTCGGTGCCCAACCGCCCTGGTGCCGTGCACGATCTGCTGGTGCCGCTCAAGACGCACGGCGTGTCCATGACGCGCTTTGAATCGCGCCCCGCGCGCACCGGCCAGTGGGAGTACTACTTCTACATCGATCTGGACGGCCACCCCGCGCAACCCCATGTAGCGCGCGCCCTGGAAGAACTTCGCAGCCTGTGCGCGTTCTACAAAGTCCTCGGGACCTACCCCGTCTCGTCCTGAGGAACCGGCATGTTTGAACAACTCGGACTGATAGGTTGTGGACTGATGGGCGGATCGTTCGCCCTGGCCATGAAAAAGGCCGGCCTGGTCAAGCGGGTGGTCGGCTACAGCAAGTCGCCCTCGACCACCGATCGTGCCCGCCAGATGGGCGTCATCGACGTTGAGGCGCCGTCGGCACTGCTGGCTGTGGCAGGCGCTGATGTAGTGCTGATCGCCGTTCCCGTGTCTGCCACCGAAGCCACCTTGAAGGCCATCAAGCACCTGGTCACTCCGCAGATGCTGATCATGGACGTGGGCTCGACCAAGGCCGACGTGGTGCAGGCGGCACGCCGCGCGCTGCGCGACCAGGTGGGCTCTTTCGTGCCGGCCCATCCCATCACGGGCCGCGAAGTTTCGGGTGTGGAGCACGCCGAGGCGGATCTGTATAGCGGCCGCCAGGTCATATTGACGCCCACGGAGCGCACCTACACCGCCCAGCTGCAAAAGGCCCAGGAAATCTGGACAGCGCTGGGCAGCCGTGTGTCGAGCATGTCGCCCGAATCGCACGATGCGGCGTTTGCAGCCGTGAGCCACCTGCCGCATGTGCTGGCGTTCGCGATGATGAACAGCATCACCGGCCAGCCCGAAGGCGACGATTTTCTGTCTCTCGCGGGGCCCGGGTTTCGTGATTTCACGCGCATCGCCGCCAGCGACCCCAAGGTCTGGCGCGACATCCTGCTGGCCAACCGCGAGGAACTGATCGCCCAGTCCAAACTGTTCCAGCAGGCGCTCAAGAACATCGAGCAGGCCATGGAAAAAGGGGATGGCCAGGCCCTGGAAGACATGCTGACGCTTGCCAGCGAAACCCGCGCGCACTGGCGCATGGGGGCGCAGCGCACTTCCAAGCTGCGCTGACGAACGCGTGGCAGTGCTTGCCAGCTGCGCTGCAGGCCCAATCGGGCATGGTGGGTAGCGCGTCTGGAGCTTTGAGAACACGCGGGCCAGATGCTTGCATCACACACGCCAGCCCTGCTTGCGCGACCAGCCGCCCGGCCAGACCTGACACCTCGACGCCCTGACGCCTTCTTGCTTCAACCCTCGCCCTTTGACCTTCTATCCTCGCCATGTTCAGCACCGCATTCCTTGATCTCCCCGCGCTCGAGACCGCCTGCGGCGAAGTCCACCTGCCCGGGTCCAAAAGCATCTCCAACCGCGTGCTGTTGCTGGCTGCACTGAGCCACGGCACGACCACCGTGCACGACCTCCTGGCGTCGGACGACACCCGCGTGATGCTCGATGGCCTGCGCCAGATCGGCTGCACAGTGGACGAGCGCGGCAGCACCGTGCTGATCACGGGCCTGGGTGGCGGCCAGCCTGCGGCACCGGCAAAACTGTTCATGGGCAACGCGGGTACGGCCATGCGGCCGCTGACGGCGGCGCTGGCGCTGCTGGGCGGTGAATATGAGCTCTCAGGCGTGCCACGCATGCATGAGCGTCCCATCGGCGACCTGGTGGATGCGCTGCGCCAGCTTGGTTGCCAGATCGACTACCTGGGCAACGATGGCTACCCGCCCCTGCGGATCGCCCATAGGGGCGGCGTGCCTGCGCTGCTGCTCGATGCGCCTATCCGTGTGCGGGGCGACGTATCCAGCCAGTTCCTTACCGCCTTGCTCATGGCCCTGCCCTTGGCGGCGGGGCAACGCGCCATCGAAATCGAGGTGGTGGGCGAGCTGATCTCCAAGCCCTACATTGCCATCACGCTGCAGCTGCTGGAGCGCTTTGGCATCCGCGTGGCGCACGACAGCTGGCAGCGCTTCACCATCCCGGCCGGCAGCCGCTACCAGTCGCCCGGCGACATACACGTCGAGGCAGACGCGTCATCTGCTAGCTATTTCATAGCACTCGGGGCAATTATTGACGGGACATACCCGCGAAATGACACGAAAAGTACCCATGGTGAGCCATCTGTGGGCATCACTGTGCGCGGCGTAGGACTCGACTCCATCCAGGGCGACATCCGCTTTGTGGACGCAGCCCGCGCAATGGGTGCGGTGGTGACTGGTGGCCCCAACTGGCTGAACATCCGCCGCGGCGCGCCCGGCCAGGGCTGGCCGCTCAAGGCCATCGACCTGGACTGCAACCACATCCCTGATGCCGCCATGACGCTGGCGGTGATGGCGCTCTATGCCGAAGGCACGACCACACTGCGCAACATTGCCAGCTGGCGCGTGAAGGAAACCGACCGCATCGCCGCCATGGCCACCGAACTGCGCAAGCTGGGGGCCACGGTGGAAGAAGGCGCCGATTACATCCGCGTGACGCCACCAGCCACGCTACAAGACTGGAAGCCCGCCAGCATCCACACCTACGACGACCACCGTGTGGCCATGTGCTTTTCGCTCGCGGCATTCAACCCGGCGCAGCTGCCGGTGCGCATCGAAGACCCCAAGTGCGTGGCCAAGACGTTCCCGGAGTATTTCGAAACGCTGTTCTCGGTCTCGGGCGTGTCGCCCGAGCGCGTCCCCGTGATCTGCATTGATGGCCCTACGGCCTCGGGCAAGGGCACTGTGGCCGCCGCGGTGGCCCAGCGGCTGGGCTACCGCTTTCTCGACTCGGGCGCGATGTACCGCATCACCGCCCTGGCTGCGGGCCGCGCCGGTTACGCCATCTGCCCGGAACACGAAGGCGCCATTGCCACGATGGCCCGTACGCTGCCGGTGCGGTTTGAGGCGGGCCGAGTGCTGCTGGGCGACGACGATGTGACCGAGGCCATCCGTACCGAAGAAGCCGGGATGAACGCCTCGCGCGTGTCTGCCCTGCCTTCCGTGCGTGAGGCCCTGGTGGATTTGCAGCACAGTTTCCGGCTTCTCCCAGGGCTGGTGGCTGACGGCCGCGACATGGGTACCGTGATCTTTCCCGAAGCCCCACTCAAGGTCTACCTGACCGCCAGTGCCGCATGCCGCGCCGAGCGCCGCCATAAACAGTTGATTTCAAAGGGTTTTTCGGCTAATATCGACGATCTTCGTGCGGACCTGGAAGCACGCGACGCACGGGACAGCTCCCGCAGCGTGGCGCCTTTGAAGCCCGCGCAGGACGCTCTGGTCCTGGACAACTCCCATTTGACGATTGATGAAGCCGTCGATCAGGTGTTGGCCTGGTGGCAGGAGCGACAGCCCTTCGCAGCCTCTGCGCAGGGCCGAAAAGTGTGAGGCCCTTTTCATCGGGGGCCTCCAGGCACGGCCGAAAGGCTGTGCAAAAGGCCCACGCCGCCCCTCTCGCGCGTCAGCGCTCAGGCGGTGTGGATCGTTAACCTAACCCGCGGTTTCACCGCAAAAAACCACCGCAAGCAGCTATAAAAACAGTAGCAATGGTGCTACTGGAATCCTGTTTGTGGCAAGGAAACACATGTCCGAATCTTTTGCCGCCCTTTTTGAAGAATCCTTGACGCGCACCGAAATGCGCCCAGGCGAAGTCATCACCGCTGAAGTCGTGCGCGTCGAGCACAACTTCGTGGTCGTGAACGCAGGCCTCAAGTCCGAAGCCTACGTGCCCCTGGAAGAGTTCAAGAACGACAAGGGCGAAGTCGAAGTCCAAGTGGGTGACTTCGTGTCGGTGGCCATTGGCTCCATCGAAAACGGCTACGGCGACACCATCCTGTCGCGCGACACTGCCAAGCGTCTGGCTTCGTGGATGAGCCTGGAAAAGGCCCTCGAATCCGGCGAATTCGTCACTGGCACGACCAGCGGCAAGGTCAAGGGCGGCCTCACGGTCCTGGTCAACGGCATCCGCGCATTCCTGCCCGGTTCGCTGATCGATACACGTCCGATCAAGGATCTGACGCCGTACGAAAACAAGACCATGGAATTCAAGGTCATCAAGCTCGACCGCAAGCGCAACAACGTGGTGCTGAGCCGCCGCGCTGTGGTGGAAGCCTCGATGGGCGAAGAGCGCGCCAAGCTGATGGAAACCCTGAAGGAAGGCTCCATCGTTCAAGGCGTGGTCAAGAACATCACCGAATACGGTGCGTTCGTGGACCTGGGCGGCATCGACGGCCTGCTGCACATCACCGACATGGCATGGCGCCGCGTGCGTCACCCATCCGAAGTGGTGACCGCTGGCCAGGAAATCACTGCCAAGATCCTGAAGTTTGACACCGAAAAGAACCGTGTCTCGCTGGGTCTGAAGCAGATGGGCGACGACCCATGGATGGGCGTGAACCGCCGCTACCCACAATCGACCCGCCTGTTCGGCAAGATCACGAACATTGCCGACTACGGCGCGTTCGTCGAACTCGAACCCGGCATCGAAGGCCTGGTGCACGTGTCTGAAATGGACTGGACCAACAAGAACATCGCTCCCGCCAAGCTGGTTTCGCTGGGCGACGAAGTCGAAGTCATGGTTCTGGAAATCGACGAAGACAAGCGCCGTATCAGCCTGGGCATGAAGCAGTGCAAGGCCAACCCATGGCAGGAATTCGCCCAGGACACCAAGCGCGGCGACCGCGTCAAGGGTCCTATCAAGTCGATCACCGACTTCGGCGTGTTCGTGGGCCTGGCTGCCGGCATCGACGGCCTGGTGCACCTGTCCGACCTCTCGTGGAACGAACCCGGCGAAGCCGCTGTTCGCAACTACAAGAAGGGCCAGGAAGTGGAAGCCATCGTGCTGGCCGTGGACGTGGACCGTGAGCGCATCTCGCTGGGCATCAAGCAGCTCGACGGCGACCCGTTCACCACCTTCGTGACCGTGAACGACAAGGGCCAGACGGTGACCGGCAAGGTCAAGACCGTGGACGCCCGTGGCGCTGAAATCGACCTCGGCGAAGACATCGTGGGCTACCTGCGCGCTTCGGAAATCTCCCGCGACCGCGTGGAAGATGCCCGCAACGTGCTCAAAGAAGGCGACGAAGTCACGGCCGTGGTGGTCAACGTGGATCGCAAGACCCGCAACATCCAGCTGTCGATCAAGCAAAAGGACATGGCCGACGAGCAAGGCGCGATGGCCAGCCTGAGCCAGCAGTCAAGCCGCGAGAGCGCCGGCACGACCAGCCTGGGCGCCCTGCTGCGCGCCAAGCTGGACAACTCGGAAAAGTAAGCAAAGCCTGCCCTGGTGCCACGCCATCGGGCGGGCAGCCGAGGCAGTTCGCAGGCCCTATCCACGTAAGGTCTGTGCAGCTACCCCGGCCCCACCCGGTGGAATGCACCGAAGGGCACTTTGGCAAGACAGCGGGCGCCATATTGGCGCCCGCTTTTTTTGAAGCAAGCACCTGCGCGTATGCCACAAGATTCCATGACCCGCTCCGACCTCGTCGAAGAACTCGCTGCCCGTTTCGGCCAGCTGACGCATCGCGACGCCGAATTTGCCGTCAAGACGATTCTGGACGCCGTCGGTGAAGCACTGGTGCGCGGTCACCGGATCGAGATTCGCGGCTTTGGCAGCTTCTCGGTCAACCACCGGCCACCCCGCATGGGTCGCAACCCCCGCAGCGGCGAAGCCGTTGCCATTCCTGAAAAGCGCGTTCCCCACTTCAAGCCAGGCAAGGCCCTGCGCGAAGCCGTGGACAAGCGCACCGCCGAGCTCGAAGAAGCCACCGGCCAGTTGAAAACACTTGCCACCGGCCCGCAGGCAGGCCGTCCTTGACTACCGAAAGCTCCCAGCGTCGGTAAACCGCACCCTTTCAGGGCGCCGCGATGGCACAGCCGGATCAACCACGGCAACCCTGACGGAACAAAAATGCTATTTATTCGATAGCAATCTAGGCATTTAAATCCAGCGCTACCGGCCTTTTTGATGCCCTAACCGGCAAAAAGAGGCAGATCCGCCTTCTTGAGCGTTCGCAGCACAAAGCTCGAGCGGCTGTGCCGGATGCCCTTGATCTTGTAGAGCTTCTCGCGCAGCAGGCGCTCGTAGTCTCGGGTGTCCTTCACGACCACGCGCAGCAGGTAGTCGTAGTCGCCCGAAACCAGATGGGCCTCGATGACCTCCGGAATGCTCGCAAGGATTTCGCCAAACTTCTCCAGCGTGTTGTCGGAGTGGCTGTCCAGCGTGACCTGGACCAGCACCGTATCGGCCAGGTCCAGCGCCTGCGGGTTGATGCGCACCGTATAGCCCTGGATCACGCCCGCTTCTTCCATCTTCTTGATGCGGCCCCAGCAGGGCGAAGGGCTGAGACCCACGGCCTGGCCGATCTCTTGCAGGCTGGCCCGTGCGTTGGATTGGAGTACAGCGAGAATTTTTCGGTCAAGGCGATCCATGGTGCTGATTATTCACCGTTTGGCTGATTAACAGAAAATCCTTCTGCATTTCAGCAACACTGCGATCATTTCAGCAAAATCATCTGCGCCCTGCCCTGCATACTTCTCCCATCAAGGCGTTCTTACCGGAGCGCACAAACTGACAAGGCCCCGGCTGGTTACCGCCAGCACGGGGCCCTTGGCATTGGGGGCCCGGCGCAACGGGCAACAGGCAGCCCTGCAAGCCGACGCGCTCCATGCCCCACGCACATTGCTGCCCCAGGGCGGGGGCACGATGAGTGAGCTTCCAAAGACGCATCTGGGATGCTCAGCCAGTTCATAAGTACGCTTACCAGCACAAACCCCGATGCCCCGGCGGCTGTGCGGCACCCATAATTTAGAAGTCCTGCGCGCGGCCCGCTGCTGCGTCGCCCTACATCCCACCGGAGACACGCGAATGAAACTCACCCGAATCGTCCTTGGACTGAGCCTGGCACTGGGCTTTGTAGCCACTGCCGCCGCGCAGACCACCATGCGCATCAGCATCTCCACGGCACAGAACTCGCACCAGGGCGTTGCCATCGACACCTTCGCCAAGGAAGTCGAAAAGCGCACGGGCGGCCGCTACAAGGTACAGACCTTCTACAACGGCGCACTGGGCGGCGAGCGCGAGTCGATCGAGGCGGTGCAGCTCGGTACGCAGGAGTTGGCCTTCAGCTCGACAGGCCCCATCCCGAATTTCGTGCCCGACACCAAGATCCTGGATGTTCCCTTCCTGTTCCGTGACAAGGCACACGCCCGCGCCGTGCTCGACGGCCCCATTGGCCAGGAGATGTTGACCAAGTTCGACAGCAAGGGGTTCAAGGCGCTGGCCTGGGCCGAGAACGGGTTCCGCCACATGACCAACAGCAAGCGCTCGGTCAACACGCCCGATGACCTCAAGGGCCTGAAGATGCGCACGATGGAGAACCCTGTGCACATCGCCGCGTACAAGGGCTTTGGCATCATCACCACGCCCATGGCCTTCCCTGAAGTGTTCACTGCCCTGCAGCAAGGTACCGTCGACGGCCAGGAGAACCCGCTGCCCGTGATCATCTCGGCCAAGTTCGACCAGGTGCAAAAGCACCTCACGCTCACCGGCCACGTGTACTCGGCCGCCATCTTCGTGATGAACAAGGGCTCGTTCGACAAGCTCTCGGCCGCCGACAAGCAGGCCTTCATCGACGCCGCCAAGGAAGGCACCAAGGCCAACCGCGCCCGCGTGGATGAAGACGACGCCAAGGGCGTGGCCGACCTGCGTGCCAAGGGCATGACCGTGATCGACAACCCCGACAAGTCCAAGTTCGTGGCAGCCCTGGCACCCGTCAACGCTGAATTTGAAAAGCAGTTTGGCAAGGCTGCCCTGGACAAGATCCGCGACGTGAAGTAATTCGGATCGCTATCAATAAGATAGCATCCAGCGCCCGCAGCCATTGCGCTGACGGGCGCTTTATCATTCTGTTTCCTACGCTTTGGCCCTGCGCCTGCGCCTTTCATGAAACAAGCATTTTTGACCTTTGAGCGATGGGCCACTTTCAGCGCCATGCTGGGGGCCTGCGCCATGCTGGCCCTGTCGGCATCGCTGGGCATGTTCCAGATCGTGACGCGGTTCGTGCTGGAACAGCCCGCCGAATGGACCGAGGTACTGATCCGGTTCAGCCTGATCTGGATGGTGTTCCTGGCCATTCCGGCGGCGTTCCGCCAGGGCGCCATGGTGAGCGTGGATGTGCTGTACCGCTGGAGCCCGCCCAGGGTACGGCGCGTGCTTGACTGGGTGGTGGCACTGGCCGCCCTGGCACTGATCGGCATCATCATCTGGTACGGATGGGACTACGCCCAGCGCGGCGGCGTGCAGAGCATGGCCGGGCTGGAATCGGTGTCGATGTTCTGGGCTTATCTTGCGATGCCGGTCGGCGGGCTGTTCTGCGTGGTCGGGATCATCGGCAACCTGATCGACCCGCTGCGCATGGAACTGGAGACCGCCCAATGAGCGCGTTCCTCCGCCCAGTCAAACGAATAAGCTGGCCTTTTCAGGGCCCGCAACTGCAAGCAACGCCGATGGTGGGAGCGCTATGAGCCTGGTCATGATTTCAACGATGGTGCTGTGCTTTGCGCTCACCATCTCGGTGGCGGTGTCCATCGGACTCGCCTCCATCCTGGGCATCCAGGCGTCCAACGCCAACATGCTGATCTCGGTGAAGGAGATGTTTGCCTCCATCAACAAGTTTCCGCTGGCGGCCATCCCCTTCTTCATCCTGGCTGGCAACCTGATGGAGACCGGCGGCATCTCGCGCCGCCTGGTGGAGTTTGCCAAGAGCATTGTCGGTGGCGTGCAGGGCGGCCTGCCCATGACCTGCGTGCTCACCTGCATGATCTTTGCGGCCGTGTCGGGCTCGTCGGTGGCCACCACGTTTGCCATCGGCGCGATCCTCATCCCGGCGCTCATCAAGCACGGCTACCCCACGAGCTATGCGGCTGCGCTGCAGGCGACCAGCGCCGAGCTGGGCGTGATCATTCCGCCATCCATTCCGATGATCCTGTACGGGGTGAGCGCCGAGGTGTCGATTGGCGAGCTGTTCATCGCCGGTTTTGGCCCGGGTCTTTTGATCAGCGGCGCGCTGATGCTGTTTGTGTGGGCCTACTGCAAATACAAGGGCTGGGGCAAGAACGATGGCGAAGGCCGCATGTCGTTTGGCAAGGCCACGCTGCAGGCCGGCTGGGCACTGCTGATGCCCGTGATCATCCTGGGCGGCATTTACGGGGGTGTCTTCACGCCCACCGAAGCGTCCGCAGTGGCTGTTTTTTACGCGCTGGTAGTGGGGGTCGTGATCTACCGCGAGATCAAGCTCAAGGACCTGTTCGCCATCCTGCGCAAGTCTGCGATCTCTTCAGCGGTGATCATGTTCATCATCGCGAACGCTGGTCTCTTTGCCTTCCTTATCACCCGCGCGGGCGTGCCCGATGCCATTGGCCGCTGGCTTGAAGCCGTGCTGCAGTCGCCCGCCCTCTTCCTCTTGGGCGTCAACGCGGCACTGTTCATCATCGGGATGTTCATCGAGACCAGTGCGGCCATCATCGTGCTCGCGCCCATCCTGGCGCCTGTGGCGGTGCACTTCGGTATCGACCCCGTTCACTTCGGCCTGATCATGGTCGTGAATCTTGCGCTGGGCATGATCACGCCGCCCTTTGGCGTGAACCTGTTTGCGGCCTGCACGGTGGCCCGGATATCGCTCGACCGGATCATCCCGCACCTGTTGCCATTCGTGGGCGTGATCTTCGCGTGCCTATTGATCATCACGTATGTGCCATCCATCTCGCTCTTCCTGCGGGACCTGGTGTACGCAAAGTAGGTAGAATCGAGGCCGTCAGGAGAGAGTGCGCCGGCCAGTGAATGGCTCGCGCTGCACCGCCGAAGGCGCAGGCAGCAGCCGAACGCTCAGGCAAAAGGACTGACAACCGCCCGCAGTGATGCGGGCGTTCCCTTGCTGGAGAGAGATGGCACCGCCCACGCGCGGCCCCCATCCACCGAAGGAGCAAACCGCAGGGCCAGCCAGGGCGCTGCGGTGAATCTCTCAGGTAAAGCGGACAGCAGGGCAAATACCGCGGCCATCGTTGAAGGCCGCGGCCCCCATTTGCCCGGAGCCCCGCCCATGTCATCCCCTGCTGCCGCCCCCCTGCTCACCACGCCCCTGAACGCCCTGCACATCGAGCTGGGCGCGCGCATGGTCCCCTTTGCCGGCTATTCCATGCCTGTGCAGTACCCCGCAGGCCTCATGGCTGAGCATCTGCACACCCGTCAGGCCGCCGGCCTTTTTGATGTGTCGCACATGGGCCAGCTCAAACTGGTGGGGCCCGACGCCGCGGCTGCGTTCGAGAGTCTGATGCCGGTGGACGTGATCGACCTGCCAGTGGGCAAGCAGCGCTACGGTCTGCTGCTGACCGACGAAGGCACGATCATTGACGACCTGATGTTCTTCAACAAGGGCAACAATGAGATCTTCGTGATCGTCAACGGTGCCTGCAAGGTGGGCGACATCGCCCATATCACCGAGCGCATCGGTCAGCGCTGCCAGGTCATCCCCATGCCCGACCACGCACTGCTGGCGCTGCAGGGCCCGCAGGCCGTCACTGCACTGGCGCGCCTGGCGCCCGGCGTTGCAAAGCTGGTCTTCATGACCGGTGGCGACTTCAGCATTGCAGGCTGCGACTGTTTTGTCACGCGCAGCGGCTACACGGGTGAAGACGGCTTTGAAATCTCGGTGCCCGCCGCGCAGGCCGATACGCTGGCACGCGCCCTGCTGGCCCAGCCAGAGGTCAAGCCCATCGGCCTGGGCGCCCGCAACTCGCTGCGCCTGGAAGCCGGCCTGTGCCTGTATGGCAACGACATCGACACCACCACCACACCGCCCGAGGCCGCGCTGAACTGGGCCATCCAGAAAGTGCGCCGCACAGGCGGTGCGCGCGCAGGTGGCTTCCCTGGTGCCGACAAGGTACTGGCGCAGATCGACAACCCTGCCAGCCTGCTGCGCAAGCGCGTGGGCCTGGTCGCGCTGGAGCGCGTACCCGTGCGCGACCACACCGAGCTGCAGAGCACCGACGGCCAGAAGATCGGTGAGGTCACCAGCGGCCTGCTGGGGCCCACGGTGAACGAACCCGTGGCCATGGGCTACGTGGCGCCTGCGTTTGCTGCCATTGGCACGCGCGTGAATGCCATCGTGCGCGGCAAGCCGGTGCCGATGGAAGTGCGCGCCATGCCCTTCGTGCCGGCCAACTATTTCAGAGGCTGACGCCGGGCGCCCGCGGCCATGCTGCCCGCGGGCCCGCTACATTGCGCAGTGCAGTCTCTTACCTGTTCAACCATCAATTTTTGAGGAGCCCCCCATGACCGTCAAATTCTCCAAAGACCACGAATGGATCAACGTCGCTGACCAGAATGCCGCCATCGTCGGCATCACCGTGCACGCCCAGGACGCCCTGGGTGACGTGGTGTTTGTGGACCTGCCCGAAGTCGGCAAGACCTTTGCCCAAGGCGAAGTCGCTGGTGTGGTCGAGTCCGTCAAGGCCGCTG
Source organism: Acidovorax sp. BL-A-41-H1 (assembly GCF_051942715.1). Lineage (NCBI taxonomy): Bacteria > Pseudomonadati > Pseudomonadota > Betaproteobacteria > Burkholderiales > Comamonadaceae > Acidovorax > Acidovorax sp. BL-A-41-H1. The sequence continues at coordinate 328,723 of NZ_JBPVJQ010000005.1, read as the reverse complement.
CCGACGTGTACATGCCCGTCTCGGGCGAAGTCACCGAAGTGAACGAAGCCCTGCGCGCCGATCCTTCGCTGGCCAACACCGACCCGCTGAACAGCGGCTGGTTCTTCAAGGTCAAGCTGTCGGACGCCGCACAGCTCGACGCCCTGCTGGACGAAGCCACCTACACCGAGTTCGCCAAGAACGCCTGATCGATCAGCGCGATGCGTTTGCGGGCATGGCGCCGGGCCATGCCCGGCACGGGCCCCACCGCCCGCGCACCAGCGCCCGGCCCCACCCCAACCCCGCCCTCACGAGACTGCCCCATGCTGATGCAATCCGCCACGCCCCTTGGCGAGCTTGAAAACGCCACCGAATTCCTGCCACGCCACATCGGTATCGATGCCGCTGATGAAGCGCACATGCTGTCCGTGATTGGCGAGGCATCGCGCCGCGCGCTCATCGAAAGCATCGTGCCGCGCTCGATTGCGCGCAGCCGCGCCATGGACCTGCCACTGCCCATCACCGAGGCCGCAGCGCTGGCAGAACTCAAGGCGATTGCATCGAAAAACAAGGTGCTCAAGAGCTTCATCGGCCAGGGCTACTACGGCACGCACACGCCGGGCGTCATCTTGCGCAACATCCTGGAAAACCCCGCCTGGTACACCGCCTACACGCCCTACCAGGCCGAGATCTCGCAGGGCCGCATGGAAGCGCTGGTCAACTTCCAGACCATGGTGTGCGACCTGACCGGCATGCCCATTGCCAACGCATCGATGCTGGACGAAGCCACTGCCGCGGCCGAAGCCATGACGCTGGCCAAGCGCTCTGTCAAGAGCAAGAGCAACGTGTTCGTGGTGGCCGGCGACGCGCACCCGCAGACCATCGAGGTGATCCAGACGCGCGCCAAGCCCCTGGGCATCGAGGTGCATCTGGCCAACTCGGCCGAAGAATGGAACACCCTGCTCGATGGCGAATATTTTGCCGTGCTGGCGCAGTACCCCTCGACCAGCGGCCGCATTGACGACCTGCGTGCCGAGGTGGACAAGGCCCACGCGCGCAACGCAGCTTTCATTGCAGCAGCCGACCTGCTGGCGCTGGCCCTGATCACGCCGCCCGGCGAATGGGGCGCCGACATCGTGGTGGGTACGACCCAGCGCTTTGGCATGCCCATGGGCGCAGGCGGCCCGCACGCGGCCTACATGGCCTGCCGCGATGAATTCAAGCGCAGCCTGCCCGGCCGCCTGGTGGGCGTGAGCGTGGACGCGCACGGCAACCACGCCTACCGCCTGGCGCTGCAGACGCGCGAGCAGCACATCCGCCGCGAAAAGGCCACGTCCAACATCTGCACGGCCCAGGTCCTGCCCGCCGTGATCGCCAGCATGTACGCCGTGTACCACGGTCCTGAAGGCCTGCGCTGCATTGCGCAGCGCGTGGCCAGCTATACAGCCATCCTCACGCGCGGCCTGGAGCAGCTGGGTGCGCCAGTGCGCCCGCAAGCCACTTTTGACACCGTGAGCCTGCACACCGCTGGCGCTACCAAATCCATAGCTGCCAAAGCAGTAGAAATGGGCGCCAACCTGCGGATTTACTTCGAAGAGTACCTGTGCATCTCGCTGGACGAGACCACCACACGGGCCGATGTCGAGCTGCTGTGGAAGATCTTCGCCAAGGACGGACAGGCACTGCCGACCTTCGACGCCTTTGAAAAGGGCGTTGAGCCACTGATCCCGGCCGAGCTGCGCCGCACCAGCAAGTACCTCACGCACCCGGTCTTCAACACGCACCATTCCGAAACCGGCATGCTTCGCTACATCCGCCAGCTGTCCGACAAGGACCTGGCGCTGGACCGCACCATGATCCCGCTGGGCAGCTGCACCATGAAGCTCAACGCGACCAGCGAGATGATCCCGATCACCTGGCCGGAGTTTGCGCACATGCACCCCTTTGCTCCAGCCGACCAGCTACAGGGCTACAAGGAGCTGGACGAACAACTGCGCGCCTGGCTGTGCCAGGCCACGGGCTACGCGGGCATCAGCCTGCAGCCCAACGCTGGCAGCCAGGGTGAATACGCCGGTCTGCTGGCCATCAAGGCCTACCACGAGGCGCAGGGCGACGCGCACCGCAACATCTGCCTGATCCCCAGCAGCGCGCACGGAACCAACCCTGCCAGCGCGCAGATGGTGGGCATGCAGGTGGTGGTGACGGCGTGCGACACCAACGGCAACGTCGACATGGCAGACCTGAAGGCCAAGTGCGAGCAGCACAGCGCCAATCTGGCGGCCGTGATGATCACCTACCCCAGCACGCACGGCGTGTTCGAGACCAGCGTAAAGGAACTGTGCGCGCTGGTGCACCAGCACGGCGGCCGCGTGTACGTGGACGGTGCCAACATGAACGCCCTGGTGGGCGTGGCTGCTCCCGGCGAGTTTGGCGGCGACGTGAGCCACCTGAACCTGCACAAGACCTTCTGCATTCCCCACGGCGGTGGCGGCCCCGGCGTGGGCCCGGTGTGCGTGGTGCAAGACCTGGTCCCATTCCTGCCCGGCCATGCCACGGCCGGCGTGGCTGGTGGCGTGGGCGCCGTCAGCGCTGCTCCGCTGGGCAACGCCGCCGTGCTGCCCATCAGCTGGATGTACTGCCGCATGATGGGCGCGGAGGGCCTGCAGTCGGCCACCGAAGTGGCCATCCTCTCGGCCAACTACGTCAGCGTGCGCCTGAAGGACCACTACCCCACGCTGTACGCATCAAGCAATGGTCACGTGGCCCACGAGTGCATCCTGGACCTGCGCCACCTCAAGGACACCAGTGGCGTGATGGCCGAGGACGTGGCCAAGCGCCTGATCGACTACGGCTTCCATGCGCCCACGCTGAGCTTCCCGGTGCCCAACACGCTGATGGTGGAGCCCACCGAAAGCGAGACGCTGCACGAGCTGGACCGCTTTATCGACGCGATGATCGCCATCCGCGAAGAGATCCGCCAGATCGAATCCGGTGCATGGCCGCAGGACAGCAACCCGCTCAAGAACGCACCGCACACGGCAGAAAGCCTACTCTCGGGCGACTGGACCCGCCCCTACAGCCGCGAGGCCGCCGCCTACCCCGTGCCCGCCCTGCGCAAGGGCAAGTACTGGGCGCCTGTGGGCCGCGTGGACAACGTCTGGGGCGACCGCAACCTGTCGTGCAGCTGCATCCCTGTGTCTGACTACGCCTGACAGGGCCCGCCCTTTGATGACGCCCGAGGCCCCGTGCAATGTCTGCGACCCAGAGGCGCTCGCGGCGCTGCTGGGCGCGGAGCCAACGCTAGCAGCGCATTGGAAGACGCTGCTGCGGCGCACGCTGGAAGCCGGCACACCGTTGCAGCGCGCGGGCGACAACGCCACCCGATGCTGGCTGATCGAGCGCGGAGTGGTCCGCCTGTATTACCTCAACGATCAGGGCACCGAGCGCAACCGTTCTTTTCACGGCCCGGGCAACTGGGTGGGGGGCAGCCTGCCGCCCCTTGTGGTGCCCAGTCCGTACGCCATCGAAGCGCTGTCGCAGGTGGATGCTGTCGAACTGGACTACGACACGCTCCGGCAGTGGCAAAACACCCATCCGCACCTCGAAGGCGTTCTTGCGCAGGCCATCGGCCACGTGTTCACGCAGCAGGCGCACCGTGAAGCGGAACTGCTCAGCTTGACAGCGCAGGCACGCTACGAGTCATTCCTGGCCGCGTACGGGCCACTGGCGCCACAGATTCCGCAACACCAGGTGGCCAGCTACCTCGGCATCTCACCGGTTTCGCTTTCACGCATCCGCGCCCGGATGGGCATGGCGGACGGGCATCGCGTGGCTTGAGGCACCGCCGGGACGCAGATGCTCACCACGACGTCTCGGCATAGCCATCACACCTCAGCGTTCTGCGGGCCAGGCCGATACGGTTCTTGCCAGCCCGGGCATCACCACTTTGGGCAGCGTCTCGCGGTCCATCACGGCCTGGCGGGCCACCAGGCCGTTCAGGTGCAGCACATAGCCTGTCACCGCATAGACCTCTTCGTCGGTCAGGCTCTTGGGGGCATGCATGGGCATGCCGCGGCGGACATAGTCAAACAGCGTCGTGGCATGGGGCCACATCGCCCCCACCGAAAACACTTGCAGCGGGTACTTGCGCACACGCAGGGGCCGCAAGGGGTCGCTCCAGCCAATGAATCCATCGGTTCCCACCAGGCGCGACGCCGGCCCTTCGATGCCCCGCGCACCGTGGCACGCGGCACACTGCATCTGGTACAGGCGGGCGCCCTGCTCCACCGTGCCGCGGCCTTGCGGCAGGCCACGCCCGTCCGGGAACACGGTGATGGCGTAGCGCTCGATCTCCTCGGCGGTCAACGCCTTGCCCAGGCCGATGGCGGGTGGCGGCACCACGGCCTCGCTGGCACCTCCCCCGCCGGGCACGGCCCACAGCACCGACGCGACCACCGCACTGGAGCCTGCCTTCCAGTACCGTCGCAAAGCGGACGCTGCAATCCGCAACTGGCAGCAGATGCGATCTTCACGCATACATGTTCTCCACCCGCCCATCGGCCTGCACCCGCCACGCCTGCACTGCGTTGTAATGGTTGAACGAATGCATGGCGTAGCGGCGCTTCCATTCGCTGCGCAGGGGCTGGGTGCGCCCGTGCTCATCGGTGGCGCGGCTCATCAGCTCTGCCTTGCGTCCGGACCAGCGCCAGGGCAGCGTGAAGCGGGTGAATGCCCGATCCAGAACCGGGCCGTGCAGTTGCGCGGCAGCCCAGGTGCGCCCACCGTCCACCGAGACGTCCACGCGCGCAATGCGGCCGTAGCCGGACCACGCGAGTCCCGCGATCTCGTAAAAACCGTGGGGCTCGGACAGCCTCTGGCGGCCCGACGGGTGCGTGATGACCGACTTCACATCCATGTGAAAGGCAAAGCGCTCGATACGGCCATCCGCCAGCGGCTGTGTGTAGAGGCCCGACTCATCCTTGGTGTAGGCCGGCGCGTCGGTCACCTCCAGCCGGTGCAGCCACTTCACATTCACGTTGCCTTCAAAGCCCGGAATGAACAGGCGCATGGGATAGCCCTGCGACGGGCGCAACCGCTCGCCGTTCTGGTACAGCGCCACCATGGCGTGCTCCTTCAATGGCTGCAAGGGCACGCTGCGGCTGTGCGAAGCACCGTCCGCCCCCTCCACCACCACCCAGCGGGCGGTGTCCTTGACGCCTGCTTCCTGCAGCAGGTACGACAGCGGCACCCCCGTCCATTCCGAGCATGACACCTCGCCCGCGATCTCACCCAAGGTCTGGTCCATCGCGGTCGGCGACAACGCGTTAGCCGCCGAATTGCCCGCGCACTCCAGAAAATGCACCCGGCTGACCATGGGGTATCGAAGCAACCGCTCCACATCAAACTGCAGCGGGCGCTGCACCAGGCCGTGGATACGCAAACTGTGCCGCTGCGGATCGACCTCGGGAATGCCACTGTGATGCACCGCAAAATGCAGCCCGCTGGGCGTGATGATGCCGCGCTGTGTCTCCAGCGGCGTGCGCCACACGGCAAACCCGGAATGGTTCGATGGGGTGCGCTGAACAGCGGCTTCATGCAGCGAAGGCTGCCCATACGGAACGTCTGCGCCGCCCGCCCGTGCCATCGACCCGGGCAGCCTTGCGGCCAGCGTTTGCGCGGGCTGCGCCAGGGTGGCGGCGCTGCTTCCAGCCGCCAGCGCGCCCAAAAATGTCCGCCGCGCAAGGCCCGCCCGGACGTCGTGTGAAGTCATTCAAATCCCCTCATGGTTGCACACGGCCCTGTGGCCGCACCGGCAGTCTGAGGGCGCAACCCAGGGCGCGCATTAACGCCGGTTAACGCTACGCGCAACGCTTCGTGGCAGGCCTGCTGCACGGCCCTCGGACCACGCCCTTACACTGGCGCCCCCGCGCCCGCATCTGCCCTTGGGCCTTGCACCTGCGAACCCGCTCTTCGATTCCCCTTCCGCTTTTTCCCCCTTTACCCCTTACCCGAGGTACCACCGTGCGCTCCTGCTCCGCCTTTCTGCTCGCCGGCCTGCTGGCCGTCCCACTTGCCCACGCCCAGTCAGCGCCAGCAGCCGTCACCACGGCCAGCGGCCTGGTCTACCAGTCGCTCAAGGAGGGCACCGGCGAATCCCCCAAGGCCACCGACACGGTCAAGGTGCACTACCGCGGCACCTTCCTGGATGGCAAGGAGTTCGACAGCTCGTACAAGCGTGGCGAGCCCACCGAGTTCCCGCTCAACCGCGTGATCCCCTGCTGGACCGAAGGAGTGCAGCGCATGAAGCCTGGCGGCAAGGCCAAGTTGACCTGCCCCCCCGGCATTGCTTACGGTGCCAGCGGCGCGGGCGGCGTGATCCCGCCCAACGCCACGCTGAACTTCGAAGTCGAACTGGTGTCCGTACGCCGCTGACCATGCCAGCCCGCCCCCGTCGTACAGGCTGTCCCCATGTTGCTGAAGGTCGGTGACCTCGCACGGCGCGCCGGCCTCACGGTGCGCACGCTGCACCACTACGACGAGATCGGGCTGCTCAAGCCCTCTGGCAGGTCGGACGCCGGCTACCGGCTTTACAGCCAGGCCGATGTGCAACGGCTGCACTCCATCCAGACCATGCGGCAGATGGGCCTGGCGCTGGGCGACATCGGCGAGCTGCTGGCCGGTGAAGGCGTGGCGCCGCAGCGCATCATCAGCCAGCAGATCCGCGCGCTGGACGACCAGATTGCCCGCGCCACCGACCTGCGCAGCAGGCTGGCCATGCTGCGCGACGGGCTGGTGGCCGGAGCGGAGCCTGACATGGGCAACTGGCTGGAAACGCTGGCCCTCATGACCACCTATCGCAAGCACTTCAGCACCGCCGAGCTCAAGCGCATTTTCGAGAGCTGGAAAGCCATCGAGGCCGACTGGCTTGCGGTGAAGGACGAGGTGCGCCGTGCCATGGACCAGCAACTGCCCCGCAATGCACCCGAGGTGCAGGCGCTGGCCTATCGGTGGATGGCCCTGATGCTGCAGTGGATGCATGGCGACATGGACCTCCTGGAACGGTGGGGCCACATGTTCCGCACCGAACCCACCGCCCAGGGGCGCAACCATGCCCCGCCCGGCGACATGATCGAATACATCGAAGGCGCGATCAAACTGCGCATGGCACTGCTTGAAAAGTACCTGCAGCCCGAGGACTTCAGCGCCCTGGGCCATGTGCCGCACCACGCGTGGGCCGACTTGCAGCGCGATGTGCAGGCCTTGATGGCGCGCGCCCTGCCCTGCCACCACCCTGACGCACTGGCCTGCGCGCGCAGGTGGAGTGCGCTGCTGGACACCCTCGCCAGCCATGACTCAGGTCTGCGTGCCCGGCTGATGCAGGCCACGGCCAGCGAGCCCTTGCTGCAGGCCGGCTCGCCCTTGAGCAGCGACGTACGGGCGTACCTGCAGGCCGCGGCCGCGTGCGCGCAACCGGGCAAGCCGGGCTCGGCCAGTTGTGCAATTCCGATGAATTCAACGGCGCCTCAGGATCCATTGGTCTGACCGTACGCAACCTGAGCGCTGCAGCGTGGGCAAATTTGAGCCCACGGCGCTTGACCCTCACGCTACGTGAGGCTGCACAGTCCGCACCCATGGACTCCAAACACCCACATCCCACAAGCACGGGCCGCACGCACGCCGCACCCGACGCGCGCACAGCCCTGCTGCGCGACCGCAATTTCCGCTTCCTCATCAGCGGCTCGTTCCTGTCGATGCTGGGCGACCAGTTCACCCTCATCGCCCTGCCGTGGCTGGTGCTGCAGATGACCGGCGACACGCTGGTGCTGGGCACCGTGCTGGCGCTGGTCAGCGTGCCGCGCGCGCTCTTCATATTGATTGGCGGAGCGCTGGTAGACCGCCACTCGCCCAAGCAGGTGCTCATGGTCACCAAATACGTCAATCTGGTACTGCTGGCCCTGCTTGCCGGGCTGGTGCTGGCAGGCGCCCTGACCCTGTGGATGGTGTACCTGCTGGCGCTGGGTATAGGCCTGGCCACGGCGTTCAGCATTCCATCCGGCACGGCCATGATGCCGCACGTGGTAGCGCCCGCGCAGCTGCAGGCGGCCAATGGCATCAGCCTGGGGCTGCGGCAGCTCACGATGTTCATGGGCCCCTTGCTGGCAGGCCTTCTCATTGCGTTGTTTGGCACGGGTGGTGTTGCTCCGGCCAGCCCAACGGGTGCCATGGCCAGCGCCACCGGTATCGGCCTGGCGTTTGCGCTGGATGCGCTCAGTTTCGCCGTCTCGGCCTGGACGCTGGCCCAAGTGAATACGCGCACCGCAGGCGCGGGCGCTACACCCGCAGCCACCGGGGCGCCTACGCAGGCCGCGCTCGCATCGGTATGGCACGGGCTGCTGCACTTCTGGCGCGACCAGGAGCTGCGCACCTGCTTTCTCTACTGGAGTGCCATTGCCCTTTTCATCATGGGGCCCATCCACATCGCCATTCCGGTGCTGGCCAGCAGCCAGCCGCAACTGGGTGCAGCGGCGTTCGGCACCATCGTGGCGGCGCACGGCGCAGGCACGTTGCTGGGCATGGTGGCATCCGGCGCGCTGCCAAGGCTGCGCCTGGGCAGCCTCGGCTTGACGATTCTGGTGTTCGATGCGGTGATCGGGCTGCTTTTCATGCCCATGGGCCAGATCACGGCCACCTGGCAAGGCGCTGCGCTCATGCTCGTCATCGGGCTGCTGGGCGGGTTCATGCAGGTGCGCGTGTTCACCTGGATCCAGCAGCGTGTGCCGCCAGCCCTGCTGGGCCGGGCCATGAGCCTGTTCATGTTCATCTTCATGGGACTGGCGCCCATCTCGGCCGCGGTGACCGGATGGGTGATGAAAGCCGTCACACTGGGCCAGCTGTTTGCCGCCAGCGGCGCGTTGCTGGTGGCACTGGCCGCGCTCGCCCTGGTGCTTACGCCGCTGCGCCGCGTGACGGATGCGCCCGTGCGCGCGGCGCCAGGGGGTTGATCACACCTCGGTGACGAACTGCTCGCGCGGGCGGCGTACCTTCTTGAGGTTGACCAGCCAGTCGCCTTCGTCGGCGCGGTAGCCCAGGGGCAGGATCGCCACGCTGCGCAGGCCGCGTGCACGCAAGTCCAGGATTTCGTCGAGCGCATTGGGGTCAAAGCCTTCCATGGGCGTGGAGTCCACGCCTTCGAAGGCTGCAGCCATCAGCGATGCGCTCAGGCCGATGTACGCCTGGCGGGCTGCGTGCTGGAAGTTCACCTCGGCATCGCGCTGGGGGTACATGCCCAGCAGCATCTGGCGGTAGTTTTCCCAGCCTTCGTTCTTGAAGCCGCGCTGCTCGTTGGTCAGGTCAAACATCATGTTGATGCGATCAGCCGTGTAGTTGTCCCACGCGGCAAAGACCAGCAGGTGCGAACCGTCGGTGATCTGTGCCTGGTTCCAGGCGATGGGCTGGATGCGGGCGCGCACGGCGGCATCGGTCACCACAATGATCTCGAACGGCTGCAGGCCACTGGATGTAGGTGCCAGACGCGCGGCTTCCAGGATGCGCTCGACCTTGTCCTGGGGCACCTTCTTGGCGGGGTTCATCTTCTTGGCGGCGTAGCGCCATTCGAGCTTGCTCAACAGGGGTTGGGCAGTACCGGTATCGTTGGTAGTGGTCATGATTTTGGTCCTTGGAACTGGGTGACTGGAACGCGGCATGCACGGAGGTGTGCACGTTGCAAAGACTGTAGTCGCCTGCCGACCGGCCGGTAACTGCCCGCGGGGAAAAGGATTGTTCACCCAGCGGAAACAATCGACCGACCTGGGCACCGGACAACGGGCGCAAACCCCGCACACGCCCACGCCTTGGAGGCGTCTGCCCTGGGCTGCGGCGTACACTCCGCCGATCCAGCTTTCGCGTGACGCCCCGCGGTACAGGGCCCTGCGCCGCCGCCTGCAAAGCGCCCCACCATGAGCGAACCCGACCTGTCCTTCCTCGATCCTGCCGGTCGAAGCCCTGCACAAACCGCATCTGCACCGGCTCCCGTGCTGGAGCGCCGCGCTGCGCCGGGTACCGACCGGCGGGCAGCCACAGCGGGTGACCTGGTGGCCGAACTGCGCGCCTACCAGGTTGAGCTGGAAAACCAGAACAAGGTATTGCGCTACAGCCAGACGGTGGCCGAGAGCGCGTATGAGCGGTTCGAGACGCTTTTTGCCAGCGTGCCGCTAGCCCTGATGGTGGTAGACGAGCGTGACCTGGTGGTGCAGGCCAATTCCATGGCGCACCGGCTGTTCCAGCCCAGCGAACGCGACCGGCCCCTGTCGGCGCTGATGCCTTTCGTGCGCGACGAAGACGCCGGCCGTGTGGCCGAGGCCTTTGTGCTGGCGCGCGACGCAGGCCGCAGCGAGGTCAAGGAAGTGGTGTTCGCCATCAGCGCCGAAGTGCGCATCACCGGCGACCTGCACATCGCACACATCGAAGCCCCGCAAGACAGCGGGCCGCCGATGCCGCAGTTTCTGTGTGCCGTGATCGACCAGGGCCCGCTGCTGGCCGAGCGGCAGGCGCTGCAGCAAAGCGCCCAGGCCCTGCAGCAGCGCAACGAACAGCTCTTTGCCAGCGAAAAACGGCTCGAAGCCGTCATCAACTCGGCACTGGACGCCATCATCTGCGTAGACCAGCATCAGCGCATCACCGTGTTCAACCCCACGGCGGCCGCGCTGTTCCAGTGCAGCGCCAGCGATGCGCTGGGCAGCCCGCTCCAGCGGTTTCTGCCCGATGCGATACACGCGCTGGCGTTTGCCCAGCTGACCACACAGGCGCTCCTGGGCGAGATGACGGCCCTGACGGTGGGAGGCAAGGAACTGGCGGTGGAGGTGAGCGTGTCGTTCGAGCGCCATGCTGATGGCGAAACCACGACCGTGTTCGCGCGCGACCTCACCGGACGCAAGAAGGCCGAGGCGCACCGCAGCGAGCTGGAAGCGCAGCTGCGCGAATCGCAAAAGATGCAGGCCGTGGGCACCATGGCAGGCGGTATCGCGCACGACTTCAACAACATCCTGGGCGCCATCCTGGGCAACGTCGAGCTGGCCAAGGCCGACTGCAACGCGGGTTCGCCCGTGCTCGAAAGCCTGATGGAGATCGACAAGGCCGGCCGCCGCGCGCGCGACCTAGTGCGCCAGATTCTAACCTTCAGCCGCAACGAACCCCCGCAGCGCACCGCCGTGTCCGTGGCCGAGGTGGCGCACGAAACCGAGCGCCTGCTGCGCGTGACCCTGCCGCCTGGCATTGCGCTAGACATGCAACTGCCCGTCGGCCTGCCGCCCGTGCTGGCCGATGCCACCCAGGTCGAGCAGGCCCTGCTCAACCTGTGCACCAATGCCATCCACGCGATCCAGGGCGCGGGCAACGCGCGCGGCGCGATCCACGTCGAGGCCACGGCCGTGCAGCCCGACCAGCGCCTGGGCGAACGGCTCGCGCTCGCATCGGGCGACTACGTGGCGCTGACCGTGCGCGACACCGGCCCGGGCATGGATGCCGCCACGCTCGAACGCATCTTTGAACCCTTCTTCACGACCAAGCCAGTCGGCCAGGGCACAGGCCTCGGCCTGGCTGTGGTGCACGGAGTGATGCGCACCCACGAAGGCGCGGTGGATGTGCACAGCGTGCCGGGCCAGGGCAGCCGGTTCACGCTGTACTTTCCGGCGGCGCCCGCAGGGACTGCGTCGCCAGCCACAGCCGCCACTGCGGCGGTGGCCGATGCGCCTGCCAGCACCATACCCCCCGCAGCGGCAGGCACTACACCCGCCGACAGCAGCGGCAGCCACCAGCCCCGCCCGCGGCATGTGATGTATGTGGACGATGACGAGGCACTGGTGTTTCTGGTGCAGCGGCTGCTGCGCCGGCGCGGCTACGTGGTGAGCGGCTTTACCGACCCCCACGCCGCCACGGCTGCACTGCGCGCTGACCCCGAACGCTACGACCTTCTGGTGACCGACTACAACATGCCCGGCTTTTGCGGCGTGGACCTGGTGCGCGAGGCGCGGCTGATACGGCCAAGCCTGCCGGTGGCGCTGGCATCGGGATACGTCACCACCGAGATCGAACAGGCGGCACTGGCCGAAGGCGCCCGCGCACTCATCCACAAACCCAACGACGTGGAAGAACTGTGCGCCACCGTGCAGCGGCTGGTGGCGGGCGACGATGTCGCCGGGTGATCCGCCATCGCAACGGGCTGCCCTGCCAGAGGCTGCCACGGGCCATGAATCAGCGCTCCGGCTCGCGCCCGGCGTACAGGCCGTGTTTGAAGACGCTGACCTTTTGGTGCTGCACAAGCCCGCCGGGCTGCTGTGCGTGCCCGGCCGCGGCCCCGACAAGCAGGACTGCCTGAGCGCCCGGGCGCAGCAGCGCTGGCCCGGGGCACTGATCGTGCACCGGCTGGACCAGGCCACCTCCGGCCTGGTGCTGATGGCGCGGCACATCGAGGCACAGCGGCGCCTGTCCCAGGCATTTGCCGAACGGCAGGTGCACAAGCGTTACCAGGCCGTGGTGCAGGGCTGCCTCATGCTGGATGGAGACGGGCAGGACGACGAGGGCGACGACGGCGGGGCATGGAATGAGATCAGCCTGCCCATCGGTGCGGACTGGGAGCGACGCCCGCTCCGCGTGATCGACCACGCCAAAGGCAAACCCAGCGTGACCCGGTGGCGCACGCTGGCCACCGGCAACGACCTGGCCGACGGCCCCGACGCCTGCACCACGCGGGTGGAACTGGAGCCCATCACCGGCCGCACCCACCAGTTGCGCGTGCACATGGCAGCCATCGGCCATGCCATCCTGGGGGACGCACTGTATGCCGACGCGGCCGCGCAGGCACTGTCGCCCCGCTTGTTGCTGCACGCCTGCCAGCTGGCATTCACGCATCCGGCAACGGGTGAACCTGTTTGCATCCACCTGCCACCTGATTTTTAGCGAAACAAGCCGCAAGCGCTTGTTAAACAATCCCTTGTAGCTATAATTGTTATAGCAACCAGATCGACAATGCGGTCCGCCATATCGCCCACGGTACCGCCGCTATGCTGCCCGGCAACGCAGGAGCCCGCTGGTGACAGCCAGCCGTAGGACTGGCGCAGTACCATGGCGAGATGCCTCAAAACCACCTCTACATCCTCACCGGCGCCTCGCGCGGCATGGGCCTGGCCATGGCCCAGCAGCTGCTCAAAAGCGGCAACACGCTGATCTGCATTGCCCGCAGCACCAGCCCCGACCTGGCCACCGAGGCCAAGGCCGCAGGCGTCACGCTGGAGCAATGGCAGCAAGACCTGTCGCAAGGCGAGCAGGCGGCCCACAAGCTGCAAGACTGGCTCTCTGCCCAGGGCCCGCAGGCGTTTGCAAGCGCCACATTGATCAACAACGCGGGCGTGATCCCGCGCATCGCGCCGCTGTCGGCCAGCGATGCCGATGATCTGGCCCATGCCCTGCGCGTGGGGCTGGAGGCGCCCATGCAGCTCACCGCCGCCTTCCTGGGCGCCACCGACAGCTGGACGGTGCCGCGCAAGGTGCTCAACATTTCCTCGGGCCTGGGCCGCCGGGCCATGGCGTCGCAAGCCGCCTACTGCGCCGCCAAGGCGGGCATGGACCACTTCACCCGCTGCGTCGCGCTGGACGAAGCCACCAAGCCGCACGGCGCCCGCGTTTGCTCGCTGGCGCCCGGCGTGATCGACACCGACATGCAGGTACAACTGCGCGGGGCCGACCCCGCCGCGTTCCCCGACCGCCAGAACTTTGCCAACCTCAAGGCGGGTGGCCAGCTCACATCCCCTGCCGACGCCGCCACCCGCGTGCTCGGCTGGCTGGAACGCGCCGACTTCGGCACCAACCCCGTGGCCGACGTGCGGGATGCATGATGCCCGTTTGCTCCTTTTTTGATAGCTATTAGTGCAATCAATACAAGCGCTAGCGGCCTGTTTGACCCAAAAATTGACCAGAAATCCCCCTGAAAGGACCTCCCCATGACCCGTGAAGTCGTCGTCGTCAGCGCTGTGCGCACCGCCATTGGCACCTTTGGCGGCAGCCTCAAGGATGTGCCTCCCACCGAACTCGGCGCGACCGTGGTGCGCGAGTCGCTTGCCCGTGCCAACGTGGACGGCAAGGACGTGGGCCACGTCGTCTTCGGCCATGTGGTGAACACCGAGCCCAGGGACATGTACCTCTCGCGCGTGGCAGCCATCAACGGCGGCTGCGGCGAAGGCACGCCCGCCTACAACGTCAACCGCCTGTGCGGCTCGGGCCTGCAGGCCATCGTGAACGCCAGCCAGTCCATCCTGCTGGGCGACACCGACGTGGCCATTGGAGGCGGTGCCGAGAACATGAGCCGCGTGCCCTTTGCCAGCCTGAACATGCGCTGGGGCGCCCGCATGGGCGACACCAAGATGGTGGACATGATGATCGGCGCGCTGCACGACCCCTTTCACAACATCCACATGGGTGTGACGGCCGAGAACATCGCCGCCAAGTGGGGCATCACCCGCGAAGACCAGGACAAGCTGGCGGTCGAAAGCCACAACCGCGCCGAGCGCGCCACCCAGAGCGGTGTTTTCAAGGACCAGATCGTCCCGGTCACCCTCAAGAGCAAGAAGGGCGATGTGCACTACGCCACCGACGAGCACTTCCGCCCTGGCGCCACCATGGAAGACCTGGCCAAGCTCAAGCCGGTGTTCATCAAGGAAAACGGTACGGTGACCGCGGGCAATGCCTCGGGCATCAACGACGCCGCCGCTGCCGTGGTGCTGATGGAGGCGGGTGCCGCCAAGGCCCGTGGCGCCAAGCCTCTGGCCCGCCTGGTGGCCTACGCCCACGCAGGCGTGGACCCCAAGTACATGGGCATCGGCCCCGTGCCTGCCACGCAGCTGGCGCTGAAGAAGGCGGGCCTCACGGTGAACGACCTGGACGTGATCGAAGCCAACGAAGCCTTTGCCGCGCAGGCCTGCGCCGTGACCAAGGACCTGGGCCTGGACCCGGCCAAAGTCAACCCCAACGGCTCGGGCATCTCGCTGGGCCACCCCATCGGCGCTACCGGTGCGCTCATCACCGTCAAGGCCATTCACGAGCTGCAGCGCATCCAGGGCCGCTACGCGCTGGTCACCATGTGCATCGGCGGCGGCCAGGGCATTGCCGCCATCTTTGAACGCATCTGACCCCACGGCCCTGCCCGCGCGGCATTGCCAGGCCCACCATCGTGGCTGGCGATGCTGCCGCGCCGGATTGGCAACACCGGCAGCCGCCAGGATCGGCGATCATTTCGCGCTGCCGGCCGTGCCGCCGGCCCTGAACAACACGGAGACAACCACCCCATGATTCGCCAACTGCTCACCTTCACCACGCTGGCCCTGGCCGTGGGCCTGACCGCCCAGGCTCAGACAGCCGCCCCTGCAGCCGCAGGCGCCTACCCCAACAAGCCCGTGCGCCTGATCGTGCCCTTCCCGCCAGGCGGCGGCACCGACATCCTCTCGCGCCTGGTGGCCACGCGGCTGACCGAGAGCGCCAAATGGTCCGTGGTGGCCGACAACAAGGCCGGCGCCGGCGGCACCATCGGCATCACCGAGGCCGTCAAGGCCGCGCCCACCGGTTACGACCTGGTGATGGGCCAGAAAGACAACCTGGTCATCGGCCCCTGGCTGTACAAGAACCTGCCGTGGGACCCGACCAAGGACCTCACCGCTGTGGCCCACGTGGCCTACACGCCCGTGATCATCGCCACCAGTGCCACTTCCAAGTACAAGACGCTGGCAGACGTGATTGCGGCTGCCAAGGCCTCCCCCGGCACCGTCACGTATGGCTCGCCAGGCAATGGCACGTCGATCCATCTGGCGGGCGACCTGTTCGAGAAGGCGGCGGGCATCAAGCTCAGCCACATCCCGTACAAAGGCTCCAGCCCCGCACTCATGGATGCGCTGGCGGGCAATGTGGACCTGCTGGTGTCGTCGGTACCATCGGCCATGGCGCAGATCAAGTCGGGCAAGCTGCGCCCGCTGGCCGTCACGTCGGCCAAGCGCAGCTCGTCGCTGCCCGATGTGCCCACCGTGGCCGAATCCGGCTACAAGGACTTTGACGTGAGCACCTGGTACGGCGTGTTTGCACCCGCTGGCACGCCCGCCGCCGTGGTGACCACCGTGAACGCCGAAATCAACAAGCTGCTGGCCACCGCCGACATGAAGGCCGCCATCCAGGCCCAGGGCGCCGAGCCCGAAGCCATGTCGCCCGCTCAGTTCAGCACCCTGCTCAAGGCCGACTACGTCAAGTGGAAGGGCATCGTGGAAGCCTCGGGCGCGAAGATCGAATAAGCCTCTGCTGCCGGGTACGATGTGCCCGGCACACCCCGGTTTCGACAACGCCCCGGCGCCTGCGCACCGGGGCGTTTTGCCGTCCAGCGCCAGTACCTGCATCGCTACTGCACTCCTTTCGCAACATGACCACCGACGCCCTCGAACAAGCCCGTACCGCATTCCTGCAAGGCACGGCCGCCTTTGCCGAGCAGCGCTTTGACGATGCGGCGCAGGCCTTCGCGCACGCCCTGGCCCTGGCGCCGGGGCGGCCATCGGTCATGCTCAACCTGGGTGTGACGCGGCTGCACCAGGGTCAGCCGGCGGCAGCCCTGCCCCTCCTGGAGGCCGCCACAGCCGCCCTGCCCGATGCCAGCGACGCCTGGAGCGCCCTGGCGCTGGCCCACCACCAGCTGGCGCGCTGGGCCGACTCGGCGCGCAGCCACGAACGCGCGCTGGCGCTCGGGGCCGATTCGGCTGCGCTGCGTTTGCGGCTGGCCGAAAGCCTGTCACGACAGGGCCTGGGTGGCGCGGCCGTCGAGCACTACGAAAAGGCCCTGGAAGCAGACAACACGCTGGTCGAAGCGTGGAGCGCACTGGGCGATGTGCTGCGCGAAAGTGGCCAGCTCGACCGTGCGGCCCACTGCTACCAGCGCGCGCTGGACTTGGGGGCCGACCCTGCACTGCACCACTATTACCTGGCGGCACTGCGGCCGCAGGCGCCGCTGGTGGAAGCACCGCGCACCTACGTGCAGGCGCTTTTTGACGGCTATGCCCACGATTTTGAAGACCACCTGGTGGGCCAGCTGGGCTACCAGGGCCACCGCCTGCTGATCGAGCAGCTGCCGCCCGACTGCTCAGCCTTTGCGGCGCGCGTGCTGGACCTGGGTTGCGGCACCGGCCTGTGCGGCCCGCTGCTGCGCACCCGCGCCGGTCACCTGACGGGTGTGGACCTGTCGCCCGCCATGGTTGACAAGGCCCGCGCTCGCGGCCTGTACAACGATCTGCACGTTCACGACATCCACGACCACCTGGGCGACGGCGGTGCGCCGTACGACCTGATCGTGGCCGCCGATGTGTTCATCTATGTGGGCCCGCTGGAGCGCGCCTTTGCGCTGGCGTCACTGCGCCTGCAGCCCGGTGGCTGGCTGGCCTTTACGGTGGAAGACGCCGAGCAGGGCCCGGGCGTGCAACTGCTGCCCAGCCTGCGCTACGCCCACCGCGAGGACTACCTGCGCGCCCTGGCACACACGCATGGGCTGGCGGTGCGGAAGGTACTGGATGCACCTATCCGCTTTCACGAACACCAGCCCATTGCGGGCCGGTATGTGTACATGCAGAAGGCCTGAAATGGGCCGTGTGGCCGTGTGGCCGTCTGGGCGCGCTTGCAGGGTGCAAATTCGACGTGCGGAGCCCGGGCTGAAACGCCTCGGAAGCCCTTAGCCGCGCACCACCATCACGGGCACGCGCACCACGCCCAGCACCTTTTGCGCCACGCTGCCCAGCATCAGCTTTTCCAGCCCGCGGCGGCCGTGTGAGCCCATCACGACCAGGTCGATATCGGTGCCCTCCAGCGCGCGCATGATGCCTTCATGCACGGCATGGCCCTCGCCCACCACAGTGGTCACGGGCACACCCGCATCGCCCATGGCCTTGCGCACGGCCTCCAGCGCAGCGTTGGCTTCAGCCTTGGCGGCGTTGATGTACTGCGCCTGACCGTACGCAAAGTCGGCACCCACGCCGGTGAAGGGATACGGATCGACGACATACAGCGCCGTCACTGCGCTGCCAAATGCCTTGGCCAGCCCGGCAGCTTTGGACACGGCCAGCAGTGATGTTTCCGAACCGTCGACAGGAACCAGAATGTGCTTGAACATGGTACTTCTCCTTGAGTGAGGTGGAGGCCAGGCTCGTGGCCCAACCTTGACGACGAGTGTCCCCCACCACCATACCGCGCACCTTGATTCGGATCAAATCCCGGGGACGCGGCCGAACAGGAAATGCGGCACCTGCGCGCTGTGTGCAGCGGGCGCCATGGCTGCCGAGCGGACGCGTCAGGCCGCCGCTACTGCTGCGCCCTGCCCCACCACATCAGCCCCTTGAAAGCTGCCGCGCCGGCAGGTCACCACCAGCGTGTCGCGGTGCCCGCCGGGGGCTGCTGGCTGGATGGGTGTGGTTTCATGGATCATGCGTGCGTCATCCAGCAGCAGCAGCGACCACGGCTCGGTCAGCGTAAAGCGCTGCCCCGCGGGGCCGCTGGCCTCGAACACACGCGTCTCGCCGCCCTTGACGCCATGGCGCCCCACCAGGAACACGGCCACCAGGTCCACGCCATCACGGTGCGCGCCTTCGGGTGTGGGGCGGCCAATGCCATCGGTGGTGTCAATGCGGAACTGGTGCGCCTCTACAAACCACGGCACCGGTGCCTGCGCGCCGCCAAACACGGCATCCGAAACGCCCGCCAGGGTTGCCATCAGGCGCTGCCACACAGGCTGGGCCACAGTGTCGGCCTCCATGGGCGCAAACCAGCGCTCCATGCCACCGTGCAGGGCGTTGTACTCCACAGGCTGCCAGTGGGGCCGGTGCGGTACCTGCTGCACCTGGCCGGCATCGACCACAAAGCAGGCGTGGCGGCGCTTGCGGTAGCGCCCGCCATCTTTGAGGAATTCATCAGGCGGGAGATTGTTCCAGCTGCCGTTGAGCGCCATCAGCGCTGGCAGGTCAGTACCAGTCCAGTGGGCCACGTCGGACGGCGCGAGCACTGCAAATCCGGTGGTGCGCAGGTTCTCGGCCACGGCGGCCGGGGTGGTGAAGGGAGGAACAAAACTGGGTTGGGCCATAGTGGCCCGAGCTTAACCGCAGCGCCCTGCGCCACAGGCGTCGCAGGGCTCCTGGCACGCCTCAGTCGCGGTTGCCATTGCCCTTGCCACGGCCTTCACCACGCCCGTTGCCATGGCCCCGGTCATCGCCGTCCCAGTGGCGCTCGTCGCGGTGCTTGCTGCCCTTGTCACCCTTGTGGCCCTTGTCATGCTTTTCGTACTTGTCATGCTTGTACCCACCGCGCGGTGGCTCCTGCACAAAGTACACAGGCTGACCGCAGGCGTTGTAGCGCGAGCAATGCTTGGACCAGTTCTTGGCGTGGCCGGGCGGGACATACATGTAGATCGGCGAACGCGGCATCACCACGGCGGGCCGCTGGATGATGATCGGCTCTGCGTACAGCAGCGGTGGCGGTGGCGCATTGCCAATGTTGATGCGGCCATAGACGCCGGGCGCAAGCTCGCCGCCCACGGTGGCGTTGACATAGGCCTGGGCGTGCGCGGCACCTCCTGCCAGCGCAAGCAATGTGGCCGCCGTGGCCAGCGCAGCAATACGGCGGGTGTGGGCGATGAGCGCGGCAGGCATGGTGCAAGCCTTGTAAAACGGATTGGAAGTCATCGAATGTCCTTGGTAACACGTCTGCACACGGTACACGCGCCGTTGCATGTCGTCTGTAGGCGCGGGCCGTGACTACAGGCGCCGGGAAGTGTATTGCCAGACACGGAAGAGCGACGCATGGTCAGCTGGCTGGAGTAGCATGTGCCCTGCATTCCGCCCTTCCCCGCCACCCTCTGGAGTCAGCCATGCCGCATGAGCGCCGCCACTTCGTCCGCGTCGGTTTCGACGCCCCTGCCTTGCTCACGACGGCACGCGGTGCGTTCAGCGTTCATGTGGTGGATGTGTCGCTCAAGGGCGCGCTGCTCACGGCGCCTGCCGTTGCCGAGCTCGCTCCCGGCATGCCCTGTCAGCTGACCATACCGCTGGCCGAAGCCGGCACGCACATTGCCATGTCGGCCGAGGTGGCGCACCTGCAGGACGGCCAGACCGGCTTGCTGTGCCGCAGCATCGACCTGGACAGCGTCACCCACCTGCGCCGCCTGATCGAGCTGCAGCTGGGCGACCCGGCCCTGCTGGAGCGCGACCTGGCCGAACTGACCCAGACCTCAGCCTGACAACCCGGGGCCGGCCGCCATCACAGCCGCCGGCAGGGCTCAGGCCTTTTCGGCCTCCTGCAGCGCCCGCCACATCACCTTGCCGCTGCCGCTCTTGGGAAGCGCCGTCACAAACTGCACCACGCGCGGCGCCTTGTACACCGCCATGTTTTCGCGGCACCAGTCGACGATCTGCTGCTCGGTCGTGTCCTGGTGCGTGGCACGCAACACCACCACCGCCTTCACCGTCTCGCCGCGGTAGGCATCGGTGGCCGAGATCACGCAGGCCTCCTGAATGGCGGGGTGGCGGAACATCAGGGCCTCGACCTCGGCCGGCCATACCTTGAAACCGCTGGCATTGATCATGCGCTTGAGCCGGTCGGTGAGGAAGAAGTAGCCGTCCTCGTCCATGCGCCCCAGGTCGCCCGATCGGAAAAAGCGCTTGCCCTCGAACTCGATGAACGCCGCCGCCGTGGCATCGGGCCGCTTCCAGTAGCCGTCAAACACCTCGGGGCCGTGGATGATGATCTCGCCCTGCTCGCCCACCGGCACCTCCTGCAGCGTGTCGGGGTCGATCACGCGCGCATCGGTGCTCATGAACGGAATGCCCAGGCACTGCTGCTTGGGGTGGTCCGGCGGGTTCGAATGCGAGGGTGCCGCGGTCTCCGTCAACCCGTAGCCCTCTGCGTAGCGCAGGCCATACTGGTCTTGCAGGCGCTGGGCCACGGCCTGCGGCATGGCGGCACCGCCGCCGCCGATGTAGCTCAGGCTGGACAGGTCGTAGCTGGCAAAGTTCGGGCTGCCCAGCAGGTCAATGATCATCGTGGGGATGTTGGTCCAGCTCGTCACGCGCCAGCGTGAGATCAGCCGGCCGGCCAGGTCACGGTCCCACCGCGGCATGATCACCAGCGCCGAGCCTGCGTAGATGGCTGAATGCATCACGCTCACCATGCCGGTGATGTGGAACATAGGCACCACCGCCAGCACCACGTTGTCGGCCGATCCGTTGCCCCACAGGCTGCTGGCCACTGCGTTGTGCATGATGCTCTTGTGCAGGTGCATGCAGCCCTTGGGCAGGCCGGTGGTGCCGCTGGTGTAGGGCAACAAGGCGAGGTCGTTGGGCCCCACTTCCAGCGCGGGCGCGGCGGCCGTGCAGGCCATGCAGTCGGCCCACGCATGGGCCTGGCCGCCATCGAGCGCGGGTAACGCATGGCGCATGCCCAGCCACTCGCGCCAGGCTTCGGGCGGCGCATCGACGCCCGACGTTGCCGCATCGAACGCATCGGTGAACTGTGTGACCACCAGGTGCGCCAGCCGCTGCCCCTCGGGCACAGCATTGCTGGCCTTGGCCATCTCGGGCGCCAGGTCACCCGTCGTGATGGCAACGCGGGTGTCGGGGTCGGTGATGTAGTGCTTGAGCTCTTCGGCCCGGTTCATGGGATTCACCGGCACCACCACGGCATTGGCCCGCAGGATGGCAAAGTGCGCCATCACCAGCTGCGGGCAGTTCTGCATGAACAGCGCCACGCGGTCGCCCTTGCGCACCCCCAGCGCATGCAGCTGCGCAGCCAGGCGCTCGGCGCCCTCGGCCAGCTCGCGGTACGTGGTGACGGCGCCGAAGAACACCAGCGCGGGCTTGTCGGGGTAGCGGCGGGCGCTGATGGCGAGGTTGTCCCACAGCGAGGTGGACGGCAGCGTGATGGCGTGCGGAATGCGGTGGGGCCAGAACTTGTGGTGTGGGCGCATGGCGGTGCAGGTCTCCTTGGATCTGCAAGCCTAGAGGCGGCGCCGGCCGCGGGCAATGGGGATGGCCAGTGGCGGGGTCACCAAAGTGACGCGCAAACGTAGCCATCACTGTGGCGCCCGAGTCAGGCGGTAGCAGCTCGTTACCCCCGCGTCACATTTCGCTACCGGCCGCCTGACTGCGGCAATCGACAGCCCCAACCGTTGCACGCCACAAAGCACTGGCCGGATTGCCCAGCGCGGCCATTCGATGCCAGCGCGCCATGGACAATGCCTAATGCCCGACCCATCCTCCCACGACCCCCACCTCGTCACCGCCCACACCACGGCCGCCGCTGCATCGGTTGCGCGCTGGGTAGAGCTGCACTACGGCCTGGCCGTGGCGCACTGCCACCTGATCCGGCGCGGCCTGAACGACAACTACGCGCTGCGCTGTGCCGACGGTACCCGCCATGTGGCGCGTGTGTACTCCATCCGGCCGCGGGGTGAATTCAACATCGATTTCGAGACTGCGCTCGTGAGCCACCTGCACGCGCGCGGCGCGGGCGTGGCGGCCCCGGTTGCGTGCGATAACGGAGATGCGCACATCGCCCTGCGCTTTCCGGAAGGACCGCGCGCCATGGCATTGTTCAGGCATGTCGAGGGCGCAGTTCCAGACACGCTGGAAGAGTTCGAGCTGACCGGCCGCACGCTGGCCCACATTCATGGCGCAGCGCGCGACTACACCGGCCCGGCCAGCCGCTACACGCTGGACGGCCACCACCTCGCAGGAAGGACACTGGCGTACCTGGAGACTTATCCGGAGATCGATACCACCGTGCTTGAGGGCTACCGCCAGCGGGTGCAACGGCTGCTGCAGGAACTGGCCGCGGCGCAAAACGGCCTCACGCGCGTGGTCTGCCACGGCGATACCCACGGCTTCAACAACCACATCGAGCCCGGCCCCGAGGGAAGCCGAAACGCGGTGTTCTTCGACTTTGACGATGCGGGGCCAGGCTTCCTGTCGTATGACCTGAGCGTGCTGCCGTGGTCGTACATGGTCCGCAAGACCTTGAGGGAACCCGACGACACGCTGCGTGAGCGCTGGGCGCACTACCTGCGCGGCTATGCAGCTGGTGGGGGCGAAGTCAACGATGGCGACCTGCGCGCGGTGCCGATGTTCGTGCAGCTGCGCCATCTGTGGAACATGGGCGAGGCCTTGGGGCGGCGCCACCACTGGGGAACAAGCGCCGCGCCACTGGATTGGCTGAAAAAGCAGATCGACGTGCTCGACGCCTGGCAGGCACTGGACCTGCGGGGCTGACGCAAACCACGCTGCCGAAAAACCAGCGATGGACCAGCGATAGACCAGCTATTGGTCAGCTTTGATCAGCGGCTCATCAGCTGTTGACCTGCGCCCACAGCTTGTCCAGCCGCTTCACGCTCACCGGCTGGGGCGTGCGCAGCTCTTGCGCGAAGAAGCTCACGCGCAGTTCTTCCAGCAGCCAGCGCAGCTCTTGCATGCGTGCGTCTACCTGGCCCTTGCGCTCGGCCACCAGGCGCCAGTAGCGCTGCTCCTGCGGGCGCAGTTCGGCCAGTCTGGCGGCGTCGCGGGCGGGGTCGGCGCGGTATTTGTCCAGGCGCAGGGTGATGGCCTTGAGGTAGCGGGCGTAGTGGGCCAGCTGGGCCCACGGGGCCACGGCGATGAAGTTCTTGGGCATGAGGCGCGCCAGCTGCTGCTGGGCATCCTGCGTGGCCTCGGGGGCGTTTTTGGTGTCCTTGATCTTGCGCGCGGCTGCCGCGTATTCGACCAGGATGGTGCTCGCCAGGCGCGCCACTTCGTTGGCGATCAGCGTGAGCCGGCCCCGGCCCTCTTCCATGCGGCGCTTGAAGGCGTATTCGTCGGTGGGCAGCGGGTCGAGCAAAAAGGCGCGGTCCAGCGCCACGTCGATGATCTGGTTGCGCAGCTCTTCCTGCGTGCCGCCGCCGGTGCCGTCGGCATTGCGGCCCACCTGCATGTAGGCCACGGCCATCTTTTGCAGGTCGGGGATGTTCTTTTCCAGGTACTTGAGCGCGTCCTTGATCTGCAGCGCAAACAGGCAGCGCAGGCCAGCACGGTGCTTGGCGGCTGCCACCTCGGGCTCGTCAAACACCTCGATGGTCACGGCGTCGCCGCCGTCGATGAGGGCCGGAAAGCCGATCAGCGTCTGGCCGGCCTTTTTGATCTCCATCAGCTCGGGCAGCTCGCCGAATGTCCAGGCGGTGTAGCGCTGGCCTGCAGGTGCTGCGGGTGGCGCAGGGGGCGCCTTGGAGCTGGCAGGTGAATTTGCTCCTGATTTAATAGCAACAGGTGCAATTAAACCGTGCGCTTGAGGCAATTTTGGCTCTGAATTGGCGTTTTCGGCGGCTGTACCAGCCAGTTTGAGCCCCGCCAGTGCCTGGAATGCCCCGCGCGCCTTGGCGCCCCACTCGGCCTTGAGCGCGCCCAGGTTGCGGCCGTGGCCCAGCTGGCGGCCGTGCTCATCCACCACGCGGAAGTTCATGAAGAGGTGGGGGCTCAACATGTCGAGCTTGAAGTCGGCGCGTTTCACATCGAGCGAGGTCTCATCGCGCACCTGCTTCAACAGCACATCGGTCAGGCTGCCCGAGCCAAAGCGCTCGGGCGTGCCCAGCAGCGCGGCCAGGCGGGTGGCCGACTCGGGCAGCGGCACAAAGCGGCTGCGTGGGCGCTGGGGCAGGCTTTTGAGCAGCGCCTGGATCTTGTCCTTGAGCATGCCGGGCACCAGCCATTCGCAGCGCTCGTCGCTCACCTGGTTGAGCACAAACAGCGGGATGGTCACGGTGATGCCGTCGCGCGTATCGCCGGGCTCGTGCAGGTACGCAGCGGCGCAGTCCACGCCACCCAGCCGCACCGTGCGCGGGAAGGCGTTGGTGGTAATGCCTGCAGCCTCGTGGCGCATCAGCTCTTCGCGGGTGAGCTTGAGCAGGTCGGGCTGCTTCTTCACCTCTTCGCGGTACCAAGACTCAAAGCTGTGGCCGCTGCACACCTCGGGTGGCAGCTGCTGGTCATAAAAGGCGTAGATCAGCTCGTCGTCTACCAGCACATCCTGCCGGCGCGACTTGTGTTCCAGCTCTTCCACCTTGGCGATCAGCTTCTGGTTGGCGGCCAGGAAGGGCAGTCGGGTCTCCCAGTTGCCGCCCACCAGGCCTTCGCGGATGAAGATCTCGCGTGCTGCGTGCGGGTCTACCTTGCCAAAGTTGATGCGGCGGTTGTTGTAAACCACGATGCCGTACAGCGTGGCGCGCTCCAGCGCCACCACCTCGGCCGACTTCTTCTCCCAGTGCGGGTCGAGCAGTTGCTTCTTCAGCAGGTGCCCGCCCATCTGCTCCAGCCACTGCGGCTCGATGGCCGCAATGCCCCGGCCAAACAGGCGCGTGGTTTCCACCAGTTCCGACGCAATGATCCAGCGGCCGGGCTTCTTGCTCAGGTGCGCGCCCGGGTGCTTGTAGAACTTGATGCCGCGCGCGCCCAGGTACCAGTCGTCCTCATCGCTCTTGTAGCCCACGTTGCCCAGCAGCCCGGCCAGCATGGACAGGTGCAGCTGCTCGTAGCTGGCCGGCTGGGTGTTGATTTGCCACTTGTGCTCGGTGACCACCGTGAGCAGCTGGGTGTGGATGTCGCGCCACTCGCGCAGGCGGCGGATGCTGATGAAGTTCTGGCGCAGCAGTTGCTCGTACTGTCGGTTGCTGAGCTTGTGCGTGGGGGACGGTGCAGCGGCAGGCGCGACCGATGCCACCACAGGGCTTGCGCCGCTGCTGCGCTGCGCCACCGGCAGGTAGGCCTGCGAAGGTGCCTTCTGCGCCGCCATGGCGCGCTGGGCGCGGGCCGATGGCAGGCTGGGCGCTCCGCCTCGCGCCTCGTTGATCCACTTCCACAGCTTCAGATACCCGCTGAATTCGCTCTTGTCGTCGTCGAACTTGGCGTGGGCCTGGTCGGCCTGCTGCTGCGCCTCCATGGGGCGGTCGCGCACGTCCTGCACGCTCAGGGCGCTGGCAATGATGAGCACCTCATCCAGCGCCTTGCGGTCGCGCGCCTCGATGATCATGCGGCCCACGCGGGGGTCGAGCGGCAGGCGCGACAGCTCTGTGCCCATGCTGGTGAGTTCGTTGGCGTCGTCCACCGCGCCCAGCTCACTCAGCAGCTGGTAGCCGTCGGCAATCGCGCGGCCCGAGGGCGCCTCGATGAACGGGAACTGCGCCACATCGCCCAGGTGCAGCGACTTCATGCGCAGGATGACGCCCGCCAGCGAGCTGCGCAAAATTTCGGGGTCGGTAAAGCGCGGGCGGCCGTTGAAGTCGGCCTCGTCGTACAGGCGTATGCAGATGCCGTTGGCCACGCGCCCACACCGGCCCGCGCGCTGGTTGGCAGCGGCCTGGCTGATGGGCTCGACGAGCAACTGCTCGACTTTGCTGCGGAAGCTGTAGCGCTTGACGCGCGCAGTGCCTGCGTCGATCACATACCGGATACCCGGCACGGTGAGCGAAGTCTCGGCCACGTTGGTGGCCAGCACGATGCGACGGCCCGTGTGGCCGTCAAAGATGCGGTCCTGCTCGGGCTGACTGAGCCGCGCAAACAGCGGCAGCACCTCGGCATTGCGCATCACCGGCTGGTGTGACAGGTGCTTGCGCAGGTGGTCGGCCGCCTCGCGGATCTCGCGCTCGCCGGGCAAGAAGACAAGGATGTCGCCCGCCGCGTTGCCCTGCCACAGCTCGTCCACACCATCGGCAATGGCTTCGTTCAGGCCGTAGTCGCGCGTCTCTTCAAACGGGCGGTAGCGCTGCTCCACCGGGAAGGTGCGGCCCGATACGTAGATGATCGGTGCAGGGCCTTTGGCGGATTCAAAGTGTTTGGCAAAACGGTCTGCATCGATGGTGGCCGATGTGACGATGACCTTGAGGTCGGGCCGCCGGGGCAAAATCTGGCGCAGGTAGCCCAGTAGAAAGTCGATGTTGAGGCTGCGCTCGTGCGCCTCATCAATGATGATGGTGTCGTAGTTCTTGAGCAGCGGGTCGGTCTGCGTTTCGGCCAGCAAAATGCCGTCGGTCATCAGCTTGACGGAGGCATCGCGCGAGAGGCGGTCCTGGAACCGCACCTTGAAGCCCACCACATCGCCCAGCGGGGTTTTCAGCTCTTCGGCAATGCGCTTGGCCACGCTGCTGGCGGCAATGCGGCGCGGCTGGGTGTGGCCGATAAGCTGGCCCTTGGTTCCGGGCTTGGCATTGCACTTGCCCCGGCCCATGGCCAGCGCAATCTTGGGCAGCTGCGTGGTCTTGCCCGAACCCGTTTCGCCGCACACGATGACCACCTGGTGCTTGCCGATGGCCGCCATGATCTCCTCGCGCTTGCCGGAGACGGGCAAGGATTCGGGAAACTCGATCACCAGGGGCGGGGGCGCCGCTGGGCGGGCTGCAGGAGGCGTTGCGGGCGGGGTCTGGGAAGGCGCGGAATCGGTCATGAAGGGCGCCATTATCCCGGTGCGCTGCCGCAAAGGTGCAACAAGGGGCTGTCAGCCCGCACGCGCTTGCTGTGTCCACTTATGATTCGCGCTTTGCGCAGCCTGCGCGCCCCCGAGCACCGCCACCCGCCCCACTGACGCCATGTCCGCCGTATTCAACTTCACCTTTGTGCCCTGGTTCCGCTCGGTGGCGCCGTACATCCACAAGTTCCGCAACCAGACGTTTGTGATCGGGCTCACGGGCGAAGCCATTGCGGCGGGCAAGCTGCACAACATTGCGCAAGACCTGGCGCTGATCCAGGCCATGGGCGTGCGCATTGTGCTGGTGCACGGGTTTCGCCCGCAGGTCAACGAGCAACTGGCCGCCAAGGGCCACGCGGCCAAGTACTCGCACGGCATCCGCATCACCGATTCGGTGGCGCTGGACTGCGCACAGGAAGCGGCCGGCCAGCTGCGCTACGAGATCGAGGCCGCCTTCAGCCAGGGCCTGCCCAACACGCCCATGGCGGGTGCCACGGTGCGCGTGATCTCGGGCAACTTCCTCACGGCACGGCCGGTGGGCATTGTGGATGGGGTGGATTTCCAGCACTCGGGCCTGGTGCGGAAGGTGGACGTGGCTGGTATCCAGCGCACTCTGGACATGGGCGCGCTGGTGCTGCTGTCGCCGTTTGGCTTTTCGCCCACGGGCGAGGCCTTCAACCTGGCCATGGAAGAAGTGGCCACCAGCGTGGCCATTGAACTGCGGGCCGACAAGCTGATCTTTCTGACCGAGGTGCCCGGCATCCGCATGGAGCCCGGCGAGCCCGAGAGCGAAGACAACCCCATCGACACCGAACTGCCGCTGGCCGCCGCCCAGGCCCTGCTGGCCCAGCTGCCCACGGCGCAAACGCCCACCGACACCGGCTTCTATTTGCAGCACTGCGTGAAGGCCTGCAAGGCCGGCGTGGAGCGCAGCCACATCCTGCCGTTTGCGGTGGATGGGTCGCTGCTGCTGGAGGTGTACGTACACGACGGCATCGGCACCATGGTGATTGACGAAAAGCTCGAAGAACTGCGCGAGGCCACCATCGACGACGTGGGCGGCATCCTGCAGCTGATCGAACCGTTTGAGAAAGATGGCACGCTGGTCAAGCGCGACCGCACCGAGATCGAGCGCGACATTTCGGCCTACACCATCATCGAGCACGACGGCGTGATCTTTGGCTGCGCCGCCCTCTACCCCTACCCCGAGGCCCGCACGGCCGAGATGGCGGCCGTGACGGTATCGCCGCAAAGCCAGGGCACGGGCGACGGCGAAAAGTTGCTCAAGCGCATTGAGCAGCGGGCGCGGCTGCAGGGCCTCGACAGCATCTTTGTGCTGACCACGCGCACCATGCACTGGTTCATCAAGCGCGGCTTTCAGCCGGTGGATCCGGACTGGCTGCCCGACGCCCGCAAGCGCAAGTACAACTGGGACCGGCGCAGCCAGGTGCTGGTCAAGAAGCTCTGAAGAACCGGGCTCCCAAATCACACCACCGTTCGGGCTGAGCCGGTCTAAGCGTTGCGCAGCGCTTCGACGCGCTCAGCCCGAACGGTTTGGAAAAATGCCGACCACGGCAAGCCCTGGTCCCCGAACCCGCAGGCAGACTACCCGACACGCGCCGCTGCCACTGCCCGCGCCACCTGCGCAATGGCGGCGTCACGCTGCTCTGGCGTTGCCGATGAACGCGTGAGGTAGCACGTCACCAGCACCGGCGCTCCGCCACCGGGTGGCCACAGCACGCCGATGTCGTTGGCCGTGCCGCTGTCACCCGCGGTGCCGGTCTTGTCGCCCACCTTCCAGCCCGGCACGCCAGCGCGCAGGCGCTTGTCGCCGGTGCTCGTCTCCACCAGCCAGCGCTGCAGCCACGCGCGCGACGCGGGGCTGAGGGCATCGCCCAGCACCAGTTTGTGCATCGTCTGCAGCATGGCCAGCGGGGTCGTGGTGTCGCGCGGGTCGCCCACGGCAGCTTCGTTGAGCGTGGGCTCGGTGCGGTCCAGCCGTGTGACGGCATCGCCCAGCGACCGCACAAACGCCGTGAACGCCGCCGGCCCGCCGTGCCGCGCCAGCAGCACATTGGCGGCGGTGTTGTCGCTCAGGCTCACGGTGGCGGCGCACAACTCGGCCACCGTGAGCCCGCCACCGTTGCCCGCGCGGGGGCCGCTCACGGGGGAGTACGCCACCACGTCGGCGGCTGCGTAGTGCACGCGTGCATCCAGCTGCTCGCGGCACTGGTCCACCAGCGCCAGCATCCAGCCCGCCAGCACCAGCTTGAAGGTGCTGCACATGGCAAAGCGCTCGTCCGGGCGCCAGCCCAACGCCAGCCCTGTACCCGTATCGAGCATGGCAGCGCCCAGCCGGCCCTGGGCCGCCTGTTCGACACCTGCCAGCGTTTCGCGCCAACGGCGCTCGACGCGCGCGGGCGCCTCGCCACGGTGCGCCACGCAGGCGGGCAGCATCGGCAGGGCCGCCACACCGGCCAACCCCAAGTAAAACTCGCGTCTTTGCATTGAAAAATCCTGTCGACAATTCAGAAGCGCGAAAGATACGCACGTTGCCGCCCGAGCACCATCGACAATAAATACCGCCTGACCCCATAAAAACTTGCAGCTCCCATGCACCTGCCCCTGAACGCCCTGCGCGCCTTTGAGGCCGCTGCCCGCCACCTGAACCTGACACGTGCGGCCGAGGAACTGCATGTGACGCAGACAGCAGTTAGCCAGCACATCCGCAAGCTTGAAGACCGCGTCGGCAAACCGCTGTTTCGGCGGCTGCCGCGTGGCCTGGCCCTGACTGACGAAGGCAACGCGCTGCTGCCCGCCGTGGCGCAGTCGTTCGGCAGCCTGGCCAGCGCGCTGGAAAAGCTGGCCGACACCCGTCCGCGCGAGGTGCTGACCGTGGGCGCCGTGGGCACCTTTGCCGTGGGCTGGCTGCTACCGCGGCTGCGCGACTTTCAGCAGGCCTGCCCATTTGTGGACCTGCGCCTGTTCACAAACAACAACCGCGTGGACATGGCCGGTGAAGGCCTGGACCTGGCCATCCGCTTTGGCGACGGCGCCTGGCACGGCACGCACGCCGACCGCATCCTCGACGCGCCCTTGTCAGTGATGTGCGCCCCGGCCATGGCCAGCGGGCTGCACAGCGCGGCCGACCTGGCCCGGCAGCCGCTGCTGCGCAGTTACCGTGCCGACGAATGGCCGGCATGGTTCAGCGCTGCAGGCGTGCCATGCCCTGTGGTGCGCGGCGTTGTTTTCGACTCGTCGCTCACGCTGGCAGAGGCTGCAGCACAGGGCGCCGGCGTGGCGTTGCTGCCCGTGCCCATGTTCAGCCGCGAGCTGCGTCAGGGCCGGCTGGTGCAGCCCTATGCGCAGTTGCTGCACCGCGGTGGCTACTGGCTGACGCGGCTCCAGTCTCGGCCGCAGACCGCAGCCATGGCGGCGTTTGCTGGCTGGCTGCTGGAGCGCGCAGACAGCCCCAAAAGCCTTGGTTGAGCATTGAACAGGCCTGTAGCGCTTGATTCAATTGCCTGACATGCTAGAAATAACATAGCGAACATTCAGCGCTTTGCAGGGGCTGGCGTTCCACCCCAATTCGCCCAGATGGCAGTCACCTACCCGCAGGGGGCACCACGACAAGAGCGGGAGTCCGTCCGTGATGCCGCCAGCACCTGTGCTACCCCCGCCTCGGGCATTCCGTAGAGCTGCGCCGCGCAATGCCGCTGCGCTGCGCCAGCCGCTGGAAAAGGCCTGTTGAAAATGAACCGTACATCGCCTCTTCAGCACCGCGGTTGTGCCCCTATCTGCTCCAGTACCGGCCGGTATCATCCGTCGCTTCTGCGCTTGCAAAGCCCTGCCTGTGAACCCCGTCCCGCCCCGCTTTCTCACCGTTGCGCTCTACCAGTTTGTGGACCTGCCCGACTGCGCGGAGCTGCGCGCGCCGCTGCAGGACCTGTGCGACGCCCAGGGGGTGCGCGGCATGCTGCTGCTGGCCCCCGAGGGCATCAACGGCACCATTGCGGGTGAGGAACCAGGCGTGCGTGCCGTGCTGGCATGGCTGCACCGCGATGCGCGGTTTGCCCGTCTGCAGCACAAGGAGGCCTATGCCGCGCGCATGCCGTTCTACCGGATGCGGGTGCGCCTCAAGCGCGAGATCGTCACCCTGGGCGTGCCGGGCCTGAACCCCGCGCGCAACGCTGGCACCTACGTCAAGCCCGAAGACTGGAACGCCCTGATTGCCGACCCCGATGTGGTGGTGGTCGACACCCGCAATGACTACGAGGTGGGCATAGGCACCTTCGAGCGCGCAGTGAACCCGCACACGCGCACGTTTGCCGAATTCCCGGCGTGGGTGGCGCGTGAGAGCCAGCCCGGCGGTCTGCTGGCTGGCAAGCCGCGCGTGGCGATGTTCTGCACCGGCGGCATCCGCTGCGAGAAATCCACCGCACTGCTCCGGTCGCAGGGTTTTAACGAGGTCTATCACCTGGAGGGCGGCATCCTCAAATACCTGGAAACGGTGCCCGAGGAAGACAGCCTGTGGAATGGCGACTGCTTCGTGTTCGACGAGCGCGTGTCGGTGGGCCACGGCCTGGCCCCCGGCCACCACCAGCTGTGCCGTTCGTGCCGCATGCCGCTGGGCGATGCCGAGCTGCAATCGCCCCACTATGTGGCGGGCGTGAGCTGCCCCTATTGCCACGGCACCCGGACACCCGAGCAGGAGCGCGCGCTGGCCGAACGCGAGCGCCAGATGCAGCTGGCCGCGCTGCGCGGCGCGGAGCACATCGGCGCCCGCCAGCAAGGCGTCCCCACGCGCCAGCACCGCACTGATGACGAACGAAACGGAGACAACGGGCCATGAACGCCATCAGCAGCACGGGTGGGATGCCTGGCGCAGGCGCCCTGCCCGTCCTCTATTCCTTTCGCCGCTGCCCGTATGCCATGCGCGCGCGCCTGGCTCTGGCCGTGAGTGGCCAGGCGTGCGAATTGCGTGAGGTGGTGTTGCGCAACAAGCCGGCTGCGCTGCTGCAGGCATCCCCCAAAGGCACTGTGCCGGTGCTGGTGCTGACCGATGGCCAGGTGCTGGACCAAAGCCTGGACATCATGCGCTGGGCGCTGGCCCGGCACGACCCGCAGGCATGGCTGGCGCCCAGCCACGGGACGGTTGTCGAGATGCTCGCGCTGATTGCCACCTGCGATGGTTCATTCAAGCAGGCACTGGACCGGTGCAAGTACCCGAGCCGCTACCCGGATGCAGACCCCGCCGTCTCTCGCGCCGAGGCCATGCTGTGGCTCCAAGGGCTGGAAGATCGCCTGCAAAGCCTGCCCTTTCTTTTTGGGGACCATGCCGCACTGGCCGACATGGCCATTGCGCCGTTCGTGCGGCAGTTTGCGGCGATTGATGCGGAATGGTGGCAGGCCCAGCCGTGGCCAAGGGTTCAGGCCTGGTTGGCACAGTGGCAAAACGGGGCCCTGCTCGCCAGCGTGATGGACAAGCTGCCCGCCTGGGCAGAAGGCACTCCAGGGGTAGTGTTTCCCCATCCGTCCTGACAGCGTCGCATGAAAGCCAGCAGGCTGGCACCGATGGTGCACCTTTCCGTGCAGCGCTCTGAACCCGATGACCAACTGCACCAGCCGTGACATACTTGGTTACATGCGCTGGATATTTCTATCAAATTCCCAGATGGGGCCGTTTGGGTCCGTCGGCCCCGGGGTGCTGCGTAACACAGCCCTTGTCCTCGTGATCCTGGGCACTGGGGCTGCACACGGCCAGATCAATGACACCGAAGGCACATGGCAGGGCACCCTGTCGTGCGGCGAAATGCGGACCGCAGGTGGCCGCTCTCCCAAGGGCTTCGTGAGCCAGCTCAAGGTCAACGTGTCCTTTGGCGCCATCACCGGCCGGCGTGACACGACCGAGGTGATCGAGTCGTTCAATGGCGCGATCGAGCGATCCGGACGCGCCACGCTGGAAGGCGGCGGTCACTGGAAAGACGACCCGAGGCGGGCGTGGCGGTACCGACTGAAGGGCACACAGAGCGGCTCGCAGATGACATTGGCCGGCCCGCTGGAGTCACCGGACGGAAAGACCCAACTGCGGGATTGTCAGGTCAGGCTGACGAGCGCTGTACTCGCTGCCAAAGAAGCGAGGGAGCGCAATGACAGGGCTGCCCCTGCGGTTCGGCCCACGCCCCCGACAGCCTCCACACAACCAACACCCGCGGCGGCGCCATCGGTGCCCCGACCTGCGGTAGCCGCAAAACCAGCCCCTGCGGCGGATTCGGCGGCACGCACCACCGAGAAGCTGAACCGCGACAAGGAACTGGCCGCGCGGGAGGCAGCCGACAAGGCCGTTGAAGCCGAGCGTGCCCTGGCAGCCAAACGGCAGGCGGACGAGGCCGCAGCAGCCGCTGCCCGGGCCCAGGCCCAGGCCGCCGAAGTGGAGGCCCTGCGGCGCAAAAACCTGCAGCTGGAGGCAGAGAAGGCGGCCGCAGAGCGGGCGGCAGCTGACAAGGCTGCGGCAGATAAGGCCGCTGCAGACAGGGCGGCGGCCGAAAGAGTTGCTGCCGAAAGAGCCGCCGCTGAGAAAGCCGCAGTCGAAAAGGCCGTGGCAGAAAAGGCAGCTGCCGACAAGGCAGCCCGACAGAAAGCCGAAGCGGAGGCCAAGAAGGCTCCGATCAAGGTCCGCTCGGCCATGGATCTATAACGACAAGCAGGGGGAACAATGGCGATAGAGACCAAGCGGACCGAAGAACTATTCCTGAAGATCGTCAAGGTAACAGTGCTGGCGTGCATGGCGCTCGCGCTACTGACGGTCATCATCCTGGGCATCAATGTCGCCTATCAAAGTGCCAAGATGCCCAATGAACCGGCTCCGGCCCAGAAGGCGCCCGACAGGCAGGTCAGCATGGACGACCTGCGCAAGATGCTGCTCAAGGACGACAAGACCGGCGAGGCGCAGTCCCCGGCCAGCGCCCCAAAGCCGATGGCCCCTTCCTTGAGGTACCTTGAAGAAGTCACCCGGCTGTACCGGTGCTCCATCGAGTTCGGTATCAAGGTAGGGGCCCAGATCGACCAGGAAGACAACGCCGCCGCCGCGCAGCGTGTGGAAGAACTGCGCGCGCAGGTAGAAAAATTGGCCGGTGACCCACGCCGCGGCGAACGGTGGGTGAAGGCAACGACCGAGTTCACCTGTGCCGCACTGGCCGACCCGACCATCATCGCGATGCGCAAGGAAGGCAAGATCAAGAGCGTGTTCTACCCCGTGCTGAACTTCCACATCAAGGCGTGGGACAGCATCGAGGATGAGAAGGCCGCGTTCGAGCAGGCCGAGCGTGACCGCGTCGAAAGGGAACGGGCCGAGGAAGCCCTGCGCATC
The DNA here is from genome assembly GCF_051942715.1 of Acidovorax sp. BL-A-41-H1. Taxonomy (NCBI): domain Bacteria; kingdom Pseudomonadati; phylum Pseudomonadota; class Betaproteobacteria; order Burkholderiales; family Comamonadaceae; genus Acidovorax; species Acidovorax sp. BL-A-41-H1. Next base: position 293,841 of record NZ_JBPVJQ010000005.1, on the reverse strand, counting down.
GCCCAGGCGCGTGCCAACGCCATGGCCAGCGCCATCGCAGCGGGTGTGGCCTTTGCCACTTTCATGCTGCTGGCCATCTACCTGCTGGGCTCCAAGATCGAGACCAACCTGCGAGACATCAACGAGGCCATTCGCGGCCTCAAGACATAGTCCCGGCTCTCCGTTTACGCCCAAGAAAAAGGCGCCCTCCCGAGGCGCCTTTTTCGTGCCTGCAGGGCCGACAGACTTATGCCGCCGAGTACGCTGCCCCGCCCTTGCCGCCTGCCCTCATCCCGCGCGCGAGCACTGCCAGCAACACCAGGCCAAAGCCCACAAAGCAGATGAACGACCAGTTGGCAATGGAGCCGCCCAGGAATGTCCAGTCAATCGCTGCGCAGTCGCCAGATCCGCGGAAGATCATCGGGATGGCGCGGCTGATGGGGTAGTTTTCGATCATTCCGTAGAAGTCTCGGCCGCAGGTGGCTACCTCGGGCGGGTACCACTGCAGCCAGCTCTGGCGGGCCGCCACAAAAGCGCCGAAGCCGGACGACAGCAGCGCAAGTGTGCCAAAGCCCATCCACCAGCCTTTTTGCCCTCTGGCGCTTGCCAGTGCTGCAAAGACTGCTACACCAATGAGAGCATAGCGTTGCACGATGCACATCGGGCAAGGCTCCAGGCCCACCACGTGCTGCAGGTACATGCCAAAAACCAGCATGGCCACGCAGGCCGCGCTGATCAGTGCCAGCACACGGCGCGGGGCATGATCAATCCAGTTCAACACCATCATTCCTGTCCCTCATCCAAAAGTAACCGCTCAAGGCGTTGCCTATGCAACCGTCGCAGCGCCATCGCGCGGACGGCCAGCAAGGGCCGTCCCGCAGCAAAGGCCGTCGTCCCCCTCAGGGGGAAGACGCGAAGCGGCTCAGGGGGGAATCAAATCCCAGCAGCGTGATCCAGAAAAACGCGGGCCCTGCGTGGTGTGACCACCAGCGTTTCGCCCTCTTTGAAACCCATCTCCCTGAACTGCTGCGCAGGAATCTGCGCTTCGATCAGGTTCTCCGGGGACGCATTGTCCGCTGGTTGGTGGTCGTCGGAGGGAATTAGTTCCAGCCGCGCAATCGGCCCTACCACGATGGCACGGCTGAGCTGGGCCACGATGCCGCGCGGGCGGCCGTCGGCATCCACACCTGCGCCGGGCGAATAGTGCTGCACATCCAGATCGTGCGGGCGCACATAGGCAAAGGCCTTGGTGTCCTGCGTGGCAGCGTGCTCGGGCGAATCGATCTGCACGCCATCGAGGTGCACCAGGCCCTCGTGTGCCCGGCCATGGAACAGGTTCACATCCCCCAAAAAGCCGTACACGAACGGGCTGGCCGGGTGGTCCCACACCTGCTGGGGCGAGCCGCTTTGCTCGATCTTGCCCTGGTTGATGACCACCACGCGGTCGGCCACTTCCAGCGCTTCTTCCTGGTCGTGCGTGACGAAGATGCTGGTGACATGCAGCTCGTCGTGCAGGCGGCGCAGCCAGCGGCGCAGTTCCTTGCGCACCTTGGCATCCAGCGCGCCAAAGGGTTCGTCGAGCAGCAGCACCTTGGGCTCCACCGCCAGGGCGCGGGCCAGTGCAATGCGCTGGCGCTGGCCGCCCGACAGCTGCGACGGGTAGCGCTCGGCCAGCCAGTCCAGCTGCACGAGCTTGAGCAGGTCGGTCACCTTTTGCTTGATCTGCGTTTCGCTCGGGCGCTCACTGCGCGGCTTGACCCGCAGGCCGAAGGCCACGTTCTCGAACACGGTCATGTGGCGGAACAGCGCGTAGTGCTGGAACACAAAGCCCACGTTGCGCTCGCGCACATGCACGTCGGTCGTGTCTTCGCCGCTGAAGTGGATGGTGCCCACGTCGGGCGTCTCCAGCCCGGCAATGATGCGCAGCAGCGTGGTCTTGCCGCAGCCCGAAGGGCCGAGCAGCGCGATAAGTTCGCCCGAGGCGATATCAAGGCTGACATCGCGCAGGGCCTGGAAGTCGCCAAACTGCTTGCTGACGTTACGGATTTCGATGCTCATGGTGGGTGTCTTCCTTCAGCGGGCGGCGGGTGCCGGTGCGGGCCGCTCGGGGGGCATTTCGGCAGCGGCCTTCATGGCCTGCTCGTTACGGTGTTCGGCAATGGTCTTGATCACCAGCGTGACCAGGGCCAGCAGCGCCAGCAGCGATGCGGCAGCAAAGGCAGCGACCGACTGGTATTCGTTGTAGAGAATTTCCACATGCAGCGGAATGGTGTTGGTCTGCCCGCGGATATGACCGGACACCACCGACACGGCGCCAAACTCGCCCATGGCCCGCGCGTTGCACAGGATCACGCCGTACAGCAGGCCCCACTTGATGTTGGGCAGCGTGACGTACCAGAAGGTCTGCCAGCCGGTGGCGCCCAGCACAATGGCGGCCTGTTCCTCGTCGTTGCCCTGCGCCTGCATCAGCGGGATGAGCTCACGCGCAATGAACGGGAAGGTCACGAATGTCGTGGCCAGCACTATGCCTGGCACGGCAAAGATGATCTTGATGTCATTGGCCATGAGCCAGGGGCCGAACCAGCCGTTGGCGCCAAACATCAGCACATAGACCAGGCCCGCCACCACTGGCGACACCGAGAACGGCAGGTCGACCAGCGTGGTGAGGAATGCCTTGCCACGGAACTCGTACTTGGCAATGCACCACGCCGCCGCCACGCCAAACACCAGGTTCAGCGGCACGGCAATCACCGCCGTCAGCAGCGTGAGCTTGATGGCCGACCACGCATCCGGATCGCGCAGCCCGGCAATGTAGGCATCGAGCCCCTTGCGCAGCGCCTCGGTGAACACCGCAGCCAGCGGCAGCACCAGAAACAGCAGCATGAAGGCCAGCGCCAGCGTGATCAGCGTGTAGCGCACCCACGGCGATTCGGTGGTGCCCGCGCGGGCACGGCGCACGACTTTGGTATTGGCGCCGCTCATGCTGGTGCTCCTGCATTGCGGCGCTGCCAGGCCTGCAGCGCGTTGATGATGAGCAGCAGCACGAACGAGATGACCAGCATCACCACCGCCACGGCCGTGGCGCCGGCAAAGTCGTATTGCTCGAGCTTGCCGATGATGATGAGCGGCGTGATCTCAGAAACCATGGGCATGTTGCCGGCGATGAAGATGACCGAGCCGTACTCGCCCACTGCGCGAGCAAACGCCATGGCAAAGCCGGTGAGCAGCGCAGGCGTGATGGAGGGCAGGATCACCTTGGTGAAGGTCTGCAGGCGCGTGGCGCCCAGGCAGGTGGCGGCTTCTTCGAGCTCTTTCTCGGCGTCTTCCAGCACGGGCTGCACCGTGCGCACCACAAACGGCAGGCCGATGAAGATGAGCGCAATCACGATGCCGCCGGGCTGGAAGGCCAGCTGGATGCCCATGGGCTCCAGTATCTGGCCGATCCAGCCATTGCTGGCCAGCAGCGCCGTGAGCGAGATGCCCGCCACGGCAGTAGGCAGCGCAAACGGCAAATCCACCAGCGCATCCACGATCTTCTTGCCCGGAAACTTGTAGCGCACCAGCACCCAGGCAATCAGCAACCCGAAGAAGAGGTTGACCAGCGCCGCAATGAACGACGCGCCAAACGTAAGCCGGTACGACGCCATCACCCGCGGCGCGGTCACTGCCTCCCAAAACTGGTCCCAGGTCAGCGTGAAGGTCTTGAAGATCAGTGCCGACAGCGGGATCAGCACGATGATGCTCAGATAAAAGAGCGTGTAGCCCAGCGTGAGCCCGAAGCCGGGCAAAACGCGCTTGGCGCCTCTGCGGCCGCCGTTGTTGTTGTTGTTCATAAAGCTTTATCCAGGGCAAGCGACGGCGAAGACTGGCGCAGTCCGATGCCAGTGCCCCCGTGCAAGGGCCGCCCCGCAGCACCGGGGGCCGTCCCCCTTCCCGAATTGCGCAGCAATTCGAGAGAAGGGGGAAGCCGCGCAGCGGCTCAGGGGGTTGTTCCGAATTACTTGGAATAGATCTTGTCGAACTGGCCGCCGTCGTTGAAGTGCACCTTCTGCGCTTCGGTCAGCGAGCCAAAGTACTTGGCCACCGTGAACTGCTTGAGCGGCTTGAACGTGTCGGCATACTTCTTGAGTACGGCCTCAGAACGCGGACGGATGGCATGCTTGGCCGCGATTTCCTGCGCCTCATCGGAGTACAGGTAGTCCAGATAAGCCTTGGCCAGCTGGGCCGTGCCCTTCTTGGCTACGGTACGTTCGACCACGGCTACGGGGTTCTCCGCAATGATGCTGACCGACGGATAGACCGAATCCACCTTGCCGGCGCCGAACTCGCGGTCGATGGAGACCACTTCCGACTCGAACGTGATGAGCACGTCGCCCTGGTTGCGCTGCAGGAAGGTGGCGGTGGCATCGCGGCCGCCCTTGGCCAGCACGGGCACGTTCTTGTAGAGCTTGCTCACAAAGTCGGCGGCTTGCGCCTCGGTACCACCCTTTTCGCGGATGGCGCCCCAGGCGGCCAGATAGGCATAGCGGCCGTTGCCGCCCGTCTTGGGGTTCACCACGATCACCTGGATACCGGGCTTGATGAGGTCTTCCCAGTCCTTGATGCCCTTGGGGTTGCCGTTGCGCACCAGGAACAGCATGGTCGAGGTGGTGGGCGACGCATCGTGCGGAAACTTCTTGGTCCAGTCCTTGGCCACCACGCCGTTGTCAGCGAGGAACTGCACGTCGGTGGTGGTGTTCATCGTCACCACATCGGCCGCCAGACCGTCGTTCACGGCGCGGGCCTGGGCGCTGGAGCCAGCGTGCGACTGGTCGATCTTCACGTCCTGGCCAGTCGTCTTCTTGTAGTGCGCGGCAAAGGCAGCGTTGTAGTCCTTGTAGAACTCGCGGGCCACGTCGTACGACACGTTGAGCAACGAGTTCTGTGCCACTGCCAGGCCGCTGGAGGCCAGGGCAATCGCGGCCAGAAGAGTCTTGAGTTTGGAGGTAGTGGTCATGGAGGGCACGCAGATTGGAGCTTCAGATGCGTGGATTGTGAACAGCCACCGTTAAAACTCAAAAGAATATATTCTTGTTAATTAATCGATATTTGGCATAAAGAGCCACCGGAGCCCGCTATGGCACCATCTGGGCATTTTCACGATGAAATTGCCCTCTAGCGCTTTCCTTGATTGCCCAGATAGCTATTATTTTAATAGCGAAATGCCTGCATCAAGCCGTGGCGCGCGCCGCCTCGAACTCCCCCTGCAGCGACTGCAGCAGCGCCCAGCCCAGCGGCCATTCGCCATGGCCCGAATCCACGTTGATGTGGCCTGCGTTCTGGATGCGTACGAATTCGCTGCCCCAGGCCCGGGCATAGGCGCCCGCCAGCCGCACCGGGCAGTAGGGGTCGTTGCTGCTGGCCACCAGGATGCTGCGGTAGGGTAGCGCTGCGTAGGGCACGGGGGCGAAGTCGTTCAGCACGGCGCGGCGCTCGGGGTCGGCCGGTGCCACCAGCAGCGCGCCGCATACGCGCCCTGCCGCCTCGGGCCCCATGTGCGTGGTGGCGATGCAGCCCAGGCTGTGGGCGACGATAACCACCGGCTGCGGTGCTGCCAGCACGGTCTGCTCCAGCTGGCTAACCCACGCCGCGCGGGTGGGTGCCACCCAGTTGTCCTGCTCGACGCAGCGGGCGTGCGGCAGGCGCTCGGCCCACAGAGCCTGCCAGTGGCCTGGCCCGGAGCCGCGCCAGCCTGGCACGATGATGATGGATGTGGATGACGGCACGGATACGCACGGGCCTGCCAGTCGCATGCGCCCCCGGCAATGCGTGGGCGGGCGCTTGGGCGCCGGTCCGGCCGGGTATTGCTGCCACGCGGTGGCAAAAGCCCCTCTCGATGGATGGGATGACCCATTCTGCGAGGCCGGCTTCAAAACCCAAACGAATATCTCGTTGTTACTTCATCCCGAAAACATCTGATGAATCCGGACCATGCCCGGCGTGAACGCTCGGGCCGGGAGTGCAGTGCGGGTTGCAGCCCGCAGCGCCAACCGTTCAAGTTCAGCCGCGCAGCAGCCGCGTGGTCTGCACAGGGCTGTGACCGACATCTGACGTGAGGCGGAAAACCGCCACCGCGCCCACCAGGTCGCTGGCCTGCGAGTGCAGCCGCTCTGCAGCCGCGGCCATTTCCTCGACCAGCGCTGCGTTCTGCTGGGTGGACTGGTCCATGTGCGAGACGGCCTGGCCAACCTGGCTGACACCAGCGCTCTGCTCGCCACTGGCGGCGCTGATCTCGCCCATGATGTCCGTCACGCGGCGGATGGCGCTGACCACTTCGTTCATGGTGGCGCCCGCCTTGTCGGCCAGCTTGCTGCCCTGTTCGGCGCGCTCCACGCTGTCGGTGATCAGGGTCTTGATCTGCTTGGCAGCCTCGGCGCTGCGGCCTGCCAGGCTTCGCACCTCGCTGGCCACCACGGCAAAGCCGCGGCCTTGCTCGCCCGCGCGCGCGGCTTCCACCGCAGCATTGAGCGCCAGGATGTTGGTCTGGAAGGCGATGCCGTCGATCACGCCGATGATGTCGGCGATCTTGGCGCTGCTGTCGTTGATGCCCTTCATGGTCTGCACCACCTCGGCCACCACGCTGCCGCCTTCGGTGGCCACACCCGATGCGCTCACGGCCAGCTGGTTGGCCGCGCGTGCGTTGTCGGCATTCAGGCGCACGGTAGCGCCCAGTTCTTCCATCGACGACGATGCCTGCTGCAGCGCACTGGCCTGCTGCTCGGTGCGCGAAGACAAATTTCCGTTGCCCGATGCAATCTCGGCGCAGGCCGATTCAACATGGTGCGCCGATTCGCGCACCGATGCCACAGCGCTTTCCATGCGGCGCATGGTGGCCTGCAGGGCCTGCGCGGGGCGCGTGGTCACGGGCAGGGCCACGGCGGCATCCAGCGCAATGCCATCGGGGCGGTCCACCACGCTCACCAGCTGGCGAAGCTCCTGCCCCTGGGCGGCGGTGCGGCCCAGGCTCACGGCCATCATCACTTCCAGCGCCGTCTGGATCACCACGTACACCGCGTGGATCACCACGCGGCCAAAGTCGGGCTCGGTCAGGCAGTAAAGCCCCCAGCCGGCGGCCTGCAGTCTGTCGAACAGCACATGGTGCACGGCAAACAGCACGGCAGCAAAGACGATCGGGCGCCAGTCCAGGTACACCAGCAGGATGGCCAGCGTGACAAACACGCCAAAGTGGAATTCGGTCATGCCCTGCGCCAGCTGGATGTGCAGCGCCACCATAGAGGTCTGCACGAACGCCAGCACCATGCGTGATGCAAACGTGCCCTGCATGGTGACAAACGCCAGCACCGCCATGGCCAGCAGCAGGCCGGCCGCCACCCACGCCACAGCAGATTCAACAAAGCGCGCGCCCAGCACTACGGCAGTGATGGCACTGACGACGATGGCTGCGAGGATGACCCGGTCGCCCAGGACGGTGTGGGAAACATGAGCACCGGAAGTGCCCTGCTGGGCCGTGGTACGCGCATCAATCATGGAAAACTCCTGGCGGAAAAGCCTGCAGATGCCTCGAAACGGCAGAGGTGAGGCTCTGGCGGGGTGACACCTGCGTGGCAGGGGGTCGGGGAATGTGGCGTTGTTTCATTATGTAACTTGGCTGCAATCATGACCATTCCCGGACCATGACCTGCATCAAGCTATTGCACATATACGGGCTAAAAAGTGGCCTGGATTCAAAGCGGCGAAGAAAACGCACCGATTTGAGGCATTTCGTGTCCGAAACCCGCAACCCAAACAATTTGTAACCTGCAAGTATCGCCGGCTTGAATTACCACTGCACAAAACTAGGGTTTACCCTTTACCCCGTCAGCCGGAATGCACCGCGAAGGTGCGGACCAGACACCCGCCCGGGGGGTCTCTGCCCCATGTCAAAGCACATGCTTCACAGGGGATCCACGGCGCCGTGCTCCCTGAGCCAGATCTCGGTGGCCGCCTTGATCCGAGGCCAGCACCCGCAGGCCAGCGCCACGCGGGCACGCGTGGCTGTGAACTGATGGAGACAGGGTGGCCCGGAGGGTCACCCTGCCAAGGGCGCAATCTGCCATGCGGCGCCGCACGGGCGCGGCCCTCGCGCTGAACGCGCGGAACATATGAGCCGGGGGGCCCGTGGGCCAGCCCCGGGTCAGAAGGCGTTCATCTGACCTTCAAAAACTTTCCCAGTCGTCCTTGTTATCGCTGGTGGGTGCGCTGGCAGGTGCCGGGCGGCTTGCGCCCGGTGCTGGCGGTTGCGCCGGTGCGGCCTTGGGGGCCGACAGCCCTGGCCGTGCGGCGGCGGAAGGCTTGCGCAGTGCGCTGGTGGCGCCGCCAGTGCGCGCAGCTGCTGGCCTGGGCGCGTACGCAGGCGCGCGGGGGGCAGGCGCCGGAGCAACCCGGCTTGGACTCCCCTCCCCCAGCCTGAACACCGCCACCGCGTTCACCAGCTCGCCTGCCTGTGCGTTCAGGGCGCTGGCTGCTGCGGCCATTTCTTCCACCAGCGCCGCGTTTTGCTGTGTGGCCTGGTCCATCTGCGTGACGGCTTCGCCGACCTGCCCCACACCCGCGCTTTGCTCGCTGCTGGCGGCGCTGATCTCGCCCATGATGTCGGTCACCCGCCGGATGGCGCTGACCACTTCGGTCATGGTGGCCCCGGCCTTGTCCACCAGCTGGCTGCCTTGCTCCACGCGTTCCACGCTGGCAACGATCAGGCTCTTGATTTCCTTGGCCGCTTCGGCGCTGCGCCCGGCCAGGCTGCGTACTTCTCCGGCCACCACTGCAAAGCCCCTGCCCTGTTCGCCCGCACGGGCGGCTTCCACGGCGGCGTTGAGCGCCAGGATGTTGGTCTGGAACGCAATGCCGTCAATGACGCTGATGATGTCGGCGATCTTGTTGCTGCTGGCGTTGATGCCTTTCATGGTCTCGACCACCTCGGCCACCACCTGGCCGCCCTGGGTGGCTACGGTGGATGCGGTCATGGCCAGCTGGTTGGCGGTGCGGGCGTTGTCGGCGTTTTGCCGTACGGTGGAGCCCAGCTCTTCCATGGAGGCTGCCGTTTCTTCCAGGGCGCTGGCTTGCTGCTCGGTGCGGGCCGACAGGTCGTTGTTGCCCGAGGCGATTTGCGCGCTGGCCGAGGCCACGCCTTCGGCGTTCTGGCGGACGGTGCTGACGGTGTTGGCCAGGCTTTGCTGCATGCGCTGCAGGGCGCCCAGCAGCTGGCCTGTCTCGTCCCGCGAATGCACCGCGATCTGCGTGCCCAGGTCTCCTGCAGCAATGCTGTCGGCCACCTTCACGGCGGATTCCAGCGGGCGGGTGATGGACCGGATGATGCTCACCGCCAGAACGATGGCGAGGGCAATGGCGACCACACCTGCAATCAGCACATCACGCTGCAGCGCACTGGCGCTGGCATCGGCACGCTGCCCGGCCGCAGCGGTGACGGTGCCTTGAAACTGAACCTGTTCTTCGATGGTTGCCTGGTAGGCCAGTTGCGTTGGCCGCAGTTTTTCTTCCAGCAGCTGTACGGCAGCCTCCTTGTTGCCCTGGCGGATGAGTGCCATGTACTCGTCGCCCAGCTTCACGAACTCTGCGCGTTGCTGGTTCATGCGCTTCAAGATCTCTTCACCCTTGGGGCTTTCAATCAGCGCATCGAGCTCTTTGTACGTTTCGGTGATCAGGGCACGGTTTGCGGCCACCTGGTCGAACGCACTCTTCACCACCGTCTCGCTGCTGAAGATCGCGAGGTTGCGAAACTGGATGGCCTGCACGTTGACCCCGTTGGCCAACACGCCGAGGGCCTTGGTGATGGGGATGCGCACCTCCACCACGTCGCGCAATTCCGTGCGCTGGCTGGCCGACCTGATCAGCCCCACACTGCCCAGCACGACAAGAAGGAGGACCAGAATGGTGAATGCCAGGGTCAGACGCGTCGAGATTTTCAACTGGTTCATAGGGGGCTTTCCTGGTTGTGGTAGCCAACGGCTAACCACAGCATGCTCCAAACCGAAGCAGCGCGTGGCACTGTTTTCCCCCCTTGCGCAACGCTGCAACTTGCGCGCAGAAAAAAAGCGACCCTGCTGGCTAGAAACCCACAGCCTCAAACGCCGGGTACAGCGTGTCGATCCAGTGGTCCAGCTCATCCTGCGTGACGTGCAGGTGGTCCATGCAGGCCTGGCCGTGCAGTTGCCATTCGCGCGTGGCGGGCAGGTTTTCGTGGTGCGTGACCAGGTAGTCGGCCAGCGCACCCATGGCCACCAGGTGGCGCACCGTGGGGTCAAAGCGCTCGGCAGACAGGCAGCCAAAGTCGTGGTGCAGCCACACGGCCTGCGCCACGGCGGCCGGCAAGTGCCAGGTGCGCGCCACGATGGCGCCGACCACGGCGTGGTCGGTCTTGTGGTTGGCGTTTTCGGTCTGGGTGAAGGTGCGGTCCTTGCGGGCCAGCGCTTCGGTCACGGTAGACGCATACCCGCGCACGGCCTTGACCAGCACCGGAATGCCCACATGGCAAAACAGCCCGAAGCTGTAGCCCAGCCCCGGGTCCAGGCTGTAGAGCTGCCGGCCAATGTGCTCGCACGCGATGGCGCGGCGTTGGGAGCTTTCCCAGAAATGTTCCAGCAGCGGCGAGCGCACGTTGAGCGCATGGCGCGTGATGAACGCCGACAGCAGTTCCACCGACGGTCGCAGCCCGAGCACCGTCAGGGCCATGCCCACCGTCTGCACCGGCTGGGCCAGGCCGTGCAGGGGGCTGTTGGCCGCCCGCATCAGCGCCGCAGCCATGGCCACGTCAGAAGCCGCCAGCAGGCCCAGGGCCTGCTGGTCCACCTCGGGCCCGGCCATGATCTGCTGCAGGCGCACCAGCGATTCGGGGCACGGCGGGATGACGATGGCGCGCACGGCGGGGTGCGCGCGCGCCTGTTTCAGGTCCAGATCGACAGGGTGTGGAGTGCTCACGGCAGTGAATTCATGCGTGCGATGCAGATCAATGGATGGGCCTGCAACGGGCACGGCCCCCTGTGCAAGGGCCCGGCGGCGAAGTTGCAATTGGTTGCATTGTCACCCCAAAAAGAGCGTGCGACGGGGTATTCGGCGGAGGTGCTACGGTCTTTGATCCAGCGGGCGGCAGGTGGGCGGCCCTTGGGACTGCAAGCGGTGATCCGTGCGAACCCGGGCTCCGGGCTGGCACGGGCCGGGCCGCCGCCAGAAGCGGGCCCGGGATGGCTCAGATGCCTGCCCCGTCCATCTGCAGCGCCTGCCGCGTAGCCTGGCTGCTGCGGCCTGGCATGGCCTCGCCCAGGTAGTCCAGAAACCGCCGTACTGCGGGCGACAAGCCGCGGCGTGACGGGAACACGGCATGCACGATGGCGGGCGCCGGCGCCCACGCGGGCAGCACGCGCACCAGCCGACCCTCGCGGATCTCGTCCTGGCACATGTAGTCGGGCATCCAGCAGATGCCGGTGCCCGCTACAGCGGCGATCTTGAGGGTGAGCAGGTCATCGGCCACGTAGCGTGGCGTGTGCTGCACCACCTGGTGCACCCCGCCGGGGCCGATCAGGTTCCAGGTCGAGCGCCCGTCCGGCGCCGACATGGCGATGCTGTCGAGCCGCGCCAGGTCTTCCAGCGTCTCGGGGGTGCCCTGGCGGATCAGCTGCTCGGGGCTGGCCACCAGGATCTGGGTGGCATGGTCCAGCCGCTTGACCACCATGCTGCCGCTGTCGTCCACCGAGGGGCGCACCCGCAGGGCCACGTCGATGCCCTCTTCCACCAGATTGACGGCGCGGTTGCTCACCAGCATCTCCACGCGCACCTCGGGGAAGGTCGCCAGAAACTGCGGCATCAGCTCGGCCAGCACCGTCTGGGCCAGCGTGACCGGGCAGCTCACGCGGATGGTGCCGCGTGGCGACGTCTGCACCTGGGCCGCCACATCGGCGGCGGCCTGCGCCGATTCGCGCATGGCCTGGCAGTGCCGCAGATACGCCTCGCCCACTTCGGTAAGGGACAGCCGGCGCGTGGTGCGCTGCAGCAGCCGCACGCCCAGCTGGGCCTCCAGCTCGGACACCCGCCGCGACAGCCGCGACTTGGGAATGCCCAGGGCGCGCCCGGCAGCGGCAAAGCCACCGCGCTCGACCACCTCGGCAAAGTAAAGCATGTCGTTCAGGTCTTGCATGGCCGTCATCGTTCTACAGATAGAACAATCTATCGCAAGTTCCCCAGCTTATCAACGCCAGCCTGACTGTTCAGAATCCCACCCATGGTCGCAATCCCCTGCGGCTTCACACAAATCCAGGAGGTTTTCATGCAACTGCTTCACGTCGACTCGGCCATCACCGGCACGCAATCCGTATCCCGCCAGCTCACCGCCAACACCGTGGCGGCCTGGGTGGCAGCCCACCCCGGCACGGCAGTGCAGTACCTGGACCTGGCCGAAAAGGCTCCGTCGCACCTGTCAGCCCAGTCGATGGGTTTTCGCACCGGCCAGGCCGCAGCGACCGAAGCCGAGCGCGCCGAAAACGCACTGTCTGAAGCACTGGTGAGCCAGTTTCTGGCGGCCGATGTGATCGTGATTGGCGCGCCGCTGTACAACTTCTCGGTGCCCAGCCAGCTCAAGGCGTGGATCGACCGCCTGGCCCAGGCTGGCCGCACCTTCCAGTACACCGACAAGGGCCCGGTGGGCCTGGCGGGTGGCAAGACGGTGATCGTGGCGTCGACCCGCGGCGGCGTGTATTCGACCAGCGGAGGCGGCCAGGCCATGGAGCACCAGGAGAGCTACCTGAAAGTGGTGTTCGGCTTCTTCGGCATCACCGACGTGCGCTTTGTGCGCGCCGAAGGCGTGGCCATGGGCCCCGATGCGAAGGCGACTGCGCTGGCGGCAGCAGCCAACGACATCAGCGCGCATACCGCTGTGCAGGCGGCCTGACGCACGCACCGCTCCGTTGCCCGCCCGCGCGGGCGAGCAACTGCGCAGAAACCCGGCTCATGCCGGGTTTTTGGTTTTTTGAAGCCAAAACAGCTTCTAGCCCAATCATTAACTGCCCTGATTGCTATTTATTTTATAGCAAACACCGCTCGCACTGCCTCGCAGCCACGCCTGCGCCAAGCTCTGCCTGCGCTGCTGCTGGCGCCCGCCCGAACTCAGCCGCGCAGGGCCACGTTGTTGAGCTTGTCCAGCCGCTCGGGCCAGGTGCCCTCTACCGTGGCGCCCTGCAGCAGGATGCGCGTCCAGGCCACCCAGGCATCCCACTGCACGCGCTTGTCCCACGCGTTGCCCCAGGCGCAAAACAGGTGAAGCGCGCTTTCGGCAGCGGCTTTGGCGTCGTCCTTGCGCCCGGCAGACAGGTACAGCTGGGCCAGCACCATCTGCGGCTCGCCCACCCAGGGGTTGTGGCGCACGGCGGACTCCAGCACGCCCGTGGCCACGTCCAGGTCCACCAGCGGCTGGTCTTGCTGGATGACCGACCAGTACAGCGATGCCGCCGCCGCCTCGTTGGCGGCCGACAGGGGCTGCGAGCAGTGCGCAAACACGGGCGGCATGGGCAGCACGCCCTTCAGCCCCGGGTGCTGCAGCGCCTTGGCCAGGCCATTGATCTGGTGCACCATGCGCCCCGACGGCCGCATGGGCCCGGGCCACAGGGATGCGGCCCAGTGCGCCTTCTGGCTGCGGTGCTGCACCTCCGGAAAGCGCGAAAAAATGTCGTCCTGCCAGCTGAACCACTGCTCGATGGTGTCGGCCATGCTCACGATGATGAAGGCCGCCACCTCGTACGGCGTGAGCACGTGGTCCTGCCCGTCTTTTTGCAGCACCAGGCTGCCGTCGGCCTCCAGCGCGTGGGCCAGCACTTTCTGCACGAACTGCGTGCGAGACTGGGTGCAGAACACGTACAACAGATGCTCGGCCGACTCGCCCGCCATCTCGCGCACCCGGGCGCGCTCCTTGGCGGGGTCGAACTTCACCAGGTCCACAAACGCGTTGCCGTACACGCTGTGCAGCAGCCCCAGCAGGCGCACGTCGCGCGGCTGCTGCCATACGGTCAGGGTGCGCGTTACGCCCACCAGGTGGTGGCGAAAGGTGCCGGCCTTGTGCCAGTCCTGCCCCACGTTGCGCGCCAGCACGGTGGGCAGCACCGGGGCCAGCTCCGGGTCGCGGGCGAGCCACTCGTCATCGAGCAGCGGCTGGGCGCGGGCAAACAGGTCGGCATCCAGGGGGTGAAACGGCAGTGTCATGGCGGCTTGTCTCCGGCGGGGTGGAAGCAGGGAATGCAATGTACACACAGTATCGGCGCAGCCTGGGCAGGCGCCCAGAGGGCATCTACGGGCCTGTTTTGAGCAAAATCGCCTTGTAGCGCTTGTATTGATTGCCCTGATAGCTATCAAATCGATAGTACGAGCTCCGTCACCCGGGCGACGACAGCCGCAGGTTTGCACGGGCGCCCCCTGATGCGGGCGCCCTCGACAGCCGGTTACAGCGACGGGTCGATCAGCACCTTCGCCCCGGTATTGCGGGGGCCATAGAACGCAATCGCTTCTGCACTCAGCGCCCCCGCCAGCGACACCGTGCGGGCATAGCGGCTGGCAAACGTGGTCTTGAGCTCGGCTGCCACGCGCTCGCGCAGCTCCTGCGTAGCCGCAGGGCCGATCTTGTTCAGGAACGGGAACAGCAGCCAGCCGCCCACACCCCACGCCATGCCAAAGGTGCGCTGGATTTCGGTGGGGCGCGTGTCCAGGTGGCCGTACAGATAGACCTGCTTGTGCACGGCCGAACCGTAGCGGCTGTATTCCTTGGCCGTGCGGTTGATGGCGGCCTCCATGCACTGCAGGATCTGCCCGGCCAGCGTGCCGCCGCCCGTGGCGTCAAACGCAATGGTGGCGCCAGTGGCGGCCAGGGCGTCGGTCAGCTCGGCCATGAAAGTGGGCGAGCTGCTGTCGCACACGTATTGCGCGCCGATGCTGCGCAGCAGCGCGGCCTGCTCGGGCTTACGCACGATGTTGACCAGCGCGATGCCGTCCTTGCGACACAGCTTGTTGAGCATCTGGCCCAGGTTGCTGGCGGCAGCGGTGTGCACCAGGGCGGTATGGCCTTCACGCTTCATGGTTTCGACCATGCCCAGCGCGGTCAGCGGGTTGACGAAGCACGACGCGCCCTCGGCCGCGGTGGTGCCGGGTGGCAGCACCAGGCACTGCGCAGCGGGCATGGCGCGGTACTGCGCATACATGGCGCCGCCGATCACGGCCACCGTGCGGCCCAGCAGGGCCTGCGCGGCGGGCGAAGCGCCTGCGGCCACCACCAGCCCCGAACCCTCGTTGCCCACGGCCATGCTCTGGCCCACGCGCGCGGCCATGCCGGGCATGGCGCGCTCGGGAATGCGCGCTGTGGCCACCGGCCGCCCTGCACTGCCCGCCACCTGCACGGTCGACAGATCGGCCGGGCCCAGCAGCAGGCCGATGTCTGACGGGTTGATGGGCGCGGCCTGCATCTGGATCAGCACGTCATCAGGGCCCGGCGTGGGCACGGGCACAGATTCGAGGCTGATCTGCAGGGTGCCGTCGGCCTGTACCAGGGAACGGAGTTCCAGCGCGGTGGTGGGAAGGGTTGGGTTCATGGGGACTCGCGGTGAAAAAATTGGCCGGCCGGGCGGCCTGCCATGGGCGGCCCGGTGCGTAAGGGGTGGGCGCCGCGGCCAACGCTGCGCCCACCCCGGTTTCGGCATTTTTGACGAGGCTGGGCACGAGCGCTGTCCCGCAGGTTATCGGTCAGGCGGTTGGCGGTTGCCGATCCCCGCTGTCGGTTGCCGGATGACAGCGTGGGCAGCGACGCAACCGGGTCGTGGCGTGGCGTGCTGGCGTGGTGACGGCGCTACTTCACCGACTGGGCCCGCACCAGCCGCACCGGCAGCTTGCTGGTGCGGGCGGCATCGCCCCTCGCCTCGCCGCTGGACAGATTCACCGCCCAGCCATTGAGCAACGCGGCCTGCTGCGCACCGTCGCCAGAGCGGCCCTGCACGATGTTGCCGTAGGTGTACTGGTTGATGCGTGGCCCGGTGGTATTGACGGTAGACGACCAGTGCCACTGCCCTAGTGCGCGCGGAAACAGGATGGGGTTGAGGCCCGGCGGCGACAGCGACTTGTCCACCAGCCGCTGCAGCTCGGCCGCGCGCGGCAGGCGCCAGTCCACGCCCTCGGCCTTCCAGCGCTCGCTGGCCAGTGCCGTGGCCTCGGCGCGGTCGAGCAGCCGGGGCTCGCCGGTGCAGGTCTTGCCGTTCCACTGCATGCCCTCCACACAGCGCGACCAGGCCAGGCCGGCACGCTGGTCAAGCACCAGGGCGCCATCGGCCGACACGGTCCAGTCGCCCGGGGCCTGCGAGTCAAGGGCGCGGGCGGGCGGGGTCAGCAGAACCAGCAGCGGGGCGAGGAGGAGCAACAGTTTTTTCATTGCGAGGCAGGGGCGATGGCGGATGTTGCAGTGGCGCGAGCCACGGCTCAAGGCAGTACCCTAACCCGGTCGCAGCCCGGGCGCCACCTACCGGGTCAACAAACCCGTACGGATCACACTCCGCACGACAGGCACCCCGACAGCTACGCCGGGCGCCCCCCCTGGGCGCGGCCTCCCCATCCCCATATCCGCTGCACGCATCGGCGGGACGCCAGCACCGTCGCGTGCCAGCACGGTAGCGACACCCTGAGCCGCTGCGCAAAGCTGGCGGGGGCAGCAGCGGTGTGCGGTGGATTGGTATAACCCGCCGATGCCCGACCGCACCCCATCCCCGGCCACCGCCACGCCCCTCGCCCTCGTCAGCGCGCTGGAAGAACGCGCCTTCAACGCCTGGCCCTCACACCAGACGGTGTTCCACCAGGGCTGGGTATTTCGCCTGACGGGCGGCTACACCAAGCGCGCGAATTCGGTGAATGCACTGGTGCCAAGCGCCCCGTTCGATGGCGTGCGCGAGGCAGCGGCAGCGCTGTATGCGCGGCATGGGTTGCCTGCGGTGTTCCGCATCTCGCCGCTGGCCCCGGCTGCTGCGGACCAGGCACTGGCCGACGCGGGCTACAAGCATTTCGACCCGTCGCTGGTCCTGCACCGGCCCCTCGCGTCGGGCCTTGCGGCAAAGATTGATGGCCACACCATCGTCAGCACCTCGCCCTCGCCGGCATGGCTGGACGGCTTTGCCGCGGCCAACGGCGTGGCCGCGCACCACCGCAACCTGCACCGCAGCATTCTTGACGCGATTGCCCACCCGGTGGGTTATGCGCTGCAGCGCGATGCGCAGGGCCATGCCGTGGGCTTTGGCCTGGCCGTGCTGGAGCGCGGTGCCGTGGGCCTCTACGACCTGGCCGTGGCCCCCGGGCACCGCGGCGCCGGGCGCGGCCGCGCGCTGGTGCAGGCCCTGCTGCACTGGGCGGCCGAGGGCGGCGCCACCAGCGCCTACCTGCAGGTGCGCGCGCAAAACGTGGCTGCGCTGCGGCTGTATGAATCCATGGGCTTCACCACGGCCTACGGCTACCACTACCGGGTGCCGGGCTGACCTGCGCACTGGCGCGGCCCAGGCGTTGCGGGCGGGCCCGGCCCCTGCAGCCTGTGCAGGCCCATCCAGGGAATAGACCCAGCCAAATTGGCCGCTGGCGCTTGTATTAATTGCCTCAATAGCTATTTATTTGATAGCAATTACTTTGATGGCTTCATAACGCAGGCGAGAAGGTTCCGCGGCCCATGGACTGCACCATGCGCCCGCAAAGGCCACGTATTCCCGGGTTCATACAATATTTCTACGTTTGTTGTATTATCGAACCATGCAAGAAAACGAAGTTGTCCGATCCCTCGCTGCCCTGGCCCAGGAAGTGCGCCTGCGCGTGTTCCGCGCCCTGGTGGTGGCAGGCCAGGCCGGGCTGACACCGGGGGCGCTGTGCGAGCAGCTGGGCATTGCGCCCAACACGTTGTCGTTTCACCTCAAGGAGCTGACGCACGCCGGGCTGGTCAGCCAGGAGCGCCAGGGCCGCAACCTGATCTACCGCGCATCGTTTACCGCCATGGCATCGCTCATGGCCTACCTGACCGAAAACTGCTGCCAGGGCGCGCCCTGTGCTACTGACGACGCAGCCCCGGCGTGCGAGTGCTGAGCCGCCTGTCCTCTTTCCTCCCGTTGCTGCATGACCTGCTGTTTTCCCGTCCGCCTGCCTGACCACTGAAAGGATCCCGCCATGAAACGATTCCACGTTCACCTGCATGTTGCCGACCTCGGCCAGAGCGTCGCTTTCTATTCGAAGCTGTTTGGCGCCCAGCCCGCGCGCGTGGAGGCCGACTACGCCAAGTGGATGCTCGATGACCCACGCGTGAACTTCGCCATCTCCACCCGCGGCAGCGCGCCAGGCGTGGACCACCTGGGCTTTCAGGTGGACGATGCCAGCGAGCTGGCCGACCTCAAGGCCCGTGCGCAGTCCGCCGACATGGCCCTGCTGGACGAAGGCGCCACCACCTGCTGCTATGCGCGCAGCGAAAAGCACTGGGTGACCGACCCGCAGGGCTTGGCGTGGGAGCACTTTCATACGCTGGGCAACATCCCCGTGTTCAACGAGGCGGCTGCACAGCCCCAGGCAACGGCTGTGAGCGCACCGAAGGCCGATACCGCCGCTGTGTGCTGCCCCACGGCTAAACCCGCTTCGCAGGCAGTGGCCCCCGCCAAGACCGGATGCTGCGGCCCCACCGCATCCACCGCAACCGCCAGCGCCAGCCGCTGCTGCTGAACCCGGAGCCAGACAAGTGACCGACACCCGCAAGCCACTGAACGTGCTGTTCCTGTGCACGCACAACTCGGCCCGCAGCATCCTGGCTGAAGCGCTTCTCAACGCCATGGGCCAGGGCCGCTTCAAAGCCTACTCGGCCGGCAGCAGCCCGCGTGACAACCAGCAGCCGCACCCGCTGGGCCTGCAGGCGCTGGCGCAGGCCGGCATCCCCACCGAGGGGCTGCGCAGCAAAAGCTGGGACGAATTTGCCGCCCCCGGCGCGCCGCACATGGACCTGATCATCACCGTGTGCGACAACGCCGCGGGCGAGGTCTGCCCCTTCTGGCCCGGCCACCCGGCCACGGCGCACTGGGGCTATGCCGACCCGTCGGGGGGCGACGGATCGGAGGCCGACAAGGCCGAAGCCTTCCGCAACACCCTGCACGCCATCAAGCAACGGCTGGAACTGCTGGTGAACCTGCCTGCCGACAAGCTGGCCGCCACCGTACTGCAAGCCACCGCCCGCAACCTGCCTGCGCAATGATGAAACACCCCCTGAGTCGCTGCGCGCCTTCACCCCTCTCTCGCTGCGCGGGAGGGGGACGCACCGGGTGGCCTGGCAAAGCCAGTTCCACGGGTGTACGGGCTTGGGCCGCGCCAGTTTCATGCATCGCGGGTGACGCGCAGCACAATGGATCACTGAAGGGATCACTGAAATGACCCTGCCACCAAGCCCTTTGCAACGCGCTGCTGCCAGCGCGTTGCCCTCCTCCCCCGCCGCCGGCATGGCGGTCTTCGAGCGCTATCTCACCGTGTGGGTGCTGCTGTGCATCGTGGCCGGCATTGCGCTGGGCCAGTGGCTGCCTGGCGTGGCCCGCACGGTGGGCGCGCTGGAAGTGGCGCGTGTCAACCTGCCCGTGGGCCTGCTCATCTGGGTGATGATCATCCCGATGCTGCTCAAGGTGGACTTCGGCGCGCTGGCCGAGGTGCGCCAGCATGTGCGCGGTATTGGCGTGACGCTGTTCGTCAACTGGCTGGTCAAGCCGTTTTCGATGGCGCTGCTGGGCTGGCTTTTCATCCGCCACTGGTTTGCCCCGTACCTGCCTGCCGACCAGATCGACAGCTACATCGCCGGGCTCATCTTGCTGGCCGCGGCGCCCTGTACGGCCATGGTGTTTGTGTGGAGCCGCCTCACCGGGGGCGACCCGCTGTTCACGCTGTCGCAGGTGGCCCTGAACGACAGCATCATGATCGTGGCGTTTGCGCCACTGGTGGCCTTTTTGCTGGGCCTGTCGGCCATCACCGTGCCGTGGGACACGCTGCTCACCTCCGTGGTGCTGTACATCCTGGTGCCTGTGGTCATCGCTCAGTGGCTGCGCAAGCGGCTGCTGCGCCGGGGGCAGGCCGCCTTTGACGCCACCGTGGCGCGCACCGGCCCGTGGTCCATTGCCGCGCTGCTGGCCACGCTGGTGCTGCTGTTCGCCTTCCAGGGCGAGGCCATCCTGCAGCAGCCGCTGGTGATTGCCCTGCTGGCCGTGCCCATCCTCATCCAGGTGCTGTTCAACTCGGCCCTGGCCTACGGCCTGAACCGCGCCGTGGGCGAAAAGCACAGCATTGCCTGCCCATCGGCACTGATCGGCGCGTCCAACTTCTTCGAGCTGGCCGTGGCCACGGCCATCAGCCTGTTTGGCTTTCACTCCGGCGCGGCGCTGGCCACGGTGGTGGGCGTGCTGATCGAGGTGCCGGTGATGCTGGCGGTGGTGGCCGTGGTCAACCGTAGCAAGGGCTGGTACGAGGCGCGCTGACCGGATGTTGGGCGAGCGCGCCAGCCTCAGCCCGCAGGCCCCTTGCCCTGCACCTTGCGCGATACGGCGGCGCCGAGCACCAGCACACCCACTGCCGCTGCCGTGAACACCGGCGGCAACCAGCCCCGGTCCACACTGAAAGCCACGATCAGCACGCCGGTGGACTGCCCCAGGAACAGCAGGCACGCAAACAGCGTGACCGCCGTGCCACGCGCCTCGGGCGCCATCTGCGTAGCCTGCACCTGCAGCGTGTTGTGCAGCATGTAAAAGCCCAGCCCCGACAGAAAGCAGCCCACCACCGCCCAAGCCACCACGGGCGCCCACGCCAGCAGCAACAGGCCCGCGGCGATCATCGTGCCGCCCGCCAGCGCCAGCCCGCGCTCGCCCAGCCAGGCCAGCCAGCGGCGGGCAAACACGCTGTACAGCAAGCCGCCCACGCCGTACAGCACCATGGCACCGCCAGCGGCCGATGCCGACAGGCCAAACCCGTCGACCATGCGTGCGGGCACAAAGGCCAGCGTGCCGAACGCCAGGGCACCTTCAATGGCCACCACCGTCAGCACCCAGCGAACGCGTGGCACCCGCAAAAGCGCCAAGGTACTTGCCACATAGCCGGCCAGCGAAAACGGAGCCCGGCCCGCAGCGCTCTCCAGCGCTGCCTGGGCGACGGCCTCGGGCGTGGCACTGGCAGCGCGCACATGGCGCCACAGCAGCACGGCGGCCACCGCAAACAGCACCGACAGCACCGCAAAGGCGGCGCGCCAGCCCAGCGTTTCGGTGGCAAATCCGCCAAACCACTGCCCGGCCATCATCCCGGTCACAGTGGCGCCCATCAGCCGTGCCAGCGTCTCCTGCCGCTGCGCATACGGCACCTGGTCGCCAATCCACGCCATTGACAGCGGAATGATGCCGGCCGCCGCAGCCCCCATGGCCGCACGCGCCACCACCAGCACCGTGAAGCCAGGGGCCATGGCTGTGACGGCGCTGAACACCGCGCACGCAGCCGTCGCACCAATGATGACCTGCAGCTTGCCCAGCCGGTCCCCCAGCGGCCCGTACACCAGTTGCAGCACGCCGTAGGCCACGGCAAACGCAGCCACCACGGCGGCGGCATCTCCGGTGGTGATGCGGAACTCCGCCGCCAGCGCCACCAGCATGGGGTCGCACACGCGCATCGAGGCCATGCTGGAAAAGGCAGCCAGGCTGATCAGCCGCAGCATGGTGGTGGTGGATTGCATGCGGCGATTGTGCTGGCGCACGGGCCGCAGCGTGCGACGCGCCCGCGACTGCCTTATCAGCCAGAAGCCAGCGGCTGCACCCGCCACTGCACACGCAGCGCGGCTTCTTCACCGTACGCCAGGCTGCGCAGCCCAGGCTGGCCGGGTTGGTGAAAGGCGTCAATGGGCTGCGTGATCGGCTCAAAGCAGAACGCGGGGCCCTGGGGCGGCCGGTAGACCAGGCAATAGTGCGCGGCCGCACCACCGTCGTGATCAAAGTCCGGCATGCGGGCCGTCAGTTGCAGTCCCATCTCGGGCCAGTCGATGCAGGCGTGCCCTGCCCAACCGGTATAGGCGTTGTCAATCAGGCTGCCGTGTGCGGAAATGCCCGCGTTCAGGTCCCAGCCTTCGGGGAAGGAGCGCGTCTGCACGGTCGGAATCGGGTCCGCGCCGCACAGCCAGACGGTGTCAACCGGCGCGGTGACGCGTGTGGCTGGCGTGCGGGGAAACCACGGGTGCAGCCCAAGGCCGTAGGGCATGGGTGACTCCCCCAAATGGCGTATTTGGACTTCCTGGTCAAGGCCACCGTCCACAAGGCGAAAGGTTTGCGTGCATTCGTAGTGGTAGGGGCTGCCGTTGAAGCAATGCGAGCGCAGGTACATCCGCACCGTGTCTTCGGCCGTCTGCTCCAGCGCCCAGGGCTGCAGCCAGCCGTCGCCGTGGATGGGGTATGGCTCGCCTGCGCGGTTGGGTGCCATGGCGTGGAACACGCCCTCGTGTTCAAAACCACCGCCGCTGATCCGGTTGGACCAGGGCACCATGGCGAACGAGGCCATGCGGTACAGGTCCAGGCTGTGCCCGTCCCACGGGCGCCACAGGTCAACGGGTTCCCCGCGCTGGCGCGGATGGTCGAATTGCCACGCAGCCACGCTGCCACCCAGCGACGGCACAAGGCCCAGGTGCTGCCCGCAGCGGTGCAGCCAAACGATCGGATGGTTCTCGGAGGTCATCAAAAGCCTTGTGGAATGAGCGCAAAAACAGGATGCTGCGGGCGCCGTCCGTTACCGCGGACGCGACAGGCAACTCCATGGAAACACCAGCAGACGCACCCTTGGCTGGCGGAAAGCGGTTCAGCCTGCGAACGGATGTGCAGGCAGCCCAGGGGCATCGGTCTGCACGCAGAACACTGCGCCTGCCATTGGCTCGACCGCCAGCTGAGCGGCGCTCAGGCCCACACGGGCCGAGCTGATGTACAGCGTGCGCAGGTCGGGCCCGCCAAACGCGCAATTGGTGACCTGCGACACGGGAAGCCGCACCCGCGCAAGCTCCACCGCGCTGTCTGCGTCGTGGCAGGTCACGCAGCCCCCGCCCCAGTGGGCGATCCATAGACGTCCTTGCGCATCGGTGGTCATGCCGTCCGGAAGCCCGTCAGCCGCATCAAATCGCTTCCAGAGCCGCTTGTCCGAAAGCGTGCCCGTGGCTGCATCAAACGCGTAGCGGTACACGCTTGCCTGCACCGTGTCGTTGAAGTACATCGCAGGCCCGCTTTCTGTGGCGGCCCATGTGGGGCCGTTGGTCACGACCACCCCGTCTTCGTGGCGGCTGCAACTGCCGTCCGCGTCCAGCCGGTACAGCGCGCCGGTGGGCGCCAGGCAGTAAAAGTCCATGGTTCCCGCCCAGAAGCGCCCCTGCGCATCGCACTTGCCGTCATTGAAGCGGTTGCCGGGCCGGTCAGGCTCGGGCCTTTGCAGATACCGGGGCGCGCTGCCGGTGGCCGGGTCGAACAGCGCAAAGCCTGTGCGCATGGCCACCACCAGACCACGTCCTTGGGCGCGCTCGGCAATGGCCGAGATTTCCTCTGCAAAAGTCCACTGCCGGCGGGTTCCCTGTGCAGGATCCCAACGGTGCAGGCTGCAGCCGAGGATGTCGACCCAGTACAGCACCTGTTCGCGCACCGACCACAGCAGCCCTTCCCCCAGCGCCGCCTGCACCGGCAGCACGCAGCGTGCGTCCCCCACGGCAGGGCCTGCGGCGCTGGCCGGCGGGTGAAGGGGTGCTTGCGCGCTTTGCGTCATGCCGGTCTCCGTTTTGTTGTTTTGGCACATGTCTTTGCCAGGCCTCTTGACGGGCGGCATCTTATCAACGCACAGTGATACCTGTAAGTTATTTTTTAATGATCTATTGATATCTATTTGAATATGTCAACTTTACCCGCACCCACCCACACTTCTCGCCCGGAAGCCTCTGCCGGGGAGGCGATCACGCGGTACCCCAGCCTGCGTGGCAGGGCTGTCTTCGTCACCGGGGGCGGCAGCGGAATCGGTGCCGCCATCGTCACGGCCTTTGCGCGGCAGGGTGCCCGGGTGGGTTTCGTGGACGTGGCCCGCGAGGCCAGCGAGGCGCTGGCCCGGCAACTGCAGGATGCCGGGCTGCCCAGACCATGGTGGCAGCCGTGCGATGTGCGAGACATTGCAGCGCTGCAAGGCTGCATCGCGCAGGCAGCACAGGAACTTGGCGACTTCTCGGTGCTGGTGAACAACGTGGCCAGCGACGACCGGCACACGCTGGAATCGGTGACCCCCGAGTACTACGACGAGCGCATTGCCATCAACGAGCGCCCCGCCTTCTTCGCCATCCAGTCGGTGGTGCCCGGCATGCGGCGGCTGGGAGCGGGCTCGGTCATCAACCTGGGCTCCACCGGCTGGCAGGGCAAAGGCTCGGGCTATCCTTGCTATGCCATCGCCAAGTCTTCTGTCAACGGCCTCACGCGCGGCCTTGCGCGCACGCTGGGCCAGGACCGCATCCGCATCAATACCGTATCACCCGGCTGGGTGATGACCGAGCGGCAGGTCAAGCTGTGGCTGGACGCGGAAGGCGAGAAAGACCTTGCGCGCAACCAGTGCCTGCCGGACAAGATGCGCCCTGACGACATCGCCCACATGGTGCTGTTCCTCGCGTCGGACGACGCGGCCATGTGCACCGCGCAGGAGTTCAAGGTGGACGCGGGCTGGGTGTAAACCGACCCACACCCCGGGGGTTCAGTCGGCGTCCAGGCGCCGGCCGTACTGCACCAGGCTGGTCTGCTTGAGGGCCTTCATCATCACCTTTGCGGCGGGCGAAAGCAGGCGGTCAGTACGCGTGATGATGCCGAACGCATCCATGTGGCAGGGCAGCGGCAGGGGCAGCACCGCCATGATCCCGTGGGATGCGTAGTAGTGCGCCACATCGGTTCCCAGCACGGCAATCATGTCGCTCTGCTGAAGCATCCGCGTGATGAACAGCAGCGCCGAACTCTCCACCGTGTTGAGCGGCGGAGCCAGGCCGTCCTGCTGGAACATCACGTCGAAACGGTGCCGCAGCACACTGCCGGCAGGCGGCACGATCCAGCCGGAAGAAAGCACGTCGCGCAGCGTGAGCCCGCTGGTGCCCAGCAGCGGATGTCCCGGCCGGGTAACGGCGCACACCAGCTCCTCGGTCAGCGATTCGTACCGCAGGTTGGTCTTGTCGTGCTCGGCAAACACGCGGCCCACCACGATGTCGAGCTTGCCCTGCTCCAGCCGCTCCAGCAGCAAGGGGCTGGTTTCGATGTCCAGCGAAATGCGCAGGCTCGGGTGCTCCTGCTTGACCAGCGCCACCGCGGCGGGCAGCAGGCTCAGCCCGGGTGAGGTGATGGCGCCGATGCCGACCTGGCCGTAGTGCCCCTTCTTGAGCGCCCCGATCTCGTCGTGCGCCTGGTTCAGGTTGGCCAGCGCCATGCGGGCGTGGCGGATCATCGTCTCGCCATACCAGGTCGGCCGCATGCCGCGCGGCAGACGGTCAAAGAGCTGGACTTCCAGCACATCCTCCAGATCCTTGAGCAGCTTGGACGCCGCCGGCTGGGTCATGCTCAGCATCTGCGCCGCACGGTGGATGTTGCCTTCCTCGGCCAGCGCGACCAGCAGCAGCAGCTGCCGCGTCTTGAGCCGTGCGCGAATGAACCAGTGGTTATAAGTGCTCATAGGGTTTTCCAGAATGCGTGGATTGATATCTATTTTGTCAAAAAATCTATTGGATTGATATCTAAATCAAACCTAGACTCCCGCCCAGTTCCCGCAAAGGCCCCCATGAAACTCGGCGACATCCAGCAAAACCCGCGCAATCTCATCAACGGACGGTGGGAAACCGGCCCCACCACGGGCGTCAGCACCAACCCTTCGGACACACGGGAAGTGGTGGCAGAGTATTCGCGTGCCGACCGCAGCCAGACCGAACAGGCGGTGCGCGCCGCAGCCGATGCATTTCCCCACTGGAGCCAGAGCACTCCCCAGCGCCGCGCAGACGTGCTGGACTGCGTGGGCAGCGAACTGCTGGCCCGCAAGGATGAGCTGGGCGCGCTGCTGGCCCGCGAGGAAGGCAAGACCCTGCCCGAGGCCGTGGCCGAGGTGGCCCGCAGCGGCCAGATCTTCAAGTTCTTTGCCGGCGAGGCGCTGCGCATCCAGGGTGAACTGATGGCATCGGTGCGCCAGGGCGTACAGGTGGACGTGACCCGCGAGCCCGTGGGCGTGGTCGGCATCATCGCGCCGTGGAACTTTCCGTTCGCCATCCCGGCCTGGAAGATCGCACCCGCACTGGCATACGGCAACACCGTGGTGTTTAAGCCCGCTGAGCTGGTGCCAGCCTGCGGTTGGGCACTGGCCGAAATCATCAGCCGCTGCGGCCTGCCGGCCGGTGTATTCAACCTGGTGATGGGAAGCGGCCGCGAAGTGGGCCAGACACTGGTCGACCACCCGCTGGTCCATGCGATCAGCTTCACCGGATCGGTATCTACCGGAGACCGCATCCTGCGTGCTGGCACCGCGCGCCGCGCCAAGGTGCAGCTGGAGATGGGTGGCAAGAACCCTCTTATCGTCCTTGCCGATGCCGACCTCGATCAGGCTGTGGAATGTGCGCTGCAGGGTTCGTACTTCTCCACTGGCCAGCGGTGCACCGCGTCAAGCCGGCTCATTGTGGAGAGCGGCATTCATGACGCGTTCGTCGGTAAGCTGCGCGACCGTCTCATCCAGCTCAGGGTGGGCCATGCGCTGGACCGCACCACCGAAATGGGCCCCGTGGTGGATGGCCACCAGCTGGAGCAGAACCTGGGCTACGTGGAGATCGCGCGCGGCGAGGGGGCCGAGCATGTGTGGGGCGGCGAGCAGCTCGAGCGCTCCACGCCGGGGCACTACATGAGCCCTGCCCTCTTTCTGGCCCAGCCCGACTACCGCATCGCGCGCGAAGAAATCTTTGGTCCCGTGGCCTGCGTGCTGCGGGCCGCCGACTATGAGCACGCACTGGCGTTGGCCAACGACACGCCATTTGGACTGTGCGCCGGCATCTGCACCACATCGCTCAAGCGGGCCATGCATTTCAAGCGCCACGCAGCCGTGGGCATGACGATGGTGAACCTGCCCACCGCCGGGGTGGACTTTCATGTGCCCTTCGGCGGGCGCAAGGAGTCCAGCTACGGTGCGCGTGAACAGGGCCGCTACGCCGCCGAGTTCTACACCACCGTCAAGACCGGCTACATGCTGGCCTGAAACCCGATTTCTGCAACCCCTTCATCGACACACATTCACAAGAGGAGACAAAGATGATGAAACTGAACCGTCGCACCCTGGCCGTCGCATTGGCCAGCGCCCCCCTCGCAGCCCTGCTGCCTGCTGCCGCGTGGGCCCAGAAACCCATCGTGGTGGGCTTTAGCCAGGTGGGGGCCGAGAGCGAATGGCGCACCGCCAATACCGAGTCGATCAAGTCGGCTGCCAAGGAAGCCGGTATTGAACTGAAGTTCTCCGATGCCCAGCAAAAGCAGGAAAACCAGATCAAGGCCATCCGCTCGTTCATCGCGCAGAAGGTGGACGTGATTGCGTTCTCGCCGGTGGTCGAGTCTGGTTGGGAGCCTGTGCTGCGCGAAGCCAAGGCCGCAAAGATCCCGGTGGTGCTGACCGACCGTGCAGTCAACGTCAAGGACCCGTCGCTGTATGTCACCTTCATGGGTTCGGACTTCGTCGAGGAAGGTCGCAAGGCGGGCCGCTGGCTGGTCGAGAAGATGAAGGACCAGAAGGGCGAAGTCACCATCGTGGAACTGCAGGGCACCGTGGGCTCGGCCCCGGCCATCGACCGCAAGAAGGGCTTTGAAGAAATCATCAAGGCCGATCCGAAATTCAAGATCGTGCGCTCGCAGACGGGCGACTTCACGCGAGCCAAGGGCAAGGAAGTCATGGAAGCCTTCCTCAAGGCCGAGGGCAAGAAGATCAACGTGCTGTACGCACACAACGACGACATGGCCATCGGCGCGATCCAGGCCATCGAAGAAGCCGGCCTCAAGCCCGCCAAGGACATCACGATCATCTCCATCGATGCCGTCAAGGGCGCCTTCGAAGCCATGATCGCCGGCAAGCTCAATGTGAGCGTGGAATGCAGCCCGCTGCTGGGCCCGCAGCTGATGAGCGCAGTCAAGGACATCAAGGCCGGCAAGCCCGTGCAAAAGCGCATCGTGACCGAAGAAGGCATCTTCCCGATGGAAGTGGCCGCCAAGGAATTCCCGAACCGCAAGTACTGACCCCCTGAGGCGCTGCCTCCGTCGCGGGGCGGCCTCGAAGGGCGGCACCGCCATCGGCCTGTGCAATCGCGGGCGTCCATTTCGAGTGCCCGCGCCCACCAGAACAACAAATCACATCAGGAGACAACAACACATGAAGCGCGCAGTTTTCAAGGCCCTGCTGGCCAGTGTGGCACTGGCTGCCATGGGCGCCACATCCGTGGCATCGGCCCAGGACAAGGGCACCATCGGCATCTCGATGCCCACCAAGTCCTCGGCGCGCTGGATCGCCGACGGCGACAACATGGTCAAAGTGCTCAAGGATCGGGGCTACAAGACCGACCTGCAGTACGCGGACGACGACATTCCCAACCAGCTGGCTCAGATCGAGAACATGATCACCAAGGGCGCCAAGGTGCTGGTGATTGCCTCCATCGACGGCACCACGCTGTCTCGCGTGCTGCAGAACGCAGCCGACAAGGGCGTGAAGGTCATCGCCTATGACCGCCTGATCAAGGGTACGAAGAACGTCGACTACTACGCCACGTTCGACAACTTCCAGGTGGGCGTGCTGCAGGCCACATCCATCGTGGACAAGCTGGGGCTCAAGCAGGGCAAGGGCCCGTTCAACATCGAGCTGTTCGGCGGCTCCCCGGACGACAACAACGCCTTCTTCTTCTACGACGGCTCGATGAGCGTCCTGCAGCCCTACATCGATTCCGGCAAGCTGGTCGTTCGCAGCAAGCAGACGGGCATGAACAAGGTGGGCACCCTGCGGTGGGACGGCTCGGTCGCCCAGGCCCGAATGGACAACCTGCTGTCGGCCTACTACGGCAAGGACAAGGTGCACGCCGTTCTTGCACCCTACGACGGCATCTCTATCGGCATCCTCTCCTCGCTCAAGGGCGTGGGCTACTGCACCGCGCAGCAACCCTGCCCGGTGGTGAGCGGCCAGGATGCAGAGGTCCCGTCGATCAAATCGATCCTCAAGGGCGAACAGCACTCCACGGTGTTCAAGGACACCCGCGAGCTGGCCAAGGTGGCAGCCAACATGGTGGACGCCACGCTGTCGGGCCGCCAGCCCGAGATCAACGACACCAAGACCTACAACAACGGCGTGAAGGTCGTGCCCGCATACCTGCTTAAGCCCGTGTCGGTGGATGCATCGAACTGGAACGCGGTGCTGGTGGGCAGCGGCTACTACAAGGAATCGCAGATCAGGTGATGGCGCCCGGGGCCGCACCTCCTGCGGCCCCGGCCTATGGCGCCGGGTACCCCCGGCCATTCACCTCCCCGAACAGCCAGCCACCATCTCCCCGAAAAAAATGCTTCTCGAGATGCGGAACATCCGCAAGACCTTTCCCGGAGTGGTCGCCCTTGACCGCGTGAACCTGAGCGTGCGGCGCGGCGAGATCCATGCCATCGTTGGCGAAAACGGTGCAGGCAAGTCCACGCTGATGAAGGTGCTCTCGGGCGTGTATCCCCATGGCAGCTACAGCGGAGACATCCTGCTTGACGGGCAGGCCCGCGCATTCAGCGGCATCCGCGACAGCGAGCATTCCGGCGTCATCATCATTCACCAGGAGCTGGCTCTCGTGCCGCTCCTGTCGATTGCAGAAAACATTTTCCTGGGCAACGAGACCGCCCACCGCGGCGTCATCGACTGGATGGCCGCGCACAGCAAGTCCCAGGCCCTGCTGCGCAAGGTCGGTCTGCGCGTACCTGCCGATACGGCCGTCGGCCAGCTCGGCGTGGGCCAGCAGCAACTGGTCGAAATTGCCAAGGCGCTCTCGCGGCAGGTGCGCCTGCTCATCCTGGACGAACCCACCGCCAGCCTCAACGAGACCGACAGCCAGGCCTTGCTCGACCTGCTCCTGGAACTCAAGGCGCAGGGCATCACCTGCATCCTGATCTCGCACAAGCTCAACGAGATCTCGCGCGTGGCCGATGCCATCACGGTGCTGCGGGACGGCAGCACGGTCGAGACCATGGCATGCGCCCAGCAGCCCATTGAGGAGGACCGCGTGATCCGGGCCATGGTGGGACGCGAAATGGCAGACCGCTACCCCCGACGTACACCCGACATTGGCGACGTGGTCTTTGAGGTGCGCAACTGGTGCGCATATCACCCCCAGCGCTCCGACACACCGTTTCTGCGCGATATCGACCTGACGGTGCGGCGCGGCGAAATCGTCGGCATCGCCGGGCTGATGGGCTCCGGCCGTACCGAGCTGGCCATGAGCATTTTTGGCAGGTCCTGGGGCCGCCGCATCCGCGGTGACGTGCTGCTCCATGGCAGGAAGATTGATGTGAGCACCGTGGGCAAGGCCGTGCAGGAAGGTCTGGCCTACGTCACCGAAGACCGCAAGGGCAACGGCCTGGTGCTGGGCGAAGACATCCAGTTCAACATCTCGCTCGCCCACCTGGACGGCGTGGCAACTGCCGGGGTCATCAACGATGGGCAGGAGCACCAGGTTGCCGTGGACTTTGCCCGCAAGCTGCGAATCCGCTGCGCCGGCGTGGACCAGAAGACACTGCACCTGTCCGGGGGCAACCAGCAGAAGGTCGTGCTCTCCAAGTGGCTGTTCACCAGCCCCCAGGTCCTGATCCTGGACGAGCCCACTCGCGGCATCGACGTGGGTGCCAAGTACGAGATCTACGCGCTCATCGCCCAGCTGGCCGCACAGGGCAAGTGCGTGATCGTGATCTCTTCGGAAATGCCCGAGCTGCTGGGTATCTCGGATCGTATCTACGTGATGAATGAAGGCCGCTTCGTGGCAGAGATGCCGACCGCTGAGGCGTCCCAGGAAAAGATCATGCGTGCGATCGTGATGGCGGGCCACGAAAAGCCAGCACTGGCGCCGCCTGCCACCGCGGGCGACCCCGTGCAGCTGCACATCCACTGAACCACTGACCGACATGAGCCAGACGACATCCTCCCTTTCCGTTGCGCCGCAGGACGCCGCGCCGCCGGCCGCAGCAGCGGTGGCAAAGCCGCTGCTGGACCACCTCAAGCACAACCTGCGCGAATACGGCATGCTGATCACGCTGGTCGCGATCATGGGCTTTTTTCAGTACATGACAGACGGGACGCTGATGCAGCCCCTGAACCTCACGAACCTGGTGCTGCAGAACAGCTACATCGTGATCATGGCGCTAGGCATGCTGCTGGTCATCGTGGCCGGGCACATCGACCTGTCCGTGGGATCGGTGTGCGGGTTCATCGGCGCCCTGGCGGCGGTGCTGATGGTGGAGTACCAGTGGCCCGTAATCCCGGCTTCGCTGGCGTGCCTGCTGTGCGGTGGCCTCATCGGCGCCATCCAGGGCGGCTTTGTGGCGTTTTCGCGCATTCCATCGTTCATCGTCACGCTGGCAGGCATGCTGGTGTTCAAGGGGCTGGCGCTGGCACTGCTCGCAGGCCAGTCGGTGGGACCCTTTCCGCCAGCGTTCCAGATGCTCAGTTCCGGCTTCATCCCCGACCTGTTCAATGCCGAAGGCCTTCGCCTGACCTCGCTTTTGCTGGGCATTGCGGTGGCCGCAGCCCTGGCCCTTGCCGGCCTGCGCGCACGTGCCAACCGCGCGCGCCACGGCGTGCACGCCGAACCTGCAGCCCTGTTTGCCATGCGCACGGCGCTCTTCGGAGCCCTGTTCATCGGCTTTGCCTACCTCATGGCGTCGTACAAGGGGCTCCCTAACGTGCTCATCGTCATGGCCGTGCTCATTGTGCTGTTCGACTTCGTCACCAGTCGCACCACGGTGGGCAGGCGCATCTATGCCATGGGCGGTAACGAGAAGGCGGCCAAGCTCTCGGGCATCAAGACCGAGCGCCTGACGATGTACGCATTCATCAACATGGGCGTGCTCGCGGCCTTGGCGGGCCTTGTGTTTGCGGCGCGCCTGAACACCGCCACACCCAAGGCCGGCCTCGGCTTCGAGCTGGACGTGATCGCTGCATGTTTCATTGGCGGCGCATCGGCGTCGGGCGGTGTCGGGAAGGTGATGGGTGCGGTGATCGGCGCTTTTGTGATGGGCGTGATGAACAACGGCATGTCCATCCTGGGCATCGGCATCGATTACCAGCAGGTGATCAAAGGCGTGGTGCTGCTGGCCGCCGTGCTGGTGGATGTCTACAACAAGAACAAGGCATGACCTCCATGAGCCAGTCCATGCATGCGCCGCCATCGGCGCCTGTGCTCACGCTTTCAGGCGTGGACAAGCAGTTTTCCGGCGTCCAGGTACTGCGCGATGTCCAACTGCGACTTTTTCCGGGCGAGATCCATGCCCTGATGGGCCAGAACGGCGCGGGCAAGTCCACACTCATCAAGGTGCTGACCGGTGTGGTGCCCCCCAATGCCGGGCAGATGCACATCGGCGGGCGCGCCGTATGGCCCACCTCTTCCCGCGACGCGCAGGAGCTGGGCATCAGTACCGTGTATCAGGAAGTCAACCTCTGCCACAACCTCACGGTGGCCGAAAACATCTTTGCCGGGCGCTACCCGCGCCACGGCTGGGCCCAGGGGCGCCGCATCGACTGGCCGCTGATGCAGCAGCGTGCGCGTGAACTGCTGCAGCGCATCGGCCTGGACATCAACGTCACACGGTTGCTGAGCGACTACCCCGTGGCCGTGCAACAGCTGGTGGCGATTGCACGCGCGCTCAGCATCGAATCGCGCGTGCTCATCCTCGACGAGCCGACGTCCAGCCTGGACGAGGACGAGGTGCAAAAGCTGTTCGAGGTAATACGCCGCCTGCGCAGCGAAGGCATGGCCATCGTCTTCGTCACGCACTTTCTGAACCAGGTGTACGCGGTGTGTGACCGCATCACCGTGCTGCGCAATGGCAACTGGGTAGGCGAATGGCCAGCCGCCGACCTGCCCGCGCCCGCCCTCATCGCCGCCATGCTGGGCCGCGAGCTGGCGGCTGCCACCGGCGCGCAGACTGCCGCCGTGGCCTCCGAAACGCACCGGCCCGCATTGCTGCAGACCCGGGGACTGGGCCAGACCGGACAGCTGCAGCCGCTGGACTTCCAGATCCGCGCCGGTGAAGTCGTGGGCCTGGCAGGCCTGCTGGGGGCGGGCCGCACCGAGGTGGCGCGGCTGCTGTTCGGCCTGGAGCGGCCGGACCGTGGCATGCTACACATCGACGGCAGGGCCGTGAATTTTTCAAGCCCTATGGACGCCATCCGCCACGGCCTGGCGCTGTGCCCTGAAGAGCGCAAAACCGACGGCATCGTGGCCGAACTGTCAGTGCGCGAGAACATCGCCCTGGCACTTCAGGCACGCATGGGCGTGGGCAAGTTCCTTTCGCGGGCCGAACAGGCCTCGCTGGCCGAGCGCTACGTGCAGATGCTGGGTATCAAGACCGCGAGCATCGACACCCCCATCGGCCTGCTGTCGGGGGGCAACCAGCAAAAGGCCATCCTGGCCCGCTGGCTGGCCGTGGAGCCCCGCCTGCTGATCCTCGACGAACCCACCCGCGGCATCGACGTTGCCGCCAAGCAGGAAATCATGGAACAGATCCTCCGGCTGGCCAAGGCCGGCATGGCGGTGCTGTTCATCTCTTCCGAAATCAGCGAAGTGGTGCGCGTTGCGCACCGCATCGTGGTGCTGCGCGACCGCCAGAAAGTGGGCGAGCTGCCCGCAGGCAGCACCGAAGACGCCGTGTACGAACTGATTGCCGAACATGCCTGATAGCAAGATTCCGAATCCACTCGCAGGTCTTCTGCGCCACCGGCTGGCCTGGCCGGTCATCACGTTGCTGCTCCTGCTGGCGGTCAATACGGCCTTCAACGAGAACTTTCTTCGCATCGAGTGGCGCGATGGCCATTTCTACGGAAGTCTGATCGACATCCTCAACCGCGCAGCACCGCTGGTGCTGGTGTCACTGGGCATGACCATGGTGATTGCCACGCGGGGCATCGACATTTCCGTCGGCGCCGTGGTGGCCATCTCGGCCGCGGTCGCCGGCTGGATGATCGGCGGCGCTGTCTCGGGCACCGAAAGCCGTTTCCCGCTGCCCATGGCCTTTGCAGGCGCCATCGGCGTCGCACTGCTATGCGGCCTGTGGAATGGCGTGCTGGTGGCCAGGATGGGCATGCAGCCCATCATCGCCACCCTGATCCTGATGGTCGCGGGCCGTGGCGTGGCCCAGCTCATCACCGACGGGCAGATCATCACCATCTACTACACACCCTACTTCTTCTTGGGCGGCGGGCACTTCCTCGGGCTTCCGTTTCCGCTGTTTGTAGTGGGCACGGTGTTCCTGTTGCTGTACCTCGCGGTCACGCGCACGGCCCTGGGCCTGTTCCTACAGGCCATCGGCATCAACCCCTCGGCCGCCCGGCTGGCCGGCGTACAGGCCAGCCGGCTGACGCTGGCCGCCTATGTGTTCTGCAGCGTGTGTGCCGGGCTGGCCGGCTTGCTGATCTCGTCCAATGTAAAAAGCGCGGACGGCAACAATGCCGGCCAGCTGCTGGAGCTCGATGCCATCCTGGCCGTGACGCTGGGCGGCACGCTGCTGACCGGTGGCCGATTCAGCCTGGTGGGCAGCGTGCTGGGCGCACTCATCATCCAGTCGCTGACATACGCCATCTACTCGCTGGGTGTTCCGCCAGAGATCAACCTCGTGGTCAAGGCGGTGGTGGTGTTTGTGGTGATGCTGCTGCAGTCCGCCGAATTCCGATCTCAGGTGCTTGCCATTGCCAGCAGGCCGGGCCTGCCAGGAGCACCGTCATGAGCGCCCTGCCCCAACCTGTCGCGCACGCTACGGCCGCACGACCGCTGCCCGCCACGCGTCCGGACCGCCTGCGCCTGAACCCGAAGTACCTGCCCCTGGCGGTCACGATATCGCTGTTCGTTGCGATGGCCACCTTTGGCTCGGTGTTCTACACCGGGTTCTTCTCGGCGCAGGTGTTCCTGAACCTGCTGATCGACAACGCGTTCCTCATCATCGTTGCGGTAGGGATGACCTTTGTGATCCTGTCAGGCGGCATCGACCTCTCGGTGGGTTCAGTCGTCGCGCTGAGCACCATGGTGCTGGCCAGCCTGGTGGAGCACCACGGCTGGAGCCCCGCCGCCGCGGTTCCGGTCGTGTTGGTGATGGGCATGGCGCTGGGCGCATCCATGGGCTTCCTGATCGAGCGCTTTCGCCTGCAGCCGTTCATCGTCACGCTGGCCGGCATGTTCCTGGCACGCGGCCTGTGCTACCTCATCAGCATCGACTCGATCAGCATCACGAATGAAGCGTATTCCGACCTCGCGCAGTGGCGCCTGGAGCTGTGGGACGGCGCCTCCCTGTCGGTGGGGGCGATGGTGGCCATCGCGGTGCTGTTGGCAGCGATGTTTGTCGCGCACTGCACGCCGTTCGGCCGTGCGGTATATGCCATCGGAGGCAGCGAGCATTCTGCAGTGCTCATGGGGCTGCCTGTGCGCAGCACGCTGGTGGGCGTCTACACGCTATCCGGCCTGTGCTCGGCACTGGCCGGCGTGGTCTTCACGTTCTACATGCTCTCTGGCTACGGC
The DNA here is from genome assembly GCF_051942715.1 of Acidovorax sp. BL-A-41-H1. Lineage (NCBI taxonomy): Bacteria > Pseudomonadati > Pseudomonadota > Betaproteobacteria > Burkholderiales > Comamonadaceae > Acidovorax > Acidovorax sp. BL-A-41-H1. Next base: position 258,032 of record NZ_JBPVJQ010000005.1, on the reverse strand, counting down.
CTGCACGCCACCGGAATGGAGCTGGACGCCATTGCCGCGGTGGTCATCGGCGGCACGCTGCTCAGCGGCGGCGTGGGCTACCTCGCCGGCACGCTGTTTGGCGTGCTGATGCTCGGAATCATCCAGACGCTGATCTCGTTCGACGGCTCGCTGAGCTCGTGGTGGACGCGCATCGTGGTCGGCCTGCTCCTGCTTGTCTTCTGCCTGCTCCAGCGCGTTCTGGTGCACGGCCGGCAGGCGCGCCACTGACACATCCCTTTTTCACACATAACGCATCACACCGATGACCACCTCTCCGCGCAAACTCCGCTCGACCGAATGGTTTGGCACTGCAGACAAGAACGGCTTCATGTACCGAAGCTGGATGAAGAACCAGGGCATACCCGACGACGCCTTTGACGGCCGCCCCGTGATCGGTATCTGCAACACCTGGTCGGAACTGACCCCGTGCAACGCGCACTTCCGCAAGATCGCGGAATACGTCAAGCGCGGCATCTACGAGGCTGGCGGCTTCCCGGTGGAGTTTCCGGTGTTCTCCAATGGCGAGTCCAACCTGCGCCCCACAGCCATGCTTACGCGCAACCTGGCCAGCATGGACGTCGAGGAAGCGATCCGCGGGAATCCGATCGATGCGGTCGTGCTGCTGGTCGGTTGCGACAAGACCACGCCAGCCCTGCTGATGGGTGCTGCCAGCTGCGACGTGCCCGCCATCGTTGTCACGGGAGGACCCATGCTCAACGGCAAGCTGGAGGGCAAGAACATCGGCTCCGGCACGGCCGTGTGGCAGCTGCATGAATCGCTCAAGGCCGGCGAGATCAACGAGCACCAGTTCTTCGCGGCCGAATCGGGCATGTCCCGTTCTGCCGGCACCTGCAACACGATGGGCACGGCCAGCACCATGGCCTGTATGGCCGAGGCCCTGGGGACCTCGCTGCCCCACAACGCCGCGATTCCCGCCGTGGATTCTCGCCGCTACGTGCTGGCGCAGATGTCGGGCCGGCGCATTGTGGAGATGGCGCACGAAGACCTGCGCCTGTCGAAGATCCTCACGCGCGAGGCGTTCGAGAATGCCATCCGTACCAACGCAGCCATTGGTGGCTCGACCAACGCAGTGATCCATCTGAGAGCGATTGCCGGACGCATCGGGGTGCAGCTGGACATGGAGGACTGGACCCGCATCGGCAAGGGCACGCCCACGCTGGTGGACCTGCAGCCCTCGGGCCGATTCCTGATGGAAGAGTTCTACTACGCGGGCGGCCTGCCGGCCGTGCTGCGCCGCATGGGCGAAAACCACCTGCTGCCGCACCCCGGCGCACTTACCGTCAACGGCAAGAGCCTGTGGGACAACGTGCGCGAAGCCCCGCAGTACGACGACGAGGTGATCCGGCCCATCGACCGGCCGCTGATCGCCGATGGCGGCATCTGCGTGCTGCGCGGCAACCTGGCACCGCGGGGCGCCGTGCTCAAGCCTTCGGCGGCCTCGCCCGAACTCCTCAAGCACCGGGGCCGCGCCGTGGTGTTCGAGAATCTGGAGCACTACAAGGAACGCATCATGGACGAGTCGCTCGACATCGATGGCAGCTGCGTGATGGTTTTGAAGAACTGTGGCCCCAAGGGCTACCCCGGCATGGCCGAGGTGGGCAACATGGGCCTGCCGCCCAAGCTGCTGCGCCAAGGCGTCAAGGACATGGTCCGCATCTCGGACGCCCGCATGAGCGGCACGGCGTACGGCACCGTGGTGCTGCACGTGGCGCCCGAGGCGGCTGCAGGTGGTCCGCTGGCCGCCGTGCGCGATGGCGACTTCATCGAACTGGACTGCGACGCCGGCCGCCTGCACCTGGACATCAGCGATGCCGAACTGGCGGAGCGCCTGGCTGCGCTGGCGGGCACGGACCGTGGAGGCCGGGGCGGCTACCAGCGGCTGTACGTGGACCATGTGCTCCAGGCCGACGAGGGCTGCGATTTCGACTTCCTGGTGGGCTGCCGCGGCGCCGCCGTGCCACGGCACTCGCATTGAAGGACATGCAACACCCCCTGAGTCGCCTTGCGCCTTCCCCCGTTCTCGCAACGCTGCGCGTCGTGGGGAGGGGAGGCAGCCAGCACGGCGGGGTGGCCCTGGCGCGGCTGCACGCGCATGGCCAGCGTCCATCGCTCATGTCGCTACAAATTTGATAGCTTCTAGCGGTTATCCGACAAGCGCTAGAACCCCATTTCATTCAATTTTTCCTGCACCCGCCATGCCAGCCACCCATTCCCTCCAGAACCCACGCTACCGCGGCATCTTCCCCGTGGTGCCCACGACCTTCCATGAAGACGGCACCCTTGACCTCGAAAGCCAGAAGCGCTGCCTCGACTTCATGATCGACGCCGGCGTGGATGGCCTGTGCATCCTGGCGAACTTTTCCGAGCAGTTCTCGCTGTCGGATGCCGAACGCGAAGTCCTCACCCGCACCTCGCTGGAGCATGTGGCAGGCCGCGTGCCCGTGATCGTCACCACCACCCACTACGGGACCAGCGTGTGCGCAGAGCGCAGCCGCGCCGCGCAAGATATGGGCGCCGCCATGGTGATGGTGATGCCGCCCTACCACGGCGCGACTTTTCGCGTGCCCGAAGCGCAGATCTACGAGTTCTACGCCCGCGTTTCGGATGCGATCCGCATTCCGATCATGGTGCAGGATGCACCCGCCAGCGGCACAGTGCTGTCTGCGCCTTTCCTGGCGCGCATGGCGCGCGAGATCGAGAACCTTGCCTACTTCAAGATCGAAGTGCCTGGCGCTGCCAGCAAGCTGCGTGAACTGATCCGCCTGGGCGGCGACGCCATCGAAGGGCCTTGGGATGGCGAGGAGGCCATCACGCTGCTGGCGGACCTGGACGCGGGCGCCACAGGCGCCATGACGGGCGGCGCGTTCCCTGACGGGATCCGCCCCATCCTGGAGGCCCACCGCAACGGCGACATGGACCAGGCGTTTGCCCTGTACCAGCGCTGGCTGCCCCTGATCAACCACGAGAACCGGCAGGGCGGCATCCTCACGGCCAAGGCGCTGATGAAGGCTGGCGGTGTGATCGCCTGCGAAGCCGGGCGCCACCCTTTCCCACCCATGCTCCCCGAGGTGCGCGCGGGCCTGCTGGCCATCGCGCGCCGGCTCGACCCGCTGGTGCTGCGCTGGTCGCGGTAATGCGGGATGCGGCCACCTGACACCACTGCTCCGCCCGCATCCCGCCTGGTGGCGCTGGACTGGGGCACGTCGTCCCTGCGCGCAAGCCATCTTGATGCCGCGGGCTGCGTGCTGGACGAACGCGAGCGTCCCTGGGGCATCATGAACCTGCCTTCAGGGCATGGCGACGGAGCACAGCCCGACAGTGCCGCCGCTTTCGAGCGCGCGCTGGAGGGTATTTGTGGCGACTGGCTGGCTGCCGACCCGCCGCCCGCCCTGCTGGCCTGCGGCATGGTGGGCAGCGCCCAGGGCTGGCGCGAGGCGCGCTACCTGGACACACCGGCATCGCCCGGCGCGCTGGCACAAGGACTCACCCGGGTGGACCGGCCCCGCGGGCCAGCCCTGCACATCGTGCCCGGCCTGCTGCAGTGCGGGGCGCTGCCCAACGTGATGCGCGGCGAGGAGACCCAGGTGCTGGGCGCGTTGGCGGGCCTGGAATGGACCGGCAATGCGCAGGCCCTCGTCGGCTTGCCAGGCACCCACAGCAAATGGGTGGTGGCACACCGGCACGGCATTGCAAGGTTTCACACCTTCATGACGGGTGAGGTGTTTGCCGCGCTTCGCGAGCACACCATCCTGGGCAGGACCATGGCCGCCGCTGCAGAACCGGACGACGCGGCCTTCCTGCGCGGACTGGAAGTCGCCCGGCAGGGTGACGCCGGCCCAGGTCTGCTGTCGCAGATCTTCACCGTGCGTACGCTGGGCCTGACCAACGCACTGGCCGCTGGCGCCCAGGCAGATTACCTCTCGGGCCTGCTGATCGGCCACGAAATGGTGGGTCTGGCGCGTGCCGAACACGAAGCTTTCTCCTCGGCCTGCAGTCTGGTCCTGTGCGGTACCCCCGGGTTGTGCCGTCGCTATGCCATGGCACTCGACTTCTTTGGCCTGGGCACGCCCTCCATCGCCGCCCAGCCGGCCGTCACCGGTCTGTGGCGCGTGGCCGTGGCTGCCGGGTTGCTGGCCAGCCCGGGCCGGCAGGCCGATGAACCCCTTGGATCGTCCTGGAGCGCCACCGCATGAAACGCATCGACAAGGCCTTGTTCAACACCCTCGGGCACTGCGGACTGATCGCCATCCTGCGTGGCGTGCGCCCGCACGAGGTGGCAGGCATCGGCCAGACGCTGTACGACGCCGGGCTTCGCATCATCGAGGTGCCGCTCAACTCGCCAGATCCACTGGAAAGCATTGCCGCGCTGCGCCGCGCGGTGCCGGATGACTGCCTGGTGGGCGCGGGCACCGTGCTGTCAGTGCAGGCCGTGGCCGATGTGGCCGCCGCAGGCGGACAGATCGTGGTGATGCCGCACAGCGATGCAGAAGTCATCCGCGCGGCGCGTGCCGCTGGCATGGCCTGCGCCCCTGGCGTGGCCACCCTGACCGAGGCCTACGCCGCGCTGGCCGCAGGCGCCAACGTGCTCAAGCTCTTTCCGGCCGAGGCCCTGCCGCCCCATGTACTCAAAGCCTGGCGCGCCGTGCTGACGCCGCCCATGGCACTGATTCCGGTGGGCGGCATCGTGCCCGCCAGCATCCCCACCTATGCGATGGCGGGCGCCAGCGGCTTCGGGCTGGGCTCCGCCCTGTACCGGCCCGGTGATTCCGCCCGCGACGTTGCGCAGCAGGCGGTCGCGTTCATGCAGGCGTGGCGCGAGTCGTATGGCGCGGGCGGCACCCCGCCGGCGTGTTCCGCATACCCTACCCTGCACCCTCCCGTTGCCGCGCCATGAAGATCACACGACTGACCACGTTTCTGGTGCCACCGCGCTGGTGTTTCCTCAAGATCGAGACCGACGCTGGCATCTGCGGCTGGGGCGAGCCCGTGCTGGAGGGCCGCGCGCACACCGTGGCCGCTGCAGTGGAAGAGCTGGCCGACTACCTCATCGGCAAGGACCCGCGCCACATCGAGGACCACTGGACCGTGCTGTACCGTGGCGGCTTCTACCGCGGCGGCGGCGTGCACATGAGCGCGCTGGCAGGTATCGACCAGGCGCTGTGGGACATCAAGGGCAAAGCCCTGGGCGTGCCGGTGGCCGAACTGCTGGGCGGCAACGTGCGCAGCCACATCCGCGTCTACAGCTGGATTGGCGGCGACCGGCCCGCAGACACGGCCGCTGCCGCGGCCGCAGCAGTGGCCCGCGGCTTTACCGCCGTCAAGATGAACGGCACCGAGGAAATGCAGTACGTGGACAGCTTCGACAAGGTCGACCGCTGCCTGCAGAACGTGGCTGCCGTGCGCGAAGCCGTCGGGCCCAACGTAGGGATTGGCGTGGATTTCCATGGCCGCGTGCACCGCCCCATGGCCAAGGTGCTGGCCCGCGAGCTCGACCCCTACAAGCTGATGTTCATCGAGGAGCCCGTGCTCAGCGAGCACAGCGAGGCCCTGCGCGAGATCGCACACGCCACCTCCACCCCCATCGCGCTCGGAGAGCGGCTGTACTCGCGCTGGGATTTCAAGAAGGTGCTGTCCGAAGGCTATGTGGACATCATCCAGCCCGACCCCTCGCACGCCGGCGGCATCACCGAGACCCGCAAGATCGCCGCCATGGCCGAGGCCTTCGACGTGGCGCTGGCCTTGCACTGCCCCCTGGGACCCATCGCTCTGGCAGCCAATCTGCAGCTCGATGCCGTCTGCTACAACGCATTCATCCAGGAGCAGAGCCTGGGCATTCACTACAACCAGGCCAACGACCTGATGGACTATGTGACCAACCCCGAGGTCTTTGCCTACCAGGACGGCATGGTCGCCATTCCCGGCGGACCGGGCCTGGGTATTGAGGTGAACGAGAACTATGTGCGCGAACGTGCGCAGCAGGGGCACCGTTGGCGCAACCCGGTGTGGCGGCACCGGGATGGGAGCTTTGCAGAGTGGTGAGCAGGGCAGGCGTGGTCAGCGGGACCGGTGGCGCGCCGATGTATGCGCTGTTTTCAGTCGGGCTCCGGGCTTTGACTCGCACGTCATTGGCAGGGAGGTTTCGACCGAAGCAGTCTGTCACGGCGCGATAGGGATCTGCCGTTTTTTGCTGTTCAGTTAAAGTCCGCGCCCTTGGGGTGACTTTGCCCTTGTCGCGCGCTTCGCATCTGAAGGGGCACTGCCCCCGTTGGACTGGTTTTAAACCCAGACTGCCGACTCAGGGCGGGATGGCGACGGATGCGGCCGTGTGAGCTGCGGCTTTAAAAGCGAAGAATAAATATGCTGCTAACCGATATCGCCGTAGAGCACACCGTAGTGTCCAAAAAGAACGGGGTTCGCCAGACCTTTGTGCTGCATCCGTTTACCGACACACAGCGGGATTCGCTGGGCAAATTCGAGGTCGTGCGCGATATCCGCGAGCCGGGACTCAAAGAGGGCAAACGTTCCACCTTCGTGTCGTTTCAACAATTGGCAGAGTTGTATGCCAAGGGTGTCCTCGAAGAATTCGGGTTCTCCGTTCGCATGTGTCCGGCTCAGGGCACCTACCCCGCCAAGAATCCGGCCAAAAAGATACTGCCTGCCAGCATCCGGCCCGGCTCGCCGTTCGAGCTGGCTGTTCAGCAGGTGGACGTATCAAAACCAGCCAGTCGCGAATTGAGGACCGCCCTGCTTCGCACCCACGTCAAGCTTTGAGGTAGCGACGCTGACCGATATGGGAGCTCCCGTGAATCCATCCATTGCCCATGCTGAACTCATTGCCACCTACAAGCGGGCGCAGGCCGATGCCACCCACAAATTCGGATTGATCAAAGCTGCGGCGGACAAGGGGCCCAAGGCCATCCAGGCCGCGTCCGACACCGCTGCCAAGGCGGCAAAACGCCGGGACTCGTTTGCAAAAAAACTGGGCCGGCTGGGAGTACGCGTCGAAGACTGAGTGCAGCCAAGTCCGCGGCGCAACGCCAGCCCTGGCGACTGTTCGCAACCGGCCTGATTGTGAAACCAGCGCCGTGGCCTGAGCATGAGCCTGCGCCGGTCGTTGCACCGGCTTGCAGAATGTTCAGGCCCCGAAGGCGTTCGCTCGATGCGCCGCGGTCACGAGTCGCGGCAACGCTCCTGTTTCAATAGCTGCGAGCGGTTGTCCTACGTGCGCCACGGGCCGATTTCGTCCAAATCTTCGCTCCAGCCCCTCGCCCCGTCTCGAAGCACCCTGGGCCAGGCACTGTGATTAAAATCAGTGTCTCGCCAGCCCACCCACCCCGCCATGACGGCGCAGCCCTCCCCCGCTTCGGACTCCCCGCACTCCATCACGGTCACCCGCTTCCACCGCACCCGCCTGATGCAGATCTGGCGCTCGGCAGGTTGGCCGTGCAAGGACGGGCTGGAGGTTGATCTGTTGGCTGCGGGACTCATCCAGCTGCACAGGGCGCCCGACGGTTGCGAAACCCTGCGTCTGACCGACCAAGGCATCCGCACCCTCGCGCAGGCCCGCCAGCGCGGGGTGCGCGCCCTGAGCCTGCACGACCGGCTGGGCCAGAAGTTCGCGTCGCAGCTGCTGGCTTCGGGCCGCATCGTGTGGACCGAGCTGTCGCTGCGTGCGGTGGTCGACACCCAGCCCCCACCCGTGCCGACAGCCGCAGACGGCTTGCCAGCCGCACTGGCGCCGCTGTGGGCCGACGATGAACAGGCCCCCGCTGCCCGCGTCGCTGCCAACGTGTGGCGCATGGCCCGGCCCGACCTGTTTTCGGTGCGCAACACCTCGGTGCCAGCGTACCTGCAGCCCATGGTGCACGAGGTCAAGGCCAGCCGGGCCGACCTGCTGTCGGACTTGCGGCACGACGCCAAGCGCCAGGCCTACCAGTGGCTGTGCGAGGAGTGCTACTACGTGTTCCCCGCGGGCATTGCCGAGCCCGAAGAGATCCCCGAACACTTTGGCATCTGGGTGCTGCACGGCAGCGTGGACAACGGCCGCTTCGAGCTGCTGCGCCCTGCAAGGCACAGCAGCTGCACGCTGCCCTTTGCGGTGTGGATGGCACTGTGCAAGGCCACCCCGCTGCGCAGCGAGGACGAACCCGCCCAGGCCCACCTGGGCGGTATCGAGGGCGCCGCCCCCGGGCCGGACGAAGCACCAGTAGCCACCCCGGCAACGTCCGCCCCCGACGCACCATGACCTACACCGTGGCGGTGCGCGAGCTGTGCGAATTCACCGCCAAGCAGGGCGACCTGGACCTGCGCTTCACGCCCGCGCCCACCGCGCTCGAAGGCATCGCAGGCCATGCCGTGGCCGCAGCGCGCCGGGGCACCGGCTACCGGGCCGAAGTGACGCTGAGCGGCAGTTACCAGACCCTGCGCGTGCGCGGCCGGGCCGATGGCTACGACCCCGCACAGCAACGCGTCGACGAGGTCAAGACCTTCAAGGGCAGCCTGGACCGCCAGCCCGCATCGCACCGCCACCTGCACTGGGCGCAGGCAAAGGTGTACGGCTGGCTGCTGTGCGAACAAGAGGGGCTGGCGCACATCGACGTGGCGCTGGTGTACCTGGACGTGGGCACGCAGCAGGAGACGGTGTTCACCGAGCGCTGCAGCGCCGCCGACCTGCGCCAGCATTTCGAGGCCCAGTGCCAGCGCTTCATTGCGTGGGCCGGGCGAGAGACGGCCCACCGCACGGCGCGCGATGCGGCGCTGGGCGCACTCGCATTCCCGTTTGGCGGCTTTCGCACCGGCCAGCGCCCGCTGGCCGAGGCCGTCTACAAGGCGGCCGTGGCGGGCCGATGCCTGCTGGCCCAGGCCCCCACCGGCATCGGCAAGACCATGGGCACCCTGTTTCCGCTGCTCAAGGCCGCGCCGGCACAGCGCATCGACAAGGTGTTCTTCCTGGCGGCCAAGACATCGGGGCGGCAGACAGCGCTGGATGCCCTGGCGCGCATGGCCCACAGCGCACCGGCACTGCCCCTGCGCGTGCTGGAACTGGTGGCGCGCGACAAGGCGTGCGAGTTCCCGGCCAACGCTTGCCACGGCGAATCCTGCCCACTGGCCCGCGGCTTTTACGACCGCCTGCCCGCCGCCCGCGCCGCGGCCGTGGCGAACGCCGATGACGGCAGCCCCGCCCCCGCGCTGCTGCAAACCCGCGTGCGCGACGTGGCCCTGCAGCACGACGTCTGCCCCTACTACCTGAGCCAGGAACTCGCCCGCTGGGCCGACGTGGTGGTGGGCGACTACAACTACTACTTTGACCTGGGCGGCCTGCTGCACGGCCTGGCCCAGGCCAACCAGTGGCGCACGGCGGTGCTGGTGGACGAGGCCCACAACCTCGTCGAGCGTGGGCGCAAGATGTTCACCGCCGAGCTGCACCCGGCCGCCCTGGCCCAGGCCCGCAGCAGCCCCGCCGCAGCACGCCACGCCCCGGTGAAGAAGGCGCTGGACAAGGTGCGCCGCGCCTGGGTGGCGCTGGACAAGGCCCAGACCGCCGCGTACACCGTGCTGGACGCTATGCCCGACAAGCTGCTGGCCGCGCTGCAGCAGTGCACCACCACACTCACCGAACACTTCACCGACCACCCCACCGAGCCCGACGCTGCCCTGCAGGCCTTCTACTTCGACGCTCTGCACCTGCAGCGCATGGCCGACCTGCTGGACGCGCATTCGATGGTGGACATCACCCGGCCTGCGGCAGGCCCCGGGGCGCGCCTGCCGAAGCCCGGCGACTCGGTGGTCTGCATCCGCAACTTGGTGCCCGCACCCTTCCTGCAGCCCCGGCTGGCGGCTGCGCACACCAGCACGCTGTTTTCGGCCACGCTGCAGCCCGCGCGCTACTACGCGGACCTGCTGGGCCTGCCCGCCGACCACGCGTGGGTGGATGTGGAATCTCCCTTTGCCGCGCGCCAGTTGCAGGTGCAGGTGGCACGCCACATCTCCACGCGCTATGCGCACCGTACTGCCTCGCTCGCACCCATCGCCGCGCTGATGGCGCAGCAGTTTCGCGAGCGGCCGGGCAACTACCTGGCGTTTTTCAGCAGTTATGACTATTTGCAGCAGGCCGCGGCGCTGTTTGCCCGGCAACACCCCGATGTGCCGCACTGGAGCCAATCGCGCCGCATGGCAGAGGGCGAGCAGCGCGAGTTTCTGGCGCGGTTCACCGACACCAGCCAGGGCATTGCGTTTGCCGTGCTGGGCGGCGCGTTTGCCGAGGGCATCGACCTGCCCGGCCAGCGGCTTGTTGGAGCCTTTGTGGCCACGCTGGGCCTGCCGCAGATCAACCCCGTCAACGAGCAGATCCGCGAGCGCATGCAGGCGCTGTTTGGCGCGGGGTATGACTACACCTACCTGTACCCCGGGCTGCAAAAGGTGGTGCAGGCCGCGGGCCGCGTGATCCGCACGCCCAGCGACGAAGGCGTAGTGCACCTCATGGACGAACGCTTTGCACAGCCGCAGGTGCGCAGCCTGCTGCCTGCGTGGTGGGCAGGCCCAGCGGGATGACACCCATCACGCGCCCATGGGGTGCCACAGCGCATGGCCCCATGGCGTCACATTGACTTCGGTCAAGCCGGCCGGCGCGCGACGGCACACAATGCCATGCCCTGCACTTGCGTCACGCCAGCGCCGCAGCAGCCTCACGCCACCACCCCGCCTGCCTTACCGATGCCCATGCCTTCTGCCCCCCGCCTTTTTCTTTGCGTTCTGGCCCCTGCCGCACTGCTGCTGGCCCTGCCCGGCTGCAAGCAGGCCACGGTTGAGGGCCCTGCACAGGTGGCGTTCGACACGCTGGTGGCTGCGTGCACCCAGCACCTGGCCGCGCGCGAGCCTTTTGTGCGCCCCGGCGGCACGGCGGAATGGGCGAAGACCGGCTACAGCCCCGCACAGGTGCAAGGAGAGGTCCAACGCACGGAATCCACAGTGACGCCCTACGTAGGCAAGATCGTGGTGAAGGACAACGAGGCCCGCGCCACCGCCCCCACTGAAGCCGCCGCCCAGGCCATCACGCTCACGCCTGCGCACCTGCTGTCCAACCGCACGCACACTTTCGTCTACAGCTTTGATGGCAAGCAGTGGGTGTGGCAAAACGGCCAGCGCCTGACCAAGATACCCGGGCAAAACGACGCCACCGTGCCGCTGGCGCGGGCCGACGTGGCGGCTACCGGGCCGCAGGGCTTTGCGCCGTGCCTGCCACGGTAGTGCTCCCTGGTAGCACTCGATTGACGCTATTATTTTTATAGCTTTCAGGCATTATCCTGATTGGACTTTCGGCCTTTTTGACCCAAAATCCGGTGCTAAGGCACCTTCAGGTGCCGCTCCAGAACGGCGCCAGCCGCTCCAGCACCTCAGGCGCCATGGCATCGCGGGGGGTGACCAGGGCGGCGTCGAGCGCGGTGTGGGCCGGTGAAGCCGGCAGCTCACGCCCCAGAATGCCGATGGCGTGCGCCGCAATGGCCTGGGCGTGTTCGGCGTTCTGCAGCAGGTTGGCAATGGCCGACGTGGCCGTGACGTTGGCCTCGCGCGGGTTCCAGCAGTCGTAGTCGGTGACCATGGCCAGTGTGGCGTAGGCCATCTGCGCCTCCAGCGCCAGGCGGGCTTCGGGCATGTTGGTCATGCCGATCACGCTGGCGCCCATGCTGCGGTACCAGTGCGACTCGGCCCGGGTCGAAAACTGCGGCCCCTCGATACACAGGTAGGTGCCGCCGCGGTGCAGGCGCACCTTGTCGTTCAGGCCGGCGGCCGCCAGCGCGCGCGCCAGCACGTCCGACACCGCCGGGCACACCGGCTGCGCCATCGACACATGGGCTACTGCGCCAGCGCCAAAAAACGTGCCCTCACGGCGCCTTGTCATGTCGATGAACTGGTCGGGCAGCACCATGTCCAGCGGCCGCATCTCCTCGCGCAGCGACCCCACAGCCGAAAGCGAGACCAGGTAGCGCACCCCCAGCTGGCGCAGGGCATGGATATTGGCGCGGTACGGCACCTCCGACGGAATCAGCCGGTGCCCCCGGCCATGGCGCGCAAGAAACGCCACCGGAACGCCGCTCACCTCTCCCGTCACGATGGCATCCGAGGGCGGGCCGTACGGCGTGTCGATGCGCTGCTCCTGCGCATTTTCCAGCGCCGCCATGTGGTACAGCCCGCTGCCGCCGATAACGCCGATCACTGCCTTGGTCATGTGGATCACTCCAGATAGTTGGGTTGGTTGCGCAAGCTTGGTCGCTGCCACGCGGTCTTTTATTACGCGAGTGTAAGAATGAACCCGGCGGGTGCGACCAAGCTGCATCGAACCACCACGCCGGGTACGTCCCGACGTGTTCACCCGTTGATGAAAACCAAGCTCCCTCCGCCACTAGGCTTACCGACTGCACACCGACCATGAAGACCGCCACTGCTTCCCATGTCCCGCGCCACACCCGACCCGCGCGCAGCGCCGTGCCCACCCGAGGCTGCCGCGCATGAAGCAGCGCCTGGTGCTGGTCGGCGGCGGACATGCGCACCTGTCGGTGCTGGAGGCGCTGGCCCGCCAGCCCAAGCCAGGCGTCGAGGTCACGCTGATCACGCCGTCGGCCTGGCAAAACTACTCGGGCATGCTGCCCGGCTGGATCGCGGGGCACTACGCCCTGGACAACAGCCGCATCGACCTGCGCCCCCTTGCGGCCGCCGCTGGCGCGCGGCTCATCCTGGACAGCGTGGTGGGCATGGATGCCGCCCGCCATTGCGTGGGCCTCACCGATGGAAGGCATGTGCACTACGACCTGCTGTCCCTGGATGTGGGCAGCGAGACGGCCACGTCGTGGCTACAGGCGCTCGGCCCTGCGCTCTTGCCCGTGAAGCCGCTGGACCATTTTTTCGACCGCTGGCCCAACGAGCTGGCGCAGGCCAGGGCACGGGGCACCTGCCGGCTGGTGGTGGTGGGCGCGGGCGCCGCGGGGGTCGAGCTGGCCCTGGCCGCGCAGCACGCGCTGCAGCAGGCCGGCGTGCAGGCGCGCGTGGACCTGGTCGCATCTGAAAACGGCGTGCTGGCAGGCCACCACCCGCGTGTGCAACAGCGCGTGCTGGCCTATGCCCGCCGGGCCGGCCTGCACCTGCACATGCAGCGGGCCGTGGGTGGCGAGGGCGGCGTGCTGCTGGCCGATGGCCGCTTTCTGCCCGCCGACCTGGTCATTGCCGCCACCGGGGCACGCGCGCCAGTGTGGCTGTCGATGTCGGGCCTGGCACTCGACCCGGCAGGCTACGTTCTGGTGGACAGCTACCAGCGCAGCACCTCGCACGCCGATGTATTCGCGGCGGGCGATGTGTGCGCACGGCCTGGCTCGGCCCTTGCGCGCTCGGGTGTGCATGCCGTGCATGCAGGGCCGGTGCTGGCACGCAACCTGATGGCGGCCCTGGACGGCAGGCCGCTGCACACCTATTCCCCCAAGCCCAACGCGCTGTACCTGCTGGCCTGCGGGCCGCGCTACGCCATCGCATCGTGGGGCGCGTGGTCGGCGCAGGGCCACTGGGTGTGGCGCTGGAAGGACTGGATCGACCGGCGGTTCATCCGCCGCTTTGCGCCCGGGCGATGGCCCGTCCAATCCAGGGGCGATGGGAGTTCGGCATGATCGAAAAAACACGGAGCGAACATGGAGCTTGAGGATATAGAGGACGTGGCAGGCAGTGTGCTGGCCGACCCGCGGGCCCTGCAAAGCCTGCGCGAGCAGATGCTGCGGTTTGCCACCCTGCAGCTGGGCGACGAGCCGCTGGCCGAAGACGCCGTGCAGGAGGCGCTGATCGGCGCATTGAAGAACGTCTCGGCCTTTCGGGGCCAGGCGGCGCTCAAGACGTGGGTGTTCGCCATCCTCAAGAACAAGATCGCAGACACCCTGCGCCAGAAAAAGCGGCTGGGCGAAGCCAGCGCACTGATGCGGGAGCGGGACGGCGAGGAAGACCTGGATGAACTCTTCAACGCCCGGGGCATGTGGGAGCCCGACGAGCGCCCCGCCGCCTGGGGCAACCCGCAGGAAAGCCTGCACCAGGCCCAGTTCTGGAAGGTATTTGAGCTGTGCCTGGACGGCCTGCCCGGCCACCAGGCCCGCGTGTTCATGATGCGCGAATACATCGGGCTCGAATCCGACGAGATCTGCAGCACCGTGGGCATCTCCACATCCAACCTGAATGTGCTGATGCATCGTGCCCGGCTGCGCCTGCGCGAATGCCTGGAGAACCACTGGTACATGAAGAAGAAGGAGCAGCCATGCTGAACTGCAAGTCCGCCACCGGGCTGGTGTCACAAGCCCAGGAGCGCACCCTGGGCATGACCGAAAAACTGCGCCTGAACGTGCACCTGATGATGTGCGCGGGCTGCCGCAACTTCAGCCAGCAGATCCCGTTCCTGAGCCAGCTGATGCGCGCCCACGCGCAGGGCGACGACGAGAAAGCCCGCCGCTGATGCAGCCGCGCGCAAGGTCCACAACCCGCCTGTGTAAGAAACCGGCAACGCCCACCGACCAAGCAGCACACAGCCCCAAAGCTGCCAACGCCTGACCCACGAGAAGCTCCATGCACGCCACCTTGCCCCTCCTTGAAGCCACCACGTTCCCGGCCCTGCACCGCGGCGCACTGACCACGCTGCAGGTCAACCTGGGCTACCGCTGCAACCAGACCTGCGTGCACTGCCATGTCAATGCCGGGCCCAACCGCACCGAAATGATGGACGACGCACACCTGGACCTGGTGGTGGATGTGCTGCGGGCCCGGTCGATTGGCGTGCTGGACCTTACGGGTGGTGCGCCCGAACTCAACGAGGGCTTTCGCCACCTGGTGCGCCGCGCGCGGGCCCTGGGCGTGCATGTGATGGACCGCTGCAACCTCACCATCCTGTTCGAGCCCGGGCAGGAAGACCTGGCCGAGTTTCTGGCCGAGCAGCAGGTGGAGGTGGTGGCATCGCTGCCCTGTTATTCGATGGACAACGTGGACAAGCAGCGCGGCAAGGGCGTGTTCGACAAGAGCATTGCGGCGCTGCAAAAGCTCAACGCGCTGGGCTACGGCCAGCCCGGCACCGGCCCCAAGCTGAGCCTGGTCTACAACCCGCAGGGGCCATCGTTGCCGCCCGAGCAGGGCGCCCTGCAGGCCGACTACAAGCGCGAGCTCAAGGCGCATTTCGGCATCGACTTCAACGAGCTGTTCGTCATTACCAACATGCCCATCCAGCGGTTTGGTTCGATGCTGGTCTCCAAGGGGCAGTTCCACAGCTACATGCAGCTGCTGCGCAGCAGCTTCACCGACAACAACCACGCAGCGGTGATGTGCCGCAGCCTCATTAGCGTGGACTGGCAGGGCCACCTGTACGACTGCGACTTCAACCAGCAGCTCGGCCTGCCCCTGCCGGCGGCTGAAGGCCTGCCCTTCAAGCCGCGCCCGCACCTCACGGACCTGCTGGCGCAGGACCCGGCCGGTCTGCCCGTGCGCATTGCCGACCACTGCTTTGGCTGCACCGCTGGGCAAGGCAGCAGCTGCGGTGGCGCGCTCAAAGCCTGACACGCCCGGGCAACCACCATGAAAAACCTCAAATCGGTCGCGCTGCTGGCAGCGGCGGCGCTGGGCGTGGGCGCGTTCTTTGCGCTGGGCGGCCAGCGGTGGCTCACGCTGGATGGCCTCAAGGCCGGGCTGGACCAGTTCCTGGCGTGGAAAGACGCATCGCCTGTGCTGCTGGGCCTGGCGTTTGGCGCTGTGTATGTGCTCGTCACGGCCCTTTCGCTGCCGGGCGCGGTGATCATGACGCTGGCCGCCGGGGCCGTGTTCGGCCTCTTCTGGGGCACGGTCATCGCGTCGTTTGCCTCCACGCTGGGCGCCACGCTTGCCTTCTGGAGCGCGAGGTACCTGCTGCGCGACTGGGTGCAGGCGCGCTTTGGCGACCGACTGAAACCCATCAACGACGGCATGGCGCGCGATGGGGCGTTCTACCTGTTCACGCTGCGGCTGGTGCCGGTGTTCCCGTTTTTTCTCATCAACCTGGTGATGGGGCTGATGCCCATCCGCACGCTCACGTTCTATGGCGTGAGCCAGCTAGGCATGCTGGCGGGCACGCTGGTGTACGTAAATGCCGGCACGCAGCTGGCGCAGATCACCAGCCTGTCGGGCATTGTGTCGCCCGGCGTGCTGCTGTCGTTTGTGCTGCTGGGTGTGTTCCCGCTGCTCGCCAAGGCCGTGCTGGGCTGGCTGGCGCGCCGCCGCGTGTATGCGCGCTGGAAGCAGCCAGAGCGCTACGACCGCAACCTCATCGTGATCGGCGCGGGCGCAGCCGGGCTGGTCACCGCCTACATCGGCGCGGCCGTGAAAGCCAAGGTCTCGCTGGTCGAGGCGCACAAGATGGGTGGCGACTGCCTGAACTACGGCTGCGTGCCCAGCAAGGCACTGATCAAGACGGCCAAGCTGGCCTCGGCCATGCGCCATGCCGACCGCTATGGCCTGACGCCTGCCACACCCCAGTTCAGCTTCAGGCAGGTGATGGCGCGCGTGCACGATGTGGTGCGCGCCATTGCACCGCACGACAGCGTGGAGCGCTACGAATCGCTGGGCGTGGAGGTGCTGCAGGGCTACGGCCGCGTCATAGACCCGTGGACGGTAGAGATTGAGGCCGCAGATGGCACCCGCCAGCGCCTGACCACCCGCAGCATCGTCATTGCCGCCGGTGCGCGGCCGATGGTGCCGCCCCTGCCCGGACTGGACGACGTGGGCTATGTCACCAGCGACACGCTGTGGGACCACTTTGGCCAGATGGACGCAGCCCCGGCGCGGGTGGTGGTGCTGGGCGGTGGCCCCATCGGCTGCGAACTGGCGCAGGCGCTGGGCCGCCTGGGCTCGGCCGTCACGCAGGTCGAGATGGGCCCGCGCCTCATGCCGCGCGAAGATGCCGAGGTGTCTGACCTGGTGCGTGCTGCGCTCGCGCACGACGGCGTGGAGGTGCTCACCAGCCACAAGGCTGTGCGCTGTGAACGCGAAGAACAAGGCGACGAGCAAGGCGGCGCGGTGCGCAAGTGGATCATCGTCGAGCACAACGGTGTGGAGCGGCGCATCGAGTTTGACGCGCTGGTGTGCGCCGTGGGCCGCGTGGCACGGCTGCAGGGCTATGGCCTGGAGGCACTGGGCATCCCGGTGGACCGCACCGTCGTCACCAACGAGTACCTCGAAACGCTGTACCCCAACATCTATGCAGCGGGTGACGTGGCAGGGCCCTACCAGTTCACCCACACAGCCGCCCACCAGGCCTGGTACGCCGCGGTGAATGCGCTGTTCGGGCAGTTCAAGCGGTTCAAGGTCGACTACTCGGTGATTCCTTGGGCCACGTTTGTGGACCCGGAGGTGGCACGCGTGGGCCTGAATGAGCAGGAGGCGCGCGACAAGGGCATTGCCTTTGAGGTCACCCGCTACGGCATCGACGACCTGGACCGCGCCATTGCCGACGGCACCGCGCATGGCTTTGTGAAGGTGCTCACGGTGCCGGGCAAGGACCGCATCCTGGGCGTGACCATCGTGGGCGAGCATGCGGCCGACCTACTGGCCGAGTTCGTGCTGGCCATGAAGCACGGCCTGGGCCTGAACAAGATTTTGGGCACCATCCACACCTACCCCACGCTGGCCGAGGCCAACAAATACGCAGCGGGCGAATGGAAGCGTGCCCACGCGCCGCAGCAGCTACTGGCGTGGGTGCAGCGCTACCACGCCTGGCGCAGGGGCTGAAGGCGCAGCATGGCAACAACGCTTTCGGTGATTGTCCCCATGCTGAACGAAGCGGCTGCGCTGCCCGTGCTGGGCGCGCAGCTTGAAAGCCTGGCAGCCCAGGGGATAGAGGTGATCCTGGTGGACGGCGGCAGCAGCGATGGCAGTGCCGACATGGCCGAGCAGATGGCGCAGCGGATGGGCTTTGTAGTGGTGCGGTCGGCGCGCGGGCGGGCAGTACAGATGAACGCCGGGGCGGCCCGTGCGCGCGGCGATGTGCTGCTGTTCCTGCATGCCGACACACGCCTGCCTGACACCGCTACCGCGTCACTCTCGCGGGTTGATCCGGACACTATTGCATGGGGGCGCTTTGACGTGACCATCGAAGGTCGGCCCGCCATGCTCAGGGTGGTGGGGGCCCTGATGAACTGGCGCTCGCGCATCACCGGCATTGCCACGGGCGACCAGGCGATCTTCATGACCCGCAAGGCCTTCGATGCGGTGGGCGGGTTTCCGCTGCAGCCGCTCATGGAAGACATTGAAATTACCAGCCGCCTGCGCCGCATGGCCCGCCCGCTGTGCCTGGCCGAGCGCGTGACCACCTCGGGCCGGCGCTGGGAGCAGCGCGGTGTGTGGCGCACCATCGTGCTCATGTGGCGGCTGCGCTGGGCCTACTGGCGCGGCGTGCCCGCCAGCGACATTGCAAAGGCCTACCGGTGAAGCCGACACGCATCATCATCATCGCCAAGGCGCCGATCCCGGGCTTTTGCAAGACACGGCTCGCGCCGGCCATCGGCACCGAGGCAGCGGCCCGTCTGGCGCGCCGCATGCTGCGTGATGCGGTGAACAGCGCGTGCAGCGCCAACGTGGGGCCGGTGGAGCTGTGCGTGACGCCCGGCGTGGATGCTTTTGACTGGGCATCGCTGGGCCTGCCTGCATCGGTGGAATGGTCCGAGCAGGGAGACGGCGATCTGGGCGAGCGCATGGGCGGCGCAGCGCAACGCACCGTGGCTGCGGGGGAAGCGGTGCTGCTGATCGGCACCGACTGCCCCGGCCTGGACGCGGCCGTGCTGCGCAACGCCACCGCGGCGCTCTCTGACCACGACGCCGCCATGGTGCCCACGGCCGACGGCGGCTATGCACTGCTGGGCCTTGCGCGATTTGACGCGCTGGTGTTTGCCGACATGCCCTGGAGCACGGACGCCGTGGCCACCCTCACGCGGCAGCGTCTGCAGCAACTGGGCTGGAGCCTGCACACCCTGCCGACACTGCACGACATCGACGAACCGGCAGACCTTCGCCATCTGCCCGCCCGCTGGCAGGCCGAGCTGCCATCTTCTTACCCTTCGGAGCCTTCATGCGCGTGACCCACCACTCCCTGCTTTTTGCTGCATTGGCGGCGCTACTGCAAGCCACTGCGCCTGCCGCGTTGGCCGCACCCGTGCGCGTAGGCGAGTTTTCGACCGCAAGCGCCCTGCCACCCGACTGGCAGGTGGTGCACATCGACCAGCGCGTGCCCGCCACGCGCTACCGCACCCTGCAGTGGGACGGCCGCTCCGCCGTGGAGGCGAGCGCCACCGCCAGCATGGCCCTGCTGGCCCGCCCGCTGGAGATCGACCTGCAAAAGACACCCGTGCTGTGCTGGATGTGGCGGGTCGATGCCGTGCTGCAGCAGGCCGATCTGGCCCGCAAGGCGGGTGACGACTACGCGGCCCGCGTATACGTAGCCTTCAGCCTGCCACCCGAATCACTGGGTGCAGGACTGCGCCTGAAGCTGGCGCTGGGGCGCAGCCTGTTTGGCAACCTGGTGCCGGATGCGGCCGTCAACTACGTCTGGGACAACCGCCACCCCGTGGGCACCCGCGCCTTCAACGCCTACACCGACCGCGCGGCCATGGTGGTACAGCGCTCGGGCAACGGGCAGGCGGCCAAGTGGGTGGCCGAGCGGGTGAACGTGCTGGCCGATGCCACGCGGGCGTTTGGCGCCCTGCCCTTCAAGGCCACGTCGCTGGCCATTGCATCGGACACCGACAACACGGGTGAGACCGCGCGCGCCGGTTTTTCAGACCTGCATTTCGTGGCGGCGGATGAGGCGTGCGATTTTTCTGCCCCGGCGTCGAAATAGCAGGCTCAGGCGCTGTAAGAACAGCCTGCCCGCCAGCGACCAAACCCCGTACACGAACCGATCCACCGCCACTTGCAACACGACCCCATGACCACACCCTTGCACCGCCGTACCTTTGCCGCCATGGCGCTCATCGCTGCCGCCGCGGGAGCTGCGCCGCACCTCGCGCTGGCGCAAGCCGCCCTCCCCCCGCTGCAGCTGGGCGTGGGCATGTTCCAGCCCGACCGGGAAAAGAACGACGCCACCTACCGCCCGCTGGCCGCCTACCTGGCAAGCCAGCTGGGCCGCCCTGTGCAGCTGCGCACGGTAGACAGCTGGGAAGGCCTGGCCAAGTCGCTGGCCAATGGCGAGACCGACATGGCGCTCATGGGCCCCTGGGGCTATGTGCTGGCCAACCACGAAGCCGGCGCGCAGGTGGTTTCCACCATCCTGTACCACGGTAAGCCCGAGTACCACGCCATCATCATCACGCACCCCAGATCCGGCATCAACACCCTTGCCGACCTCAAGGGGCGCACGTTTGCGTTTGGCGACAAGGGATCGACCTCGGGCTACCTGATTCCCCGCCACCACTTCATGACCCTGGGCCTCAACCCCGACACGTATTTCAGCAAGGTGCTGCACACCAGACACCAGGCCATTGAAACGCAGGTGACGCAGGGCGTGCTGGATGCAGGGGCGGACTACGACCGCAACCGCAACGCGATGATCGAGCAGGGCCTCATCAAAGCCGAGCAGTCGCGCATCATCTGGACGTCGGCCCCGCTGCCCAACGATGCCTTTGCGGTCAGCAAGGCGCTGGCGGCGGACAAGGCTTTTGTCACGCACCTGCAGGCTGCCTTGTCGGGCGTGGGAGCCGCACTCGCTTCGCAGCCCCAGCTGCTTCCTGCGCACTACACCGGTTTTGTAGTGCGCGACAACAGCTTCTACAAGCCCATCCGTGATGCGGGCCTGGCCACTGGCAACCTGAAGGCGCGTTGACCATGGTCCACCTGCAGCGGCACCTTTGGGCCAGTGGGCGCCTTGGCTTCGGTGCGCTGGGCCTTGTGTACGCAGCGCTGGTGATCGCCTGCGTGTGGACTTTGCTCGCCGAAGGCGACCTGTCCATGGGCCGCGCCCCGCTCGCCAACCTGGCCAAGACGCTGGGCGAGTTCGCCTACCCCAGCTTTCTCGACGTATGGTTTGGCAACCCGAGGCTCGAGTACACCAGCGACGACGGCACCGTGCTGCGGGTGGAAAACCGCCAGCAGGTGGAGGCCGACTACCTGGCCGGGCTGGCCCGCGCCACCTGGACCACCGTACGCATCGCCACGCTGGGCTCGCTGCTGGGGGCAGTGCTGGCGTTGCCACTGGCCGTGCTCACGGCACGCAACCTGGCGGCACCACGCGCCCTGGCCATGGCGGCCAAGGCAGTGCTCGACACCTTGCGCTCCATCCACACCCTGGTGTTTGGCCTGGTGCTGGTCGGCATTGTGGGGTTGGGGCCCACGGCGGGCATTCTGGCCATAGGCCTACATTCCATGGGCACCTACGGCAAGCTGTTTGCCGAGGCCATCGAGTCGCTCGACATGGCCGCCATCCACGCCGTGCAGGGCGTGGGAGCCAGCCGCACACAGGTGTTTTTCAACGCCGTGTGGCCCACGGTGCTGCCGCAGTTTGTGTCGGCCCACCTGTACATCTGGGAATTCAATATCCGCGACTCCACCATCCTCGGCATCATCGGCGCGGGCGGGCTGGGCCTGCTGATCTCGGAAGCCACCTCCCTTTTCCAGTGGGACCGGCTGGCCACGGTGCTGCTGGTGGTGGTGCTGCTGGTGGCGTCATTCGACGCGATGAGCCGGCGCATACGGAGGGCGCTGGCATGAACATGCCCTGCATCGAGCTGCGCAACGTGCGCTGCGACATCGGCGGCCGAACCGTGCTCGACATCCCTCAGCTGCGCATTGCGCCCGGGGAGCGCGTGGCCGTGATTGGCCACAACGGCGCGGGCAAATCCACGCTGTTCCGGCTCCTGACCGGGTTCATGGCGCCCGCGCAAGGCTCCGCCCAGGTGCTGGGCCGGGACCTGGGCCAGGGGCTGGGTGCGCGCGAGCTGCGCCTGCTGCGTCAGGAGGTCGGCCAGGTCATGCAGGGGCTGCACCTGGTGGGGCGCCTGTCGGTGCTCGACAACGTGCTGATCGGCGCACTGGCCCGCGTGCGGGGCTGGCGCAGCTGGGCGAGAGTTTTTCCCGCCGCCGAGGTCACACGCGCAGAGGCCGCGCTGCAGCAGGTGGGCCTGCTGGCGCGTGCTGGCGCCCGGGCAGACCAGCTCTCGGGCGGCGAGCGGCAAAAGGCCGGCGTGGCCCGCATGCTGGTGCAGGGCCCGCGTCTCATCCTCGCCGATGAACCCACCGCAGCGTTAGACCCGGCTGCCGCGGCCGAGGTCTGCCAGCTGCTGGCAGCATCTGCCGCTGGCGCCACCCTCATCACCGTGGTGCACAACCCCGCCCTATTGCCGGTGCTGGCCCGCCGCGTGATCGGCCTGCGCCAGGGCCGCATCGCGTTCGACCTGCCCGTGGACGAGGTGGGCGACCGCCAGTTGCTCGACCTGTACCGACCCGCTGACCAGGAGCCCGTAGCCCACTGGCACATTCCCGCCGCACCCGTGCGCGCCCCCATTTCCGAAAGCACCCGATGAGCCCATCACCCGATGCCACCGCCGGCCGCACTTGCCCGCTGCGCTACCGCTACGGCCCACAGGCCATCGCAAGCGCGCCCGCCCGCGCGGCGGATGTGCTGTATGTGATTGGCGGCCTGTACGGCAACGTGGCTGCGCTCGATGTGATCGAGCAGATGGCGGCGCAGGAAACCGGTACGGTCACCCTGTGCTTCAACGGCGACTTCAACTGGTTCAACGTGGACGACCCCGGCTTTCGCGAGATCAATGCCCGCGTGCTGCGCCATGATGCCATCGCCGGCAACGTGGAGGCCGAACTGCCCGTGGAGGGTGACGACGCCGGCTGCGGCTGTGCCTACCCGCCCGAGGTGTCGGGCGAGGTGGTGGAGCGCTCCAACCGCATCCACGCCCGGCTCAAGGCCACGGCGCAGCGGCATCCCGATCTGCTCGTGCAGCTTGCAGCCCTTCCCATGTTGGCCCGCTACCAGGTCGGCGATTGTCGCGTGGGCGTGGTGCACGGCGATGCCGATTCGCTGGCCGGCTGGCGTTTTGCCGTAGACCAGATTGGCAGGCCTGAACAGGCTCCGTGGCTGGCAGAGGCATTTGGCGCCGCACAGGTGGATGTGTTTGCATCCACCCACACCTGCGAGCCCGTACTGCACCACACCGCCATGCCCCAGGGCGCAGTGGTCATCAACAACGGAGCCGCGGGCATGCCCAACGCGGGGGGCGCGCTGCCGGGCCTCATCACGCGCATTTCAGCCCGCCCGTCGCCCCATGCGGCATCGCACGGCGCGCAGGTGGCCGGGGTGAATGTGGACGCGCTGCCCGTGCACTACAACCAGGCACGTTGGCTGTCGCTGTTCACGGCCAACTGGCCTGCGCAGAGCGACGCCCATGCGTCGTACTTCGGACGGATCAGCGGGCTGCGAGTGACCGCCGCCGCATGCTGATGGCAAAACACATCACTGCATCGAAGCCCTGAACTTCTGCTCGTCGAACATCAGCGAGCCGGGAAAGCTGATGCGCTTTGCCGTGCAGTCCGCCACGCTCAGCTTGATGGCCCGGCGTTCTTCATCGGTCTTGGCAGCCTGAAGGCGCCCGCCGGAGTTCACTTCGGTTGCGCAGGCTGCGACCTGCTTGGCCAGGCTGTAGCCGGCGATGAAGCGCAAGCCGTAGTAGCCCACCACGACGACGATGGCGAGCAACATTGCTTTCTTGAGCAGATCGATCACTGGATTCCCCCTCATGTTTTGGGGGAATGTATGAGCGGACCAGATAGCCCTTTCCGTTGACGGGAAATTGGGCGCAGGCAGCGTCGCCGCGTACAGGGGTCAGCGACACCTGAACCGAAATTGCCGGCGCTGCCCAGGCTTCAGTCGTGTGACACCGCCGCTTCACAGCTTGGCGATGGACACTTCGGTGGACTTCACCAGTGCGACCACGTCAGAACCGACGACCAGAGCCAGATCGTCCACCGAGCGGGTGGTGATGACCGAAGTGACGATGCCCCAGGGCGTTTCGACATCGACCTCCGAGACGACATCGCCGCGAATGATCTCGCGCACTTTGCCCTTGAACTGATTGCGAACGTTGATGGCTTGGATGGACATAGGGTTCTCCTTGAAAAGTCCGTTGAACGAAAAAAAGATGGGTTGAAGACAGAGGTGGCGTTGCGGGCTATACCGCCCAGCGCAGTCCATGGGCCGCCACGCCCGGCCAGGGCAGCGGGCTGGCTGCGGGCTCGGGGTCGGGCTTTTGCAGCACGCGGTCGAGGATGCGTTTTTCCAGCTGCGCAAAGGCGGCCTCGCCGTGTACCCGGGGGCGCGGCAGGTCAATGCGCTGGTCCAGCGCGATCTGGCCGTCCTCGATCAGGATCACACGGTCGGCCAGGGCCACGGCCTCCTGCACGTCGTGCGTGACCAGCAGCGCGGTAAAGCCAGACTGCCGCCACAGGCCCTCGATAAGGCGGTGCATCTCGATGCGGGTCAGCGCATCCAGCGCGCCCAATGGTTCGTCCAGCAGCAAAAGGCGCGGCTTGTGCACCAGCGCCCGTGCCAGTGCCACGCGCTGGCGCTGGCCGCCCGACAGGCGCGCGGGCCATTCGCCCAGCCGGTCGCCCAGGCCCACACGGGTCAGCACGTCGGCGGCATCGGCGCGCCGCTCGGGTGCCAGGCCCAGGGCCACGTTCTCGGCCACCCGCTTCCAGGGCAGCAGGCGCGAGTCCTGGAACATGATGCGGGTGTCGGTGCTCAGGCCTGCAACGTCCTGGCCGTCGAGGCGGATCGCCCCGCCGGACACGGACTCCAGCCCCGCCACCAGCCGCAGCAAGGTGCTCTTGCCGCAGCCGCTGCGGCCCACGATGGCGACGAACTCGCCGGGCTCGATTACCAGTTCGGTTTCTTTGAGCACGTCGCGCGCGCCGTAGCGCTTGTCCACGCCGCGCACTTCCAGGCGTACGCCCTGGCTTTTTGAAGGTGAATGAGTAGTCACAATGACCTCCTGCGCTTATCAATCAAGCGCTAGCAGCTATAAAAAGGTGAGTAATTGGGCGCAGTGGCTGCACTGGGCGCGACCTAATGCGCTGGACGCCGCGCAAGGGCCGCCCCGCCGCGCTGGCGTCGTCCCCCTTCCCCTAGCGCGCAGCGCGTAGAGAGAAGGGGGAAGCCGCGCAGCGGCTCAGGGGGATGCATATCCAGGATGCCAGCGCAGCCAGTAGCGCTCTAGCCCCTTGGCAAACACATCCGCCAGCTTGCCCAGCAAGGCGTACAGCAGGATGCGCACCAGCACGATGTCGGTCTGCAGGAACTCGCGGGCATTCATCGTGAGGTAGCCAATGCCGGCCTGCGCCGAAATCGTTTCGGCCACGATCAGGATCACCCACATCAAGCCCAGCGAGAACCGCAGCCCCACCAGGATGCTGGAGAGCGCGCCCGGCAGGATGATCTGCCGATATAGCTGCCAGCGGCCGAGGCCGTAGGTGCGGCCCATCTCGATCAGCCCCGGGTCCACATTGCGGATGCCGTGGAAGGTGTTGAGGTAGATCGGAAAGAACACCGACACGCTGATGAGGAACAGCTTGGCCGATTCATCGATGCCAAACCACAGGATCACCAGCGGGATCAGCGCCAGCGCCGGAATGTTGCGCACCATCTGGATGGTGGAATCCAGCAATGTTTCGAACAGCTTGACCGAACCCGTGAGCAGGCCCAGCAGCAGCCCCAGGCCCCCGCCAATGGCCAGCCCGGTGAGGGCGCGGCCGGCACTGACCTGGACATGCGTCCACAGCTCGCCCGACGCAGCGAGCGTCCAGGCGGCCTTCGCCACCTCGAAGGGTGCAGGCAGCACGCGGGTGGACAGCCAGCCTTGCGACGAGGCGACCTGCCACAGCACGACCAGGCCCACGGGCACAAGCCATGGCAGCAGGCGCTGCGCGATCTGCCTGGCAAAGCGCCCCACGGCTGCGGGAAGCGGCGGTACGTCAATGGGCAGGTCTGCGGCGTCGGCCAGTGGAGATACCTGCAGTTCTTTCGCGGTGTATGTCATGGGTCGGCTCCGGTCAGCTCTGGGACGCACGCGGTACAAAGTCGTTGGCCACGGTTTCGCCGAACGGCCCCAGCGGGTTGCCAAACAGGGGGTTGCCGCTGGACAGCTGGCTGCGCAGCGGCAGGGGCAGCAGCGGGAACACCAGCTCGGCAAAGCGGTAGGCCTCGTCCAGGTGCGGATAGCCCGAGAACACGAAGGTGTCGAGCCCCAGCGCGGCGTATTCCTCGATGCGTGCCGCCACGGTTTGCGGATCGCCCACCAGCGCGGTGCCCGCACCGCCGCGCACCAGGCCCACACCGGCCCACAGGTTGGGGCTGATCTCCAGGTCCTTGCGGGTGCGCTTGGCGCCGCCTGCATGCAGCGCGGCCATGCGGCGCTGGCCTTCGGAATCCATGCGCGCAAACACTGCCTGGGCGCGCACCACCGTGTCGTCGCTGACGTGGCTGATGAGTTCCTCGGCAGCAGCCCAGGCCTGCTCGTCCGTCTCGCGCACGATGACATGAAGGCGGATGCCGAAGTTGACGGTACGGCCGTGCCTGGCAGCGCGCTCGCGCACATCGGCCACCTTTTTGGCCACCTCGGCCGGCGGCTCGCCCCATGTCAGATAGGTTTCCACCTGCTCGGCCGCCAGGTCGTGCGCAGCGGACGACGAGCCGCCAAAGTACACCGGTGGGTGTGGCTGCTGCACCGGCGGGAAGAGCAGCTTGGCACCTTTCACCGACAGGTGCTGGCCTTCAAAGTCCAGCGATTCGCCCCGGTGGCTGCGCGCCAGAATCTCGCGCCAGATGCGGATAAATTCGGCCGACTGTTCGTAGCGCGCGGCGTGGTCCAGAAACACGCCATCGCCCTCCAGCTCGGCCTGGTCGCCGCCC
This sequence comes from Acidovorax sp. BL-A-41-H1, assembly GCF_051942715.1. Lineage (NCBI taxonomy): Bacteria > Pseudomonadati > Pseudomonadota > Betaproteobacteria > Burkholderiales > Comamonadaceae > Acidovorax > Acidovorax sp. BL-A-41-H1. Next base: position 231,043 of record NZ_JBPVJQ010000005.1, on the reverse strand, counting down.
GTCACCAGATTGATCAGCAGGCGCCCGCCCGAGAGCCGGTCGAACGTTGCTGCCATGCGGGCAGCCAACGCGGGCTGGTGCAGGCCCGGCCGCACGGCCACCAGGAACTTGAGGTTGCGCGTGACCGGCAGCAAGCTGGCCGCCACCACCCACGGGTCTTCGCACGAGCGACCGGTGGGGATGAGTACGCCTTCGTAGCCCAGGCTGTCTGCCGCCACGGCGACCTGCTTCAGATAGTCGTGGTTGAGCTGGCGCGCGCCTTTGGCGGTGCCGAGATAACGGCTGTCGCCGTGGGTGGGAATGAACCAGAAAATTTTCATGAAGACCTCAGGGGGTTGGATGGATCGATGGCTCAGGACAGGGCGGCAGCGCCAGTCAGCTGCGCAGAGGCAGGCCGCCACACGATGTCGGAAACACGCACAGGCTTTGGGATCAGGCCGAGCTTGAAAAACGCATCGGCCACGCGCTGCTGGTCGGCCACGGTCTCGGCGTTCAGCAGCCCCACGGGGGACGACGGGCGGCGCTGGATGAACAGGCTGACAACGCCTGCATCCAGCCCGCTGAAGTCGGCAATCAGCTTGATGGCGTCCGTGCGCGCATCCTGTGCCAGCCGGTCGGCGCGGCTGAGTTCCTCAAACAGCACGCGCAGTACCTGCGGGTGGGCCTGCACAAACGGGCGGGCCGCCAGATAGAACGAGTTGTTGCTGCTGGCCAGATCACGGCCGGTTGCAAGCACACGCGGCTGGATGGCCAGCTCGGTAGCGGCGTAGAACGGGTCCCAGATGGCCCAGGCGTCCACGCTCTTGCGCTCGAATGCGGCACGCGCGTCGGCGGGGGTCAGGTACACCGGCTGGATGTCGGCCCATTGCAGCCCGGCCCGCTCGACCGCACGCACCAGCAGGTAGTGGGCGCTGCTGCCTTTTTGCACGGCAATGCGGCGGCCCTTGATGTCGGCCAGCGTGCGCAGTTGCGAATCCTTGAGCACCAACAGGGCAGAGCTGTCGGGCTTGGGCGGCTCGGCACCCACGTACAGCAGGTCCTTGCCCGCGGCCTGGGCGAACACGGGGGGCGAGTCCCCGGTCAGGCCAAACTCCAGACTGCCCACCGACAAGGCTTCGAGCAGTTGGGGGCCCGCCGGAAACTCGAGCCAGCTCACGCGGGTGCCGGGGAAGCGCTTTTCCAGCACCCCTTGCTGCTTGAGGATGACCAGGTTGACAGCCGACTTCTGGTAACCAATGCGCAGTTGCTCAGGGCCGGGAACAGCGGGGCTTTGCGCGTGGGCATAGCGGCTGGACAGCGCCCAGTTGAAGGCGGTGACGCCCAGCAGTTGCAGTGCGCGACGCCGCTCGGGACTCAGATGGGAATGGGTCATGTTGACTCCTTTCTTTGCGGTACTGCCAGCACCCTCAAAGGTCCACCGGCGCGGCGTGCAGCAGATTGAGCTTTTTCGGGATGAGCTTCAGTTCGAAGAAGGTGTCTGCGATCGCCTGCTGCTCGGCCAGGATCTCGCGTGTGACCGGGGCCGTACCAAAGCGGGCGCGGCTCAGGTACAGATCGGTGATGGACTTGTCGAGGCCGAGCACAGCCGACAGTTCGGCAGCCGCCGCATCCTTGTTTTTGGAGACCCAGGTGTCGATGGCATTGACCTCATCGATGGCAATGCGCAGCACATCGCTATTCTTCGTGGCGAAGTCGCGCGAGGTGAAGTAGTACGCGCGGTTGTTGACCACGCCGGTAGCATCGACCAGCAGGCGGGCATCAAGCTGCTTTTGCGCAGCAGCCAGAAACGGGTCCCAGATGATCCAGGCATCCACGGCGCCGCGCTCGAACGCCGCACGCGCATCGGCCGGTGCCAGGAAGATCGATTGCACATCGCTGTACTTCAGGCCGTTCTTCTCCAGCAGCTTGACCAGGAAGTACTGCACGTTGGAGCCCTTGTTGTAGGCCACGCGCTTGCCCTTGAGGTCGGCCACGGTGCGGATGAGGGAGTCCTTGGGTACCACCACGGCCTCCAGCCCGGGGCGCGGCACGGTGGCACCGGCGTACACGAGCGGCGCGCCTGCGGCCTGGGCAAAGATGGGCGGGGCTTCGCCCACGTCGCCAAAGTCGATGGAGCCGACATTGAGCGCCTCCAGCTGCACTGGGCCGGCGTTGAACTCGGTCCAGGTCACTTTCACGCCCAGCGGGGCCAGGCGCTTTTCCAGCGTGCCGCGGGCCTTGAGGATGGAAAGCCAGCCTTTCTGATGACCGACACGCAGGACGCGGCCGGGCGCCTGGGCCCAGGACGCGCCACTGGTAGCGGTAACGGCAGCGGCAACCGATGCCGCGAGGATGTGGCGGCGCTGGAGGGAAAAACGGGTCAGTTCGTGCATGGTGCAAGCTCCGGAATCAAGGTGTGAAGGTGGGGCGACCGTGCCGGGCAGCGGGCAACACAACGCCCTGCCCGCGCACCGGGCGCAGCAAAAAAGAGGAAAAGTTGGGGAAGGAAACGCGGGCGACGGCGCAGGCGCAGCGGGCTTGCCGCGGCGCCAACACTGGCCTTACACGCTACATCGCACGTCAGCGAAGTTGACCGGCGCAAACCGCGCGGCCTGGGCGGGCGATGGGCGCAGGGTTTCCGTGACCAGCACGTTCACCGCATCGTCCAGCCGGGCGGCGATGTCGGCGTGGATGTCGCAGGCGCCCTCGGGGGTCAGCGTGACCTGCGAGTCGGTGGCGTAGATGCCGGGCAGGATGCTCTTGGCGCCTAGCGACTGCAGCACGGGCCGTAGCGCGTAGTCGAGCGCCAGCATGTGGTGCGGACTGCCGCCCGTGGCCAGCGGTAACACCACCTTGCCCTTGAGCGCTGTTTGCGGCAACAGGTCCAGAAACACCTTGAGCACGCCGCTGTAGGCCGCCTTGTAGACAGGGGTGGCCACCACCAGCACGCTGGCATCTGCGACCTGGTTCGTCGCCCGCACCACGGTGGGGTGGCCAAAGTCGGCCAGCACCAGGGCCTGGGGCGACAGGTCGCGAATCAGGATGCGGTCTACCAGCGCGCCCCGCACCGTCAGGCGCCGGGCCACGGCATCGAGCAGGGCGGCGGAGCGGGAACGTTCGGAGGGGCTACCAGCAATCAGCAGGGCAGACATGGAATTCCTTACTATTATTTTGATAGCACAAGGTGCATATGAAACGTGCGCCTGAGCCGTATTTCGCTCAAAAATGACGCGCAGCACCCTCCCCGCGCCGTCCGGCCAGGGCCTGGCCGGGCAGCAGCGCACTTGCTGAGAGAGGACAGGCCCGCCGCTCGGGCAGCCTGGTTCTGGCGCGACCTACTTCTTCGAATAGATCTGGTCGAAGCTCGCGTTGTCCGCAAAGTGGTCCTTGGCGGCTTTGTCCCAGCCGCCGAACGCTTCGTCGATGGTGAACAGGTTGAGCTTGGGGAACTGCCTGGCGTACTTGGCCTTGGCTTTTTCAGACACGGCCGGGCGGTAGAAATGCTTGCCGGCAATGTCCTGGCCCTCGTCGGTGTAGAGGTACTGCAGATAGGCCTCGGCCACCGCGCGAGTGCCCTTCTTGTCCACGTTCTTGTCCACTACCGACACCGCAGGCTCGGCCAAAATGGAGATCGACGGGTACACCACGTCCACCTTGCTGCCAAATTCCTTTTCCAGCAGGTAGGCCTCGTTCTCCCAGCTGATGAACACATCGCCCTGGTTGCGCTGGGCGAATGTCACCGAAGAGCCCCGCGCGCCGGTGTCCAGCACGGGCACGTTGCCGTACAGCTTGGCCACAAATTCGCGGGCCTTCGCATCACCGCCGTACTTGCGCTTGGCGAATTCCCAGGCTGCCAGGTAGTTCCAGCGGGCGCCGCCCGAGGTCTTGGGGTTGGGCGTGATCACGCTGATGCCGGGCTTGACAAGGTCATCCCAGTCCTTGATGCCCTTGGGGTTGCCCTGGCGCACCACCAGCACGATGGTGGAGGTGTAGGGCGAGCTGTTGTGCGGCAGGCGCTTTTGCCAGTCTTTCGGGATCCAGCCGCCGTTCTTGTGCAGGGCGTCGGTGTCCCCGGCCAGCGCCAGCGTGGCCACATCGGCTTCCAGCCCGTCGATGATCGACCGCGCCTGCTTGCCCGAGCCCCCGTGGCTTTGCTTGATGGTCACGTCCTGGCCGGTCTTGGCCTTCCAGTGTTTCGCAAACGCCTGGTTGAACTCCACATACAGCTCGCGCGTCGGGTCATACGACACATTGAGCAGGGTCACAGATTGTGCAAACGACGGCAAAGCCGTGAGGGCCAAAGCGCCTGCCAGGGCGGCGGCGAAAGGAAACTTGATAAAGTCGCGGCGAAAGTTCATGGGGGTCCTCGTTTCTGAATGTGTTGCGGTGCAAAACACCGATGAAACGCATTCTGGAAGGCCCCCTTCAAAACTGGAACTACTGAGATTTCAGTTCTTAATACCCAAATCATCTAAGCGAAGCCTTTTTTCGCTCGCCCCACCTACAAGGACACCCCATGGCACGCACCGTTCAATGCATCAAGCTCAACAAGGAAGCCGAAGGCCTGGACTTTCCGCCCTACCCCGGCGAGCTGGGCAAACGCATCTGGGAAAGCGTGAGCAAGGAAGCCTGGGCCGACTGGCTCAAGCACCAGACCATGCTGGTCAATGAAAACCGCCTGAACCTGGCTGATGCGCGCGCCCGCCAGTACCTGGCGCGTCAAATGGAGAATCACTTTTTTGGCGGCGGCGCAGACGCTGCGGCGGGCTACGTGCCCCCTAGCGCCTGACCGCTCCCTGCTCTTTCTCCATGTCCGAGCCCATTGACTGGCTACCGGACGGCACCCCCTACAGCCCCCGCTTCGGCGACCGTTACCACAGTGAAAGCGGTGGTCTGGAGCAGGCCAGCGGCGTGTTTTTGCAGGGCTGCGGCCTGCCCGAAGCCTGGGCCGGCCAGCGGCAGTGGCGCATTCTGGAAACGGGCTTTGGCTTTGGCCTGAACTTCCTCGTCACCTGGGCCGCCTGGCGGGCTGATCCGCAGCGTTGCGGGCTGCTGCACTTCGTATCCACCGAAGCCTGGCCCGTGAGCGCCGATGACCTGCGCCGCGCCCATGCCGCACATCCGCACCTGGCAGATCTGGCGCACGCGCTGCACCAGCAGTGGTGGGGCCTGTTGCCGGGTGTGCACCGGCTGCGGTTTGACGAAGGTCGCGTGCTGCTCACCCTGTACGTGGGCGACACGCAGGCCATGCTGCGCCAGCAGGGGCCGACCGTGGATGCCGTGTACCTGGACGGCTTCAGCCCCCAGCGCAACCCCGACATCTGGGACGAACACACCCTGAAAGCGGTGGCCCGCTGCTGCCGGCGCGGCACGCGTCTGGCCACCTGGACCATTGCCCGCGCCGTGCGCGACACCCTGGCCCAGTGCGGCTTTGAGGTGCAGCGCGTGCCGGGCGTGCCCCCGAAACGCGACAACCTGCACGCCGTGTACGAGCCCCGTTGGGAGCCACGCACCGCCCGCGGCATGGCCACGCCCGATGTGCCCGTGCCGCCAGGCCGGTGCATCGTCATCGGTGGTGGCATTGCCGGCGCTGCCACCGCCGCCAGCCTGGCGCGCCGCGGGTGGCAGGTGCAGGTGCTGGACGCTGCCCCTTCCCCGGCGGAGGGCGCTTCAGCCCTGCCCGCAGGCGTGTTCGCGCCCCATGTTTCGCCGGACGACAGCGTTCTGTCGCGCCTGTCGCGCAGCGGCGTGCGCACCACGCTGCAGCAGGCGGGCTGGGTGCTGCATGAAGGCACCGACTGGTCGCCCTGCGGCGTGCTGGAACACCGCACCGACGGTACGCCCGGCCTGCCCGCAACATGGTCGGCAGGCGGTGCGGGTGCGCAATGGAGCATGGCTGCACCGTCTGCGTCGCTCGATGCCGCGGGCCTGCCGGCCGACGCCGTGGCCTGCTGGCACCCACGCGCAGGGTGGATTCGTCCGGCCCGCCTAGTGCAGGCCCTGCTGGCACAACCGGGCATCGCGTGGCGCGGCGGATGCGCCGTGGCGCAATTGCGCCGGGTGCCATCCAACGCCGAACTGGCTGGACCAGAGGGCAGCGGCGCCTGGCAGGTGCTGGACGCCGCAGGCAACCTGCTGGCAGAGGCCTCGCTTGTGGTGATTGCGGCTGGCGCGGGCAGCAGCCTGCTGCTGGAGCACCGCTGGCCCTTGCAGCCGGTACGCGGGCAGGTGAGCTGGGGCCTGCATGTCAGTACGGAGGCTGTGTCGGCGGTGGCGCCCTTCCCGGTCAACGGGCATGGCAATCTCGTGCCGGCCTTCCCGGTGCCCTGGGCTGATAGCCCCTGTGTCGCCGCCAACACGCCCATGGCATGGGTGATGGGGTCCACGTTTGAACGCGACGTGGACACACTGCCGGCCTCTCCCACTGAGCAACAGGCCGCGCACACGGCCAACCTGGCCAAGCTGCAGACTCTGCTGCCGCAGGCTGCGGCGCGCCTGGACGGCGCGTTTACCGCCGCCCAGCCACCCGTGGCCAATGACAAGGCCGAGCCCGGCGCAGTCCGGTCCTGGGGTGCCGTCCGTTGCACATCGCCAGACCGCCTGCCCATAGCCGGGCCGGTGGATGCACAGGCGCTGCCCGGGCTGTGGGCCTGTACGGCCATGGGTGCGCGCGGGTTGACGCTGGCGCTGCTGTGCGGCGAACTGCTGGCAGCGCGCCTGCACGGCGAGCCGCTGCCGCTGGATGCGCGACTGGCCCGCGCGCTGGGCACGGAGCGGCTGTAACAGCGGATTCAGAGGCCGCGGCTGGGCAAGCGCCTCGCAGAGAGGCACTTACTGCATCCTGCAGACATGTCGGCGGCCCTGCCCCCTATCGCCCGCAAACCCGCGCCAGCACTTGCTTATAAACAAATTCACATATCAGCAGCACGAAACAATAGTTTGCATCCATAAGCAGCCCCCCTACATTCGCGGGCATGCATGAATTGGCGTTCGTTATCGCGGGGTTTGCCGTCGGGCTCATCGTCGGCCTGACCGGGGTGGGGGGTGGCTCGCTCATGACGCCGGTGCTGATCTTCTTCTTTGGCGTCAAGCCGCACCTGGCCATTGGCACCGACCTGCTGTTTGCGGCCTTTACCAAAATGGGCGGCACCGTGAGCATGGCCCGGCAACGGCTCGTGCCCTGGCGCGTGGTGGGCCAACTGTGCGCGGGCAGCATTCCGGCGGCACTGCTGGCGCTGTGGGTGCTCAAGACGCTGGGCCCGGCATCGGGGCTGGCGCAGCGCGTGATGACAACCACGCTGGGCTTCGCCCTGCTGCTGACCGCCGCCGCTACGCTCTACAAGGTGATCGCGTTCTCGCGCGAACGGCAGGCAGCCGACCATGCGCGGCGCGAAGCCAACGCAGCGCTGGCCACCCGCCCCCGCCACTGGAGCCTGCCTGTATTGCTGGGCGCGGTCATCGGCACGCTGGTCACGTTCACATCGGTCGGCGCGGGCGCCATTGGCGTTACCGTGCTGCTGCTGGTATACCCGCTGCTCCCCCTGCCCCGCGTGATCGGCGCCGACATCGCCTACGCGGTGCCCCTGACCCTGGTGGCAGGCCTGGGTCACGCATCGCTGGGCTCGGTGGACTGGCCGCTGCTTGCACAATTGCTGGCTGGCTCGCTGCCGGGCATCTGGCTGGGCTCGCGCCTGGTCACCCGCACTCCCGAGCGCCTGATTCGCTCCATCCTCTCTGCGCTGCTTGCCTGGGCAGGCGCCAAACTGATCCTGATCTGAGCTCCCCTATGTACCAATACACCGCATTCGACACCGCGTTCGTGCAGCAGCGCGCAGCGCAGTTCCGTGACCAGCTCACGCGCTGGCAGACCGGCAAGCTGAGCGAGGACGACTTCCGCCCGCTGCGCCTGCAAAACGGCTGGTACGTGCAGCGCTACGCCCCCATGCTGCGCGTGGCAGTGCCTTACGGCGAAATCGCCAGCCGCCAGCTGCGCGTGCTGGCGCAAATTGCCCGCGAATACGACCAGCCCGAAGCAGCGGTGTTCAAGGCCGCCATGGAAGGCCAGGGCAAGCTGGGCACCACCTTCTTGCCCACACACTGCGCCCACTTCACCACCCGCACCAACGTGCAGTTCAACTGGATTCCGCTGTCCAAAAGCGCGGACGTGATGGACCTGCTGGCCAGCGTGAACATGCACGGCATCCAGACCAGCGGCAACTGCATCCGCAACACCACCACAGACGCGTTGGCGGGTGTGGCTGTGGACGAGATCGTGGACCCGCGCCCCTATGCCGAGCTGATCCGCCAGTGGTCCACCCTGCATCCTGAATTCGCATTCCTGCCCCGCAAGTTCAAGATCGCCATCAGCGGCGCCAGGGACGACCGCGCCGCCACCGGCTGGCACGACGTGGGCCTGCACCTGGTCAAGAACGATGCGGGCGAAATCGGCTTCAAGGTGTTTGTCGGCGGCGGCATGGGCCGCACGCCGGTGATTGGCACCGTGATCCGCGAGTTCCTGCCCTGGAACCAGATCATGAATTACATCGAGGCCATCGTGCGGGTGTACAACGAGCATGGCCGCCGCGACAACAAGTACAAGGCCCGCATCAAGATCCTGGTCAAGTCCGAAGGTCAGAAATACATCGACGATGTGGAAGCCGAATACCGCCAGATCGTCGAGATCGACGGTGGGCCGCACACGATTCCCCAAGCGGAATTCGACCGCGTGGCCGCCTGCTTTGTAACCCCCAAGCTGGCCGACATCGCCGACGTGCCCCCCGCAGCCCTGCAAGCACAGCTGGACGCCCAAGCTGCGGAGCACGTAATGTTTGGCCGCTGGCTCAAGCGTAATGTGCACCCGCACCAAAACCCGCAGCTGCGTGCCGTAACGCTGTCTTTCAAGCGCCCCGGCCAAGCGCCGGGTGACGCCACCAGCGAACAGCTCATTGCGCTGGCCGACCTGGTGGACAAATACTCTGCCGGCGAAGCGCGCGTGACGCACGACCAGAACGTGCTGCTGCCCTGGGTGCACGCCAGCCGCCTGTTCGAGCTGTGGCAAGAGGCCAGGGCACTGGGCCTGGCCAGCGCCAATGTGCAGCTGCTGACCGACATGATCGCCTGCCCCGGCGGCGATTTCTGCGCGCTGGCCAATGCCCGCTCGCTGCCGATTGCCGAAGCCATCACCCAGCGTTATCAGGACCTGGACGAGCTCGATGACATCGGCGAGATCGACCTGCACATCAGCGGCTGCATCAACAGCTGCGGCCACCACCACAGCGGCCACATCGGCATCCTGGGTGTCGATAAGGACGGCAAGGAGTGGTACCAGGTGACGCTGGGTGGATCGGACGGATCCGATCTGTCAGGCGCCGCCGCGGCGGGCAAGGTGATTGGCCCCTCGTTCTCGGCGGCCGAAGTGCCCGACGTGATCGAGGCCGTACTTGGCACCTACCGCGACCTGCGCGAAAGCGGCGAAACCTTCCAGAACACCGTACGCCGCACCGGCCTGGACCCGTTCAAGGAAGCCGCCAAGCAGGCCCGCCACAAGGAAGCCGAAACCGTCGCGGCCTGAGTCGCACCGCAGAGCACAGCCCCACAGACATGATGTTGAAACTACTTGCCGCCCAAGACCACCAGCCGCCCGCCGAGGGCGACGCCCGCGCCGTGGCCCTGCCCAACGATGCCGACGCCCTGGCCCTGCCGCTTGACGGCGTGGAACGTGTCGACCTGCACTTCCCCAGCTTTACCGATGGCCGCGCGTTCAGCCAGGCCTTTTTGCTGCGCCGCCGCCGCGGATTCACCGGCGAGATCCGCGCCACCGGCGATGTGCTGATCGACCAGCTGGTGCAGATGCAGCGCACCGGCTTTAGCAGCGCCGTGCTGCGCGAAGGCGTGGACGCTGCCGATGCGCAGCGCCAGTTCGAGCGGTTCCCCGGCTTCTACCAGGGCGATGCCGTCAACCCGCAGCCGCTGTTTGCTGCACGGGCCGCTGCCTGAGCCCCCATAGGACCGCACATGAGCCAATTCGATCTCGCACGCATCAACGCTGAACTCGGCCGCAACGCCGAAGGCCTCGTCGCCTGGGCCCTGGGCCTGGGCCAGAGCCCCATCGTCACCACAAACTTCCGCCCGTTCGAGGCCGTCATCCTGCACATGGTTGCGTCGGTACAGCGCGATGTGCCCGTGGTGTGGATGGACAACGGCTACAACACGGAGGCCACCTACCGCTTTGCCGACGAGGTGACGAAGCAGCTGGGGCTGAACCTGAAGATCTACCTGCCCCTGCGCTCGCGCGCGCACCGCGAAGCGGTTGACGGCCCTACGCCCGCGCTGGACGACCCGCGCCACGCAGCATTCACCGCCGAGGTGAAGCTCGAGCCCTTCGCCCGCGCCCTGCGCGAGACAGCGCCCAAGGTCTGGTTCACCGCCCTGCGCGCCACCGACACCGCCGTGCGCGCACAGATGGACCCGGTGAGCATCAACCCCGACGGCCTCATCAAGGTGGCGCCGCTGCTGCACTGGTCGTCCAAGGACCTGCACGAGTACTGCGTCAAGCACGGCCTGCCCAACAACTTCGATTACGTGGACCCGACCAAGGGCGAAGACAACCGCGAGTGCGGCCTGCACATCGCCCACTGACCCGCGCAGAACCGACCATGAACGCCCGTACCGACGCCGCGCTGCTGCAAAAGAACAACGACAACCCCATGAGCTACCACCTCAACAATTCGCACCTCGACGCTCTGGAAGAAGAAACCATCTTCATCCTGCGCGAGGTGGCTGCCGCCTTTGAACGCCCTGCCCTGCTGTTTTCGGGCGGCAAGGATTCGCTGGTGATGCTCAAGTGCGCCGAAAAAGCCTTTGGCAGCAAGGCCAGCGGTGGCGGCATTCCGTACCCGCTGCTCATGATCGATACCGGCCACAACTTCCCTGAAGTCACCGACTTCCGCGACTTCCGCGCGAAGGAACTGGGTGCCGAACTCATCGTGCGCAATGTCGAAGATTCGATGGCACGCGGCACCGTGCGCCTGGCCCACCCGGGCGAGTCGCGCAACGTGCACCAGTCGGTCACGCTGCTTGAAGCGATTGAAGAGTTCCGCTTTGACGCGCTGATTGGCGGCGCCCGCCGCGACGAGGAAAAGGCCCGCGCCAAGGAACGCATCTTCAGCCACCGCGACAGCTTCGGCCAATGGCAGCCCAAGGCCCAGCGCCCCGAGCTGTGGACGCTGTTCAATACCCGCCTGCAGCCCGGCGAACACTTCCGTGTGTTCCCCATCAGCAACTGGACCGAACTCGACGTGTGGCAGTACATCGACCGCGAGCAGATCGGCTTGCCCAGCATCTACTACACGCACAAGCGCCAGGTGGTGGACAAGAAGGGCCTGCTGATGCCCGTGACCGAACTTACCCCGCCGCGCGAGGGCGATGTAGTGGAAACGCGCGACGTGCGCTTTCGCACCGTGGGCGACATCACCTGCACCGCACCGGTAGAGAGCACTGCTGCCACGCCGGCCGAGATCGTGATCGAGACCCTGGCCGCCGACGTGAGCGAGCGCGGGGCGACGCGCATGGACGACAAGACCAGCGACGCCTCGATGGAAAAGCGCAAGAAGGACGGGTATTTCTGATGACAAACACTACTAATTTGATAGCTACAAGTGCATATAAATTAAGCACTACAGGCCAAAATGACCATATTTCCGCCCTCAAGTTCATCACCTGCGGCAGTGTGGACGACGGCAAGAGCACGCTGATCGGCCGCCTGCTGGTGGACAGCAAGGCCGTGCTGCAAGACCACCTGGCCGGCGTGCAGCGCCAGGGCGAGACCGACCTGGCCCTGCTGACCGATGGCCTCAGCGCAGAGCGCGAGCAGGGCATCACCATCGACGTGGCCTACCGCTACTTCGCCACCGAAACGCGCAAGTTCATCATTGGCGACGCGCCGGGCCACGAGCAGTACACCCGCAACATGGTCACCGCTGCCAGCAGCGCAGATGCGGCCGTGGTGCTGGTCGACGCCACCAAGCTCGACTGGAAGAACCCCGCCCTGGCCCTGCTGCCGCAGACGCGCCGCCACAGCCTGCTGGCGCACCTGCTGCGTGTGCACTCGCTGGTGTTTGCGGTCAACAAGCTCGACGCGGTGGAAGACCCGGTGGTGGCCTGGAAGCACATCCAGGGTGCGTTGCAGTCGTTTGCCCAGGCTGCCGGGATCACCGTGCGCGCCACGGTGCCCGTGTCGGCCCTCAAGGGCTGGAACGTGGTCGACGGCCACGCCGGCTGGTGCGGCTACCAAGGCCCCACGCTGCTGCAGGTGCTCGAAGAACTGCCCAACACCCCCGCCGACACCGCGCTGGCGGTGGCTTTCCCGGTGCAGTGGGTCGAAAAATCATCGTCGTCATCGGCCGACACCAGCCAGGGCCGCCGCGTCTTCTGGGGCCGCGTGGCTGCAGGCAACGTGACACCCGGCACGCCGGTGCAGATCTTCCCCAGCGGCCAGCTGGCCACCGTGGCGCAAGTGCTGGACCATGCCCGTCGCCCGGGCGACGTACCCGCGGGCACCAGCGCCGGGATCATCCTGGACCGCGAAGTGGACGTGTCACGCGGCGACTGGATTCTGGCTGCGCCCACGGCCGCTGCGGCCACACCGGCCGACGACGACTTTCGCGACACCCCAGCGGCCGTGCCGGCCTGGCCTTCCAGCCGCGAGCTGCGCACCACCATCGCCTGGATGGACGACGAGCCGCTGGTGGCCGGGCGCGTGTACTGGGCGCTGCACGGCCACCGCTGGGTCAAGGCCAAGGTGAAGGCCGTGGTGCACAAGCTGAACATCAACACGCTGGCCGAAGAAGCCGCCATCCAGCTGGACCCCAACGCCATCGGGCATGTGGATCTGCTGCTGCAGGAGGCGATTCCGGCCGCCGCTTTCAGCCAGGCGCGCGTGCTGGGTTCACTGATCCTGGTCGACACCGCCAGCCACAAGACCGCTGGCGCGGTGCTGGTGAACTGACCTCCATCAGCCTTTGTGCGCCGAGCACCCCTTTCTGCGAGAGGGGCCCTGCCAACCAAGGTCGGTGAAAGCCTTAAAATCGAGGGTTTTCACCGCCCCACACAACTCCCGTCATGACCCACGTCGTTTCCGAAAACTGCATCAAGTGCAAGTACACCGATTGTGTGGACGTGTGCCCCGTGGACTGCTTCCGCGAAGGCCCGAACATGCTCGTCATCGATCCTGACGAGTGCATCGACTGCGCAGTCTGCATCCCCGAGTGCCCTGCCAACGCCATCTTTGCCGAAGAAGACCTGCCGGCCGACCAGATCGCATTCATCAAGCTCAACGCCGATCTGGCCTTTGCCGACGGCTGGAAGAGCATCACCAAGCGCAAGCCCGCGCTGCCTGATGCCGACGAGTGGAACGGCAAGCCCGGCAAGGTCAGCGCACTGATCAAGTAAACCGCCGCGTGCCCCGCTGGTGATTGAAGCTTTGCAAGCGCCCGCCGTCGTAGAGACCGATGCCGTCGTCATCGGCGCGGGTCCCGTGGGCCTGTTCCAGGCCTTCCAGCTGGGCCTGCAAGGCATCACCGTCCACCTGATCGATGCCCTGCCCCATGCGGGCGGCCAGTGTGTCGAGCTGTACGGTGACAAACCGATCTACGACATCCCGGGCATCCCGGTGTGCACCGGTCGGGGGCTGGCCGATTTGCTGCTTCAGCAGATTGCGCCGTTCAAGACACAGTGGCACCTGAACACGCTGGTGTCCGCACTCAGCGTGCAGTCCGATGAGCGCCTGCTGGTCGAAACCTCGCAAGGTACGCAGCTGCTGGCCCGCAGCGTTTTCATTGCCGCAGGCGTGGGCGCGTTTGTGCCGCGCACGCTCAAGGTGGACGGCATCGAGCGTTTTGTGGGCACCCAGGTCCACTACCAAAACCTCCACTCCACTGCCAACGTGGCCGGTCGCCATGTGGTCGTCCACGGCGGCGACGAGCCTGCCGTGGCCCGCGCCGTGGAACTGGCCGAACAAGGCCAGGCCGCCCGCGTCAGCCTGCTGCACCGCCGCGATGTGTTCCAGGCCCCGGATGCCCTGCTGCAGCGCCTGCAGCAACTGCGCGATGCGGGCCGCATCCACGTCGAGGCCGTACAGATCACCGGTATTGAAGCCGCTGGCGAACAGCTGACCGCCTTGCAAGTGGTGGACGCCAATGGCAGCAGCCGCGCCCTGGCACTGGACCTGCTGCTAGCTGTGCTGGGCATTTCACCCCGGCTCGGGCCCATTGCAGACTGGGGTTTGGCCATGGACCGCAAGCAGCTGGTGGTGGACACCGCATCCTTCCGTACCAGCGTGCCCGGCATTTACGCCGTGGGCGACATCAACACCTACCCCGGCAAACGCAAGCTCATCCTGTGTGGCTTCCATGAGGCCACGCTGGCAGCATTTGGCGCGGCCGAGACCATGAAGGGTGACAAAGTGGCGCTGCAATACACGACCACCAGCCCGCGGCTGCACCAGCTGCTGGGCGTGGCACCGGGCACCGCCACAGCCCCCGCCGGGCACTGATCGCCAGCTGCCCGAAGGCAGGCTCTACAATCCGCACGCTCCGAAGGATGCTTGTGCGTCGGCCGGGGCACATCGCTAGGGGTGTGGGCGCTGCCATCACGGTGCCCACTGAGAGAGTCCCTTTGAACCTGATTGAGATCATCCTCGCGCAGGGAAGCATGTCTGTTGTGGCCATCCCCTGATTCGGTCTTGGGACGCGCCCGCAGGCCGCCGCCCTGCTCTGTATTGCTACGGAGCCTGCCATGTCCCCATCGTCTGCCGCGCCTTCCAACGAAGCGCTGGCCCCTGTTTCTGCCGACCGCCGCGTCTTCCAGTGGCATGACCACGCCTCGCTCTGGTTCAGCCTGGGCGTGGGGCTGCTGGTCATGCAGGTGGGTTCGTACCTGATGCCCGCGCTGGGCACCAAGGAGGCGCTGATTGCCATCGTGGCCGGCTCCATCGTGGGCGCGGGCCTGCTGGGCTGGGTGGCCAAGCTGGGCTGTGACAGCGGCCTGGCCAGTGCCGGGCTGATGCACGCCGTGTACGGCCGCACCTTTGCCAGCCTGCCCATCATCCTGAACATCGTGCAGCTGGTCGGCTGGGGCACATTCGAGCTGGTGGTGATGCGCGACGCCAGCGTAGCCATCGGCCAGCAGTCAGGCGTGATGACCGGCGCCCACTGGCCGGTGCTGGCCACGCTGCTGTGGGGCGCCGTGGTGATGCTGCTGATCAGTGGGTCGATGGTGCAGCTGGTGCGCAAGGTGATTGCGCGCGTGGCGCTGCCGCTGGTCGTGCTGTCGCTGCTGTGGCTGTCATGGCAGTTCCTGTCGCTGGCCCAGGCGCAGGGCCTGGAAGCGCTGTGGACGCGCAAGGGCGAAGGCGGCATGGGCGTGTTCCCCGCACTGGACCTGGTGATCGCCATGCCCATTTCATGGCTGCCGCTGGTGGCTGACTACGCGCGACACGGCAAAAGCGGTGGCTCGGCCCTGCGCGGCACCTGGCTGGGCTATGCGTTGGCCAACATGTGGTGCTACAGCCTGGGCGTGCTGGTGGCGCTTACCTTGCCGAGCAAGGATCTGGTGCAGGCGCTGCTGCTGGCCCAGGGCGGGCTGATTGCGCTGTCGCTGATCCTGATCGACGAGGTGGACAACGCCTACGGCGACACGTACTCCGGTGCAGTGTCGGCACACAGCCTCGCACCGCGCTGGACGGTACGCAAGTGGGGCCTGGCTGTGGCGGCTGTCTGCACGGGCCTTGCGCTGGTGCTGCCCATGCACAGCCTGGAGCCGTTCCTGCTGATGCTGAGCTCGGTATTTGTGCCCCTGTTTGCCGTGATCCTCGGCCGACTCGCGTTTGGCACCAATGCACCCGCACTGCTGGCGCAGGCCCGCAAGGTCAACCCGGTCCCGGTGGGCATCTGGCTGGCAGGCATCGCGTTCTATCACCTGCTGCCCATGGTCTCTACCGCACTGGGCGCAGCGCTGCCCACGCTGGCCGTGTGTTTTGCGCTGGCATTTGCCACCCGCCCGCGCGGGTGAGCGGCGTGCCTCCCGGGGCCGCCCCGGGAGTTCGCGCAGCGTGAACGCTTTGCCTACCTAGAATGGCCCATGAAATACTTTGTTCGAACCTTTTTCAAGACCCTGCGCGTCGTGCTGGGCCCGGTGATGCTGCTCAAGGAAGCCTTGACGCGACCCAAGGGCATCGAGCGGTCCCCGGCCGGGCAGAAATCCGTGGACCAATCGTGCCGCGCACTCGCCCTGTACCAGTACAAAACCTGCCCGTTTTGCATCAAGGTGCGCCAGGAAATGCGACGCTTGTCCCTGAACATCCCCAAAATCGACGCGCAGCCAGAAGGGCCCGACCGGGCGGCGTTGATGCTACAGGGCGGCCACACCAAGGTGCCGTGCCTGAAGATCACAGATGAGACAGGGAACAGCCGCTGGCTCTACGACTCGGAAAAAATCATCGCGTACTTGCGCAGCGAGTTCGCGCACGTTGCCTGACGCGAAGCCCGCCCGGTTGCGTTGAGGCGCTGCTTAGTCCGGCAACACGCGCTGCGCCAGGGGCGCGTAACCGTGATTGAGCGGACCATGGCCGCGGCCCGTGGTCACATCAGCCCCCGCAGCGATGGCGCCCAGGATGTAGGCGCGGGCATTTTCTACCGCCAGCGGCAGGGGCTCCCCGATGGCAAGGAAAGCGGCGATCGCCGATGAAAGCGTGCAGCCGGTGCCGTGGCCGTTGTGCGTGGCAATGCGCTGCGATTCGAGCCGCTGCGTGCTGCCGCCCTGCACGGCCAGCAGGTCTACCACCCAATTCCCGGGCAGGTGACCGCCCTTGAGCAAGGCCGCACGGGCGCCCAAGCCCAGCAGGGCTTGCGCTGCTTCGGGCAGTGCATCAGCACTACTGATGCTGCGGCCCAGCAGCCATCCGGCTTCATCCAGGTTAGGCGTGATGACTTCCGCCAGCGGAAACAGCTCACGCACCAGCACGCCCACGGTTTCGTCGGCAATCAGCTTGTCGCCGCTAGTGGCCACCATCACCGGGTCGAGCACCACATGGGGCAGCTGGTGGGTGCGAATCGCTTCAGCCACCACGCGCACCACGTCGGGCGAATGGAGCATGCCGATCTTGACGGCGTCCACACCGATGTCCTGCACCACAGCGTCGATCTGGGCCCTGAGCATCTCCGGCGGGATGCCGTGGATGCCGGTGACGCCACAGGTGTTTTGCGCCGTGATGGCCGTGATGGCGGTCATGCCGTAGCAGCCCAGCGCGCTGAACGTCTTGAGGTCGGCCTGGATGCCCGCACCGCCCCCGCTGTCGGAGCCGGCAATCGATAGCACGCGCGCATAGCGGCGCGCCGGGGTGGGCGAAGGCATTGGAGAAGTCATGGCAAAAATTATGGCCTATGCGCCAGCGCAAACCTTGGCCACAGACCTTGTGCTGTAATTGATTTTTTCGGACGAAACAGGGGTGCCGTGCCGCGCAGTGCGCAGGCTTTGGCTGAGAAATACCCTGGGGCCATCAGAGTCTGTTCAAGACCTCACAGGCCCCGCTACCCGATCCAGGTCATGCTGGCGTGGGGAGTTTCCATCGCGGTGCCACCCGTTTTGTCCATGCTCGCCCACCACGCCAGCGCACGGACACGATCAACGGACCTATGTCACTGCCACCCTCTTCCTTTGCCATTCTGGGCGCCGGCCTCATGGGCCGGCTGCTCGCCGTGGAACTGGCGCGCCAAGGCCACCGCGTTGAAATCTATGACGCCGGGGGCCCGGATGCCGGCCAGTCGGCCGCGCGTGTGGCCGCGGCCATGCTCGCCCCGCTGGCCGAATCTGCCATTACGGAACCTGGCGTGGTGCGCATGGGTCACCACGGGCTCACGCGGTGGCCTCAGCTGCTGGCAGCGCTGGCGGACCCCGTGTTCTTCCAGCAGGCCGGCACGCTCATCGTGTGGCATCGGCAGGACGCGGCCGAGGCCCAGCGCCTGACACGCCAGCTTGAAGCCAACCAGCACACCGTGCCCGAGCTGCCCGCCCTTCAAAAGCTCGACAGCCAGGCACTGGCGCAGGCCGAGCCCACGCTGGCACAGCGGTTCTCGCAAGGGCTGTTCCTGCCGGGCGAAGGCCAGCTCGACAACCGGCAGCTGCTGGCTGCCCTGGCCACCGACATGCAGCGGCTGGGCGCGGTGGCCCACTGGAACACACCTGCGTCACCAGAAACCTTCGACCCCGGCAAGCCTGGCCAGCCGGACTGGGTGGTGGACTGCCGCGGCCTGGGCGCCCGGGCGCACTGGCCGGCGCTGCGCGGTGTGCGCGGCGAGGTGGCACGCATCCATGCACCCGACGTGACCCTGCAGCGGCCCACGCGGCTGGTGCACCCGCGCTACCCGATCTATATCGCGCCCAAGGAAGACCATGTCTTCGTGATCGGTGCGACCGAGATCGAGTCGGACGACCTTTCTCCGGTCAGTGCACGGTCCACGCTGGAGCTGCTGAGCGCCGCCTACGCTGTACACCCTGGCTTTGCCGAAGGGCGCGTGCTGGAGCTGGCCACGCAGTGCCGGCCCACACTGGCCAACAACCTGCCGGCCATCCGCCAGCCCCGGGAAGGCGTGCTGGAAATCAACGGCCTGTACCGCCACGGCTTCATGATTGCCCCGGCGATGCTGGACGTGACGCTGGACATCCTGAACACAGGACAATCGGCGCTTTCGCAACGTTTTGACCTCATGCTGGAGCTGGCGCCGGGCACGCCCGCCCTGCCCAGCGCCGCAGCCGCCCCTGTCCTTGCATGAACATCTCCATCAACCAGATCCCGCACGAGCTGCCCGACGGCGCCACCGTGTCCGACGCCGTGGCAGCCATTGCCGCGCGCCCGCCTTTTGCCGTGGCCGTGAACACCACCTTTGTGCCCAACACCCGCTACGCCGCGCAAGCCCTGCAGCCCGGCGACCGCGTGGAAATCATCTCGCCCGTGACGGGTGGTTGACCCTCTGCGTGAAATAATGATTCAGATTGGCCTCTAGCGCTTTCCAGCAAGGCGCTGGTAGCTATCAAAACCATAGTAAACATGATTTCTTCGACACCCCGAGACCCATTGGTGCTCTACGGCCAGTCGTTCGACAGCCGCCTGCTGCTGGGCACCTCGCGCTACCCGTCGCCCGCCGTGCTGGAAGCTGCCGTGCAGCGCGCCCGCCCGGCCATGGTCACGGCATCGCTGCGTCGCCAGGGCAGCAACCCGGCTGAAAGTGGCAGCAGCTTCTGGGAACTGCTGCGCAAACTCAATGTGCCCGTGCTGCCCAACACCGCCGGCTGCCACAGCGCGCAAGAGGCCATCACCACGGCCCAGATGGCGCGCGAAGTGTTCAACACGCCCTGGATCAAACTGGAACTGATCGGCGATGACTACACGCTGCAGCCCGACACGCTGAACCTGGTGGGCGTAGCGGAGCACCTGATCAAGGAAGGCTTTCAGGTGCTGCCGTACTGCACCGAAGACCTGGTGCTGTGCCAGCGCCTGGTGGATGTGGGCTGCCAGGCCGTGATGCCTTGGGCGGCGCCCATCGGCACCGGGCGCGGCCCCGTCAACCCCTATGCGCTACAGATGCTGCGCGAGCGGCTGGATGTGCCCATGCTGGTCGACGCCGGGCTGGGCCTGCCGTCGCACGCCTGCCAAGTGATGGAATGGGGCTACGACGGGGTGCTACTCAACACTGCCGTCGCCTTGGCCCAGGACCCGGTGGCCATGGCGGGGGCGTTTGCCGACGCCGTGAATGGTGGCCGGGCAGCCCGCATGGCGGGCGCCATGGCGGCACAGGATGCAGCACAGCCGAGCACCCCTGTGCTGGGTACACCTTTCTGGCACCACGGCCATGAGTAAGCACGATATCGGGCACATGGCGCAAGCCATCGTGGCACACCACGCCACGACATTTGCCGGCTTTGAACCGCAGCCAGTACCGGATGCAGCATCGCAAGACGCTGCCTACGCAGCCGCATTGCACGCCTGCAGCCAGCTCGGGTTTATCGCCGCGGATGCACGATGCCTGGCCAGTGCGTGGCAGGCACAGACGCTGCGCACGGGCAGCTTTGACGAGGCCCTCTGGCCGAGCGCACCGCAGGACTTCGGCCTCCAGCGGGTGCCGCGCGCCCGCGCATTTGCCCCTTGCCCTCAGCAGCTCGGCCTGTACGCCGTGCTGCCTGATGCGGTCTGGGTCGGCCGCATGGCGCGCGCCGGGGTTCCCACCGTGCAGTTGCGCTTCAAATCCACAGATGCAAAGGCGGTAGCGCGCGAAATCGCCGCTTCCGTGGCTGCGGTACAGGGCACTGGTGCGCTGCTGTTCATCAACGACCACTGGCAGCCGGCCATCGAGGCAGGTGCCTATGGAGTCCACCTGGGACAGGAAGACCTGGATGCGTTGCGCCCCGACGAACTCGATGCGTTGCGGGCCAGCGGTGTCCGCCTGGGGGTCAGCACCCACGGCTACGCAGAAATGGTCCGCGCCGATGCCGTAGGACCGAGCTACATCGCCATGGGCGCCGTCTTTCCGACCACGCTCAAGAAAATGGCCACTGCGCCACAGGGCGTGGGTCGGCTGGGTGTGTATGCGCGCCTTTTGCGCAGTTACCCGCAAGTGGCCATCGGCGGTATCGGGGCAGAACAGTTTGGCGAGGTGCTTGCCACCGGCGTGGGCTCCATCGCGGTGGTAAGGGCGCTTGTGAATGTGGCTGATCCAGAGGCGCAGGCAGCTGAGCTCATGGCACGGATGCAGGGCTGACGGCAAACGGCACACCTGCGATGGCAAACGGGCGTGGTGAGGGCAGGCATATGCCACTGCCCTGCAAGGGGTGCCTCGCGATGTCCTTGTGGGGCTGGGTGGCTGCCAGAACGCCCTAACCGATGTCGCCCTTTTTGCGCTGGTCTAGTTCGAGCCTGAGTTCCATCAACTCGTTGTCCATGCCAAAACCCACGGGCTGCCCGGCAGGTGGGGGTGGAGTGACCGGCACGGCAGGCAGATCGCTGAGCGTCAGGTGTGGTGCGTCAGACAGGTCAAGGTCGAGCGGCACGGCGAGCGAATCTACAGGAAAAGGGGTTGCCGCGGCGTGTTCAAGGTTCAGGCCACCCGGCAGCGAATCGAAGTCGAAATCGATCCCGCTGGCGAGCATGTCCAGCGAAGCATCATCAAGGCCACCAGCTGGTGCTGCCAAAGCAGCCCCGGACGCAAGGGCTCCGCTGAACACTGCCGACTCGCTCCGCGGGGGCGCCATAGGCGTGGTGCGGTTGCGCGGCGGCGGTGCGCCCCGAGCACTGGCCGGCGTGGTCTGGGCAATGGACAAAAGCAACAACAGATCGTCGTACGCTGCCAGGTCGAAGGGGGCGACAGCCGCACTACCCTCTTCGCGGAAAAGATAGCTTTCCAGCAGCTCGAGAACCGCGGGAGCACTCCACTGCGCTTCTATTTCGGCCAGCGCATCGGTGTAATGCTCCAACACGCGGCCGGGGCGGCTGAAGGTGGCGAAATCAGGTACCTGCGCATTGAACGATTGCATGAACTGCAGTCGCAGCTGGGTGAATTCGTCCACACGGCTCAGCGTGTGATAAAGCCGCAGCAGTTCCAGGTAGGCGAGCGGTGACGTCTTGCGGTGTTCGGCGATGTGGTGTTTAAGCACATCGATGGCTTGCTGGTGTTCGCCCACCGACACGAAGAATTCTGCCTGCTGCTGGATGTCGAACAGTTCTTCGGGATTGACGATGTGCAGCGCCGGTCCGGGTGGCGGTGCGGGCGCCCTCGGCTGCGGCGTCGCTGCTGCTGCAGCCTGCAGGGGCGCACCGGCGCTCACGGGCCCTGGCGCAGGCGCCGTCGTGACATCCAGTTCCGCACGACCGGACACAGGCCCAACTCCCGGTTGGGTTTCCGACGGAGGCCAGGTGTCGTCCGGATGCGGCGTGAGGCTCATCGAAGCTTCATGGGCCTCAACCGCTTCCCGGGTCCCCAGGGCCACTGAATCACGCCATGACCTGACCGCCCTGTCCGACGCGTTCCGAAGCCGCAGCAGCGCCCACGCAGCAGCAGCCAGTGCCAAAGCCAGCAAACCGGCGAGGCCGTACACCACCGTAGGGGAAAACCGCTCATTCTCGGCCTGCGCCAACTGCTCCTGCAGCTGCGCTGCCGAGGCGCGATCGCGGGCTGCCTGGGCTTTCACGGTCGCGAGATCGCCCTCCAGCGCCTTTGCGCGTTCTGCATCCGGGTCCACATCCCCGGGTTGTACGTTGAGAGCCTTCCACAAGGCGGCCGCCTGCGCACGCTGCGCAGAGGGTTGCTCGTCCGGTTTGATGCTCAGCAGGGGAGCGCTGCGCAGCACCACAGGGCTGTCGAGCCAGGTGTCAAGCGGCTCCACCACAAGGCGGGATGAGGGTGCCTTGGCGGACGAGGACGCCGGTACTGGGTTGGGTTTGACAGGGCGACCCGGCGGCAGCGCAGCCGCCGCGGGCCTCGCGTTGTCCTCCTGAACCGGGCGGCTGGGTGCACGCCTTACTGGAGCCGGGGGCGCGGAACCCGAGGCTTCGGAGGGCGCCGGCACCAGGGGTGTACGCAATGGCCCGGGCGTTGCCCCAGGCACAGCCGACTGCGCCAGTCGCGCAACATCCACCGGCCCGCCTGATCGCAACGCCGCTGAAGGAAGCTCGGAAAGAAACGTATATGTGCGGGTGACCTTGCCGGAACAACCCGCTGAGACCGTTACCCTCACGACGGGTTCATCCACCACCACCGAAGTCTGCACCCTTACGGCAGGGGGACGGCCTCGCGACTCGGCAATGGGCGTTACCAGCACTCGGGCCTCCCCCAGTGGGTTGTCGCCCGCGACAACCTCGGCGGTAACACACGAACCGGCGACGTCGGACCCCGCATCTGGCAGGACCTCGAAGGCCAGATCTACCGGCGCACCAATGGTGACCTGGCCGCGGCTACCGCCCAGCGACAGGGCACTGGCGCCGGCCGCAAGCATCCACACGCCAGCGCCAAATATGGTGTTACTGATTTTCACAATTCATTCTACTCGGGTGCGGATGATTCTTGCACACAACGCGCAACTAGAGCCACAGCCATAATCGCGCTATGAAAATTCAGTTTCCCCGCATCGGAATTGCAGGCACCGGCGCCATGGGCCGTGGCATCGCCCAAATCGCAGCCCAGGCCGGGAGCGAGGTGTTGCTCCTGGACGCCAATCCGGGGGCAGCCGAAGCCGCCAAGGCCGCGCTCGAAGACCAGTGGGCCAGGCTGGTCGCCAAGGGCCGGCTCGACGACACCCAAGCCAGCGCCTATGCAGCACGGTTGTGCCCCGTCGCCGCGGTTGCAGACCTTGCTGCATGTGACCTCGTCGTAGAGGCCATCGTCGAGCGGCTGGACGCCAAGCAGGCGTTGCTGGCGCAACTGCAAAAGGTTCTGCGCGATGACGCCGTGCTCGCGACCAATACATCCTCCCTGTCGGTCACGGCCATTGGGGCGGGGCTGCCCCGGCCTGGGCAGCTCGCGGGCTTTCACTTCTTCAACCCGGTCCCGCTGATGAAGGTGGTGGAGGTCATTGCAGGGCTGAAGACGGACCCGGCGATTTGCGCAGCGCTGGTGAACTATGCCCGGCAGATGGGGCACACGCCGGTACAGGCGCAGGACACGCCAGGCTTCATCGTCAACCATGCCGGCCGCGGCTTCGGCACCGAGGCGCTGCGCATCGTGGGCGAAGGCGTTACTGATTTCGCTACCGTGGACCGCATCCTGCGCGACCAGGTGGGGTTCAAGCTCGGGCCGTTCGAGTTGATGGATCTAACGGCGCTGGATGTCTCGCACCCGGTGATGGAATCCATCTACCGCCAGTACTACGACGAGCCCCGCTTTCGGCCCAGTGTCATCACGGCACAACGTCTTGCAGGCGGGCTGCTCGGCAAGAAGGTAGGCGAAGGCTTTTACCGGTACGCCAACGGCGTGGCACAGGTACCACCGGAACCACCGGTGCCAGTGGTCGAGCAGATTCCACCCGTATGGGTGTCACCGCGGGCCTCGCGCCGGGCAGAGCTGTACCAGTTGCTCAAGGACCTGGGCGCAACGATTGAAACCGGCCAGTCGCCTTCTGCGCACGCGATCACCCTGGTGGCACCACTGGGGTTTGACGTGACCACCGTGGCCGTCGTCGAGCGGCTGGACCCGGCCCGCACCATCGGTATCGACATGCTGATTGACGATGCGGCCACGCGGCGCCGCGTGCTGGCTACCAACCCGGCCACGCGTGTGGACATCCGCAACGCAGCGCATGCCCTGTTCGCCCGCGACGGCAAGGCCGTGAGCGTGATCCGCGACAGCGGCGGCTTTGTGACGCAGCGCGTGGTGGCGACCATCGTCAACATCGCCAGCGACATCTGCCAGCAGGGCATCTGCAGCCCGCGCGACCTGGAGACCGCGGTGACGCTGGGTCTGGGTTACCCGCTCGGTCCTCTGGCCATGGGTGACCGCTGGGGCCCCACGAACATTCTCGAAGTGCTGTTCAACATGCAGACCGTTTATGGCGACACACGCTACCGGCCCAGTCCCTGGCTGCGTCGGCGCGGCGCTATCGGCCTGAGCCTGACGCACGTCGAAGAATGACGCAGTACCGCCATGCAGTACAGCGCCCTGCCCCGTGTTCGCGATGCGGTGGGCGCCTGATGGCACAGCCCGCCCAGCGTCCCGCTGCCTGAAGTCCCCACCCGAGGTCTCCCATGCCCGCAGAACTCCAGAGCACCAGCCAGGGCCAGACCCTGATCCTCACCCTTCGCAACCCGGAGCGGCGCAACGCCATCGACCCGGCGATGTATGCCGCGGGCATCGAGGCCCTGGGCGTTGCCGAACGCAGTGCAGACATCCGCAGCGTGATCCTTACCGGTGCCGACGGCATGTTTTGCGCCGGAGGCAATCTGGAACGCCTGCTGGCCAACCGGCAGCAAGACCCCGAGGTCCAGGCGCAGAGCATTGAAGGCCTGCACAACTGGATCGAAACCATCCGCACGTATCCCAAGCCCGTGATCGCAGCGGTCGAGGGCGCTGCCGCCGGCGCGGGCTTCTCGCTGGCGCTGGCCTGCGACATGATCGTGGCAGCGCGCAATGCTGTGTTTGTGATGGCCTACAGCAACGTGGCGCTGTCGCCCGATGGCGGCGGCAGCTGGAGCCTGGTGCACGGCCTGTCGCGGCAGATGGCCGCCGAGATCCTGATGTGCGGCGACCGCCTGGGTGCCGAGCGGCTGCACGCACTGGGCCTGGTCAATCGCATCGCCGAGCCGGGCAATGCGCTGGATGCAGCGCTGGCGCTGGCAGAGCAGCTCAACGCGCGTGCGCCCAATGCGCTGGCCAGCATCAAGGAGCTCATTAACGATGCGCCCCACGCCAGCCTGACGCAGCACCTCAACCAGGAGCGCGACCACTTCGTGAAGAACCTGCACCACGCCAACGCGGGCGCAGGCATCAGCGCCTTTCTGGAAAAACGCACACCGCGTTACGAGTAGCGCGTACCACCTGCACACGCGCCATCGCGGGGTGCAGGCACTCGCCAGACCGGGCTTCGTGTAATGCGGACCCGGTTTTTTATTGATCGCTTGCGGCTTGCTCGGCGTGGCTTCAAGAGGTACCGCGCCGGGTCAGACCCATGCAGACACGCAGGTGACAAACCCTGACGCGGGGCGACGGTCCCTGACGCGACAATGGTCCTGTTACCAGTCACGCAAAAGACAGCCCATGGACGACCCGATTCTTACTATCGAAGAACGAGAAGCGATCAACTCAGGTCGCTGGTTTTCATCTCTTTCACCTTCACTACGTCACGACATCCTGCGATGTGCATACGTCAAACGCTTCAAGGACGGCGGCCTGATAGCCGCCCGCGGGGACCCGCCCGAGGAGTGGATTGCGTGCGCCCGGGGCGCGGTGCGCGTGAGCTCGACTTCCATATCGGGCAAGCAGATCACGCTGACGTACGTGGAGCCCGGCATCTGGTTTGGCGACGTGGCGATCTTCGACGGCGATCGCCGCACGCACGATGCGTACGCCCATGGCGACACCACCATCCTGTGCGTGGCCAAGGCCGACTTCCGCAAGATTCTCGCCGCCCATGTGGAGTTCTACGAAGCCATGCTGCGCCTGCATGCGCGACGCATACGCCAGCTGTACGGCCTGGTGGAAGACCTCAACACGCTGCCCTTGCGCGCACGGCTTGCCAAGCAGCTGATGCACCTCGTGCGCAGCTACGGCATCCCCAGCCTGTCGGATGGCAGCGAGATGCGCATCGGCCTGCAACTGGCACAGGAAGAACTGGCGCAACTGCTGGGCGCATCGCGCCAGCGGGTCAACCAGGAGCTCAAGGCCATGGAGCGCGAGGATGCCATCCGCATCGAGCCGGGCGGCCTGGTGGTGCGCGATCGGGAAGCGCTCATGCGCATTGCCGAGACTGACAACTGAAATACCCCCGTATCCATGAGCAACTTTGACCATTTCGTCGGCACGCGCCCGGTTTCTGAACAGCACGCTTTTGACACCGGCGCACTGACCGCCTGGCTGGAAAAGCACATGGAAGGCTTTGTCGGCCCGCTGAGTGTGGAGATGTTCAAGGGGGGCCAGTCCAACCCCACGTACAAGCTGAACACGCCCACGGCCAGTTACGTCATGCGCTCCAAGCCCGGCCCGGTGGCCAAGCTGCTGCCATCGGCCCATGCCATCGAGCGCGAGTTCGCCGTGATGAGTGGCCTGTACGGCACCGATGTGCCTGTGCCGCGCATGCACGTGCTGTGCGAGGACGAAAGCGTGATCGGCCGCGCGTTCTACGTCATGGAATGCATGCAGGGGCGCGTGCTGTGGGACCAGTCGCTGCCCGGCATGGAGCCTGCCGAGCGCGGTGCCATCTACAACGAGATGAACCGCGTGATCTCGGCACTGCACACCGTGAAGTTTGCCGACCGCGGCCTGGCCGGTTACGGCAAACCGGGCAACTATTTCGACCGCCAGATCGGCCGCTGGAGCAAACAGTACGTAGCGTCCATCACCCAGCCCATCGAGGAGATGGACCGCCTGATGGAATGGCTGCCAGCGAACATGCCCGCCAGCGCCCGGGACGAGAGCCATGTCTCCATAGTGCACGGCGACTACCGGCTGGATAACCTGATGTTCCACCCTACCGAGCCCCGCGTGATCGCCGTGCTGGACTGGGAGCTGTCCACGCTGGGCCATCCACTGGCCGACTTCAGCTACCACTGCATGAGCTGGCACATCCCCGCCTCGCTCGGCCGGGGCATCGCCGGGCTGGATGTCGCCGCGCTGGGCATCCCCGACGAAGACACCTACATCCGCCGCTACTGCGAGCGCACCGGCATTGCCACGCCCGACTCACTGCGTGCCGACTGGAACTTCTACCTGGCCTACAACATGTTCCGCATCGCAGCCATCCTGCAGGGCATTGCCAAGCGGGTAGAGGCCGGCACGGCCTCCAGCGCGCAAGCCAAGGCTTCAGGCGACACGGCACGGCCCATGGCGCAACTGGCCTGGTCGTTTGCGCAGCGCGGCTGAGCCCATCGCAGCACCCCGCCCCACCGATTTTTTGACGGAGACCCCATGGACTTTGACTACTCCCCCAAGACCAAGGAACTGCAGGCCAAACTGCTCCAGTTCATGGACGACCACATCTACCCGGCCGAGCCTGCCTACGCGGCCGAACTGGCGGCCAACACGGCCGCCGGCAAGCGCTGGTCCGCGCTCACCACCATCGAAAAGCTCAAGCCCAAGGCCCAGGCCGCCGGCCTGTGGAACCTGTTCCTGCCGGTCGACAGCGCGGCAGCTTCCGGCTACGAAGGCGCAGGCCTGACCAACCAGGAATACGCGCCCCTGGCCGAAATCATGGGCCGTGTGCCATGGGCCAGCGAGGTGTTCAACTGCTCTGCCCCCGACACGGGCAACATGGAAACCATTGCGCGCTATGGCGATGAAGCCAACAAGGCCCGTTGGCTCAAGCCCCTGCTCGAAGGCAAGATCCGCTCCGCCTTTGCGATGACCGAACCGGCCGTGGCATCCAGCGACGCGACCAATATCGAGACCCGCATCGAGCGCGATGGCGACGAATACGTGATCAATGGCCGCAAGTGGTGGATCTCGGGTGCAGCCGACCCACGCTGCGCAGTGTTCGTCACCATGGGCAAGACCGATCCAGAGGCCGCGCGCCACTCGCAGCAAAGCATGGTGCTGGTGCCCGCCGATGCCAAGGGCATCACCATCATTCGCCCGCTCAACGTGTTTGGCTACGACGATGCGCCCCACGGCCACGTCGAGATGACGTTCGAAAACGTGCGGGTGCCGGTCTCCAACATCCTGCTGGGTGAAGGCCGCGGCTTCGAGATCGCCCAGGGGCGCCTGGGCCCCGGGCGCATCCACCATTGCATGCGCCTCATCGGCCTGGCCGAGCGTGCGCTGGAACTGATGTGCAAGCGCGCATCCTCACGCGTGGCGTTTGGCAAGACGGTGGCCCAGCAGACCGTGACGCAAGAGCGCATTGCCGAGGCCCGCTGCAAGATTGACATGGCCCGCCTGCTCACGCTCAAGGCCGCATGGCTGATGGACATCGCCGGCAACAAGGTGGCCCGCACCGAGATCGCCATGATCAAGGTGGTGGCACCCACCATGGCCTGCGAAGTGATCGACTGGGCCATGCAGGTGCATGGCGGCGGCGGCGTGAGCGACGACTTCCCGTTGGCCTACGCCTACGCCAATGCGCGCACGCTGCGGTTCGCCGACGGCCCGGACGAGGTGCACCGCAACGCCATTGCCAAGTGGGAGCTGGGCAAGTACGGCGCCTATGGCCGCGATGCCAGCGTGCCCGTTACGCGTGGCAGCTGAGACATCCACCAGAACGATAAAAGCGGCCTTCGGGCCGCTTTTTCATGGGCAGGCCAAGTGGTATGCCGATGGGCTCAGTCGACCTTGGCGGGCTGACGCTACGCGGCCTCCGACGACGCACGCGTCTGACCCGGCGCGTCGTTGCCCGGCGGAGGTGCATCGTGCACTGCGCCCTGCCCTGCAGCTCCTTCAACGGATGGCTCAGGTGCCTCGGAAGACATCTGCGCAGGCATGGGCGCGACGTGCTGCATGGCACTCTGCGCCGCCACCAGCAGCGCGTGGGTGGCGTACGCCACCTCGGCCAGCGTGCGCCGGGTGTGCTCCATGCGCAGGTACACCTTGCCACGCACCAGCATCAGCAGCACGGGCGACTGGGCCCGATCCTGATCCACGTCCTCGCTTTCAGCGATATCGAGCAGCTGCGAAACCAGCGGGGCCTGCACCCAGCGTTGCGCCGTTTCCGCGTGCTCGGCCACCACGGCGAAATGCTGCCGGAACGATGCCGGCAGGCCCGGCCAGGACACCTCTTCATACATGGCCAGCCAACGTATTTCCTCGGGCAGATCCGCGTTCACCGTAGTCTGCAGCGTGTCGGTAATGGCTTCATAGGCCAGACCTTCCAGCGATTCGAGCAGCGCCCGATTGAGGACCATCACCGCAGCATCGGTGTCGGCGTCCATGTCGGCACGGCCACGCAGCTCCAGGCCTCGCACATAGCCGCGCGCGGCCGGGCCGCACTCCAGCCTCCAGGGGCGTCCATGCAGGTCTCCGCCCAGGTCAAAGTAGCCGTCGGTGGCCTGCAGCACGATCGCCAACTGCTGCGTAGCCGCCCACCGCGCGACCTCTGCATTGGTCACGCCCCCCATGGATCTGGTGTGACGACGAGCGGAACGAAAAACATTGCGAAGGCGCTGGAACAGCATGGCGGGGCGCAGCGCGACGGCACTGCACAGAGGATGGGTTGTCTGCATTATTGAAGGCAACTGCGCCAGTGGCAAACTGGTGAGCGCTGCAATCCACACCACTGCTCCATGCTGCCCCCCAATCCGCGCCCCCAAACGCCTTGTTTCCATGCCCGCAGGCTGTTTTTGCACGCCGCAGTGCTCGCCCCCGTGGCAAGCCCGCTGCTGGCGCACGGCGCCAGCTGGCCGATCGCTGGCGCCTCGGACGACGCGCAGCGCATCGTGCGATGGGCCAGCGGCACGCGGGACCACCAGGGCCTGCCGTTTGTGGTGGTAGACAAGCCGCGCGCATCCATCCACGTCTTCTCGGCGGGTGCGCAATGGCTGGCCAGCGCACCGGTATTGCTCGGCTCGGCGCGCGGCGACCGCTCCGTGCCCGACATCGGCACTCGTCCGCTGTCACAGATCCGCCCCGAGGAGCGCACGACCCCCGCCGGCCGCTTCGCCACCGAACCCGGACGCAACCTGCGCGGGGATGACATTGTCTGGATCGACTACGAGACCGCGGTATCCCTGCACCGCGTGCGCAGCGTGAGCGCCGCCGAGCGCAGGCAGCAGCGCCTGGCCAGCGCCACCACCGCCGACAGGCGCATCAGCTACGGCTGCATCAACGCACCCGAGGCGTTCTACAACGCGCACATTGCACCGCTGCTGGGTGCGGGCCCGGGCGTCGCGTACGTACTGCCAGACACCGAGCCATTTGCTACATTTTTTATAGCTGCAAGTGCGTATTCTTAAAGCGCTACAGGCCGTTTTTGGACAAAAATTCATGGACGGAGCCACGTAAGACGCATCTCCAGCCTCTGTCCGCATTCGACAGGCCCCCACCCCACCAAGCAGCACTAGGACGTGGGCGAGCCGGCCCCTACTTCGCCGCAGGCGCCAGGGTCAGCTGGTGCACCCACCTTGCAGGCTGGCGCTGCAGCGGCCGGTATCCGGTCTGTGCCCAGGTGTCTGCCATGTCACGGTAGCGCGGCGAAAACACCAGGCCGCTTTGCCCGGTCTGGTAAATGAATGCAGATTGCTCCAGATCGGCCAGGTCGTACACCGCGCGCAGCGAAGCGGCGTGGCGGTTCACAAACGGTCCCTTGGCCTCGCCCGCGTTGTACTGGCCCACGTTGACGGTGTACGAGTCGCCGTGCGAGGGCACGCTCACGTCGAAGTAGCGGGCCAGCGCCGCCACGTTGCTGAACGGGCGGTGGGCGCTGACGGCGGGGTGGGCGGCGCCCCAGCGCCACGCGCCCGGGTCTGCACCATACTCCGCCTGCAGTCGATCGAGGGCGCGGCCCAGTGCAGCACTTGATTGCTCGGCGCAGGTCAATGGCTGGCACCACCATGCGTCGTTGCGCTCCAGAATGCCTTCCAGTGCGGCGCGGTAGTCGCGCTTGCCGTAGGTGGCCGTAAAACGCGCCTCGCCGATGCGCGGCACGATCAGCCCGCGCGTGAGCTCGTCGGCCCAGGCTGCGAACACCAGCGGCGCGGGCTTGGCGGCATCCATCACGCCGTCAAAGTCCTTGAGCTGCGCCTGGACTGCCGCAGCCAGCGGGTGGCTGGACGTGGCCTGTTGCAGCTGCGGCAGCAGCTTGCGCGTGGCCAGCGAGGTGATGTCGCGGTGGATGGCCTGCATGCTCGCTGCGTCGTGCTTGTCGGTCGCTTCGATGAGCTGGGCAATGCGGTCGTAGCGGTAGGGCAGCGCCCAGTCCTGCGTGATGTAGTGCGGGTATCCGGGAGCCGTGACGCGCTGGTTGGCAGTGGCCACCCAGCCTTTGGCTGCACCATCGTCCTGCGGGGTCTGCGCGAGCGGCAGCCAGCCCTTCCAGTCGTAGCGCGCGTCCCAGCCCGGGGACGGCGCCGCACCGCGAATGTCGTTAGCGGCATCGCGTACTGGCACACGGCCCATGGCCTTGAAGCGGATGTTGCCCTGGTCGTCGGCCGCCACCACGCTCTGCATGGGCGAGTGGTAGTGCGACAGAGCCGCGAACAGCTCGTCCACCGTGGTGGCCTGGTTGGTCTGCAGGCCTGCCAGCACCGTCTGGTTGTCGGCATCGAGCGCCGTCCAGCGCAGGGCCAGCACGTATTTGCCGAGGTCCAGCACATCGGCGTGCGATTTCTGGGCATCGCTCAGCACCGGGCCGTGGCGGGTACTGCGCAGCTTGATCTGCACGTCGGCCTCGCCCTTGACGCGAATGGTCTCATTGCGCACTGCAAAGTCCGCCCAGCCATCGGGCGTGCGGTACTGCGCCGGGTTGGCGGGGTTGATCTGCTCCAGGTACAGGTCCTGCACGTCGGGCCCGGTGTTGGTAAAGCCCCAGGCCACGCGGCTGGTGCGGCCCAGCACGACAAAGGGAAGGCCTGGCAGGGTCGCGCCCACGGCGTCAATGGCTGCCACATCGGTGCCGTCTTTGGCCTTGCCTGCAGGGGCCTTGAGCCCGGCAAAGTACCAGATGGCCGGCGCCGAAAGGCCCAGGTGCGGGTCGTTGGCAAGCAGCGGTTTGCCGCTGACGGTGCGGATGCCCGACAGCACCCAGTTGTTGCTGCCCTTGCCGTCGTTGGTGCCCGCGTTGCGGGTGAGCTCATCTGCCCAGGCCAGCATGCCCGCGCTCACCTGTGCCGACAACGGTCCCTGCCCGATTGCCGCTGCAGGCGCTTGCGACACAGCGGCCGCCTGGGCGGTGCCTGCGGGCGCGTTGCGGTACACGCCCAGCTCGCGGTACAGCGTGGCCAGGTCGGCGGTAGCCACCGGGGCCTCGCCGGGGTACGGCGGCATCAGCTGCCACAGGCGACCGGTGTCCAGGGTGCCTGCCACAGACAGGCGGGCGAATTCATTGCCCCAGTTGCCGCCCAGGTCCAGCGCCATCATCAGCGCCCAGCCCACGCTGTCTTCCGGCTCCCACACCTTGCCGGCAGCTCCACCGGGGGTGACGCGCAGGATGTGGAACTCCGGTGGCAGGGCTTGCGGGCGGTCTTTGTGGAAGGCGTTGATACCCTGGCTGTAGGCCTGCAGGGCCTCCCTGGCGTACGCTGGCAAGCCCTCGTATTGGCGCCGCGCCGCGCCGGCGATGTCCAGCGCGCGCATCAGCTTGTCGGTCTCGAGCGTGGCTGGGCCGAACACTTCGGAGAGCTGTCCATGCATCACGCGGCGGTTGAACTCCAGCTGCCAGGTACGCTCTTGAGCGTGTACGTAGCCCATGGCAAACCACACGTCCTGCGGGCTCTGTGCACTGATGTGCGTCACGTCCGAGGCGTCGCGCTGAACCGTCACCGGCGCCTGCAGGCCGCCCACTTCCAGCTTGCCGTCCAGCACAGCAAAGCTGCGCTGCACGTACACCGCTGCTGCTGTGCCCGCCAGCAAGGCGACCACCACCAGCCCCACGGCTGTTCGCTTCATCCACGCCATTGTTCTGATCTCCGTTGAGTCGGTTTTTTGGGGCGATATCGCCTGACTGGATTTTGATGCAAGCCGGGGGTGGCAACTGTCCCGCTTGCGTGCGGCACGGCTGGCGCCGTGCGGGCTGTGCGTCAGCGCAGGTGTACGCTGCTGCCCGCGATGCGGAAGGTCAGAACCGGTGCGCTGGGCTCGCTGAAGGAAACCCCCAGCGCAATCTGCCCACCGCCATGCAGGATGCAGGCGTCACGCCGCAGCCGCACAGGCGACGCGCTGCCCTCAAATTGCACCCATGTGCCGAAGCTGCTCAGGTCTGTCAGCAGGAATCCGCTGTTGCGCCAGTCGATGCGCGCATGCAGACGCGAGACGCGGGGGTCGTTGATGCACAACTGGGCGTGGTTTGCACGGCCCACATGCACCGGGGCATCGGTGGAGGCAAAGGTCATGTCGATGCCGTGCCACGAAAACTGGATCTGACCAAGGATCGAATCCATCGGCGCAAAATTGCTGGCCAGCGCCGCCTGCATCGTGAGTGAATCAAGCGCCTCGTTTTCGCGCCATTCAATTTGGTACAACACCAGCGGATTGGCTTTGCCGCGCAGATCCATCTGGCCCAGGTTGCGGTAGTGCACGTCTGCTGCGGTACCCGCCAGCAGCACCGAGATTTCGGTGGCCCAGATCTCGCCAGGCCCGGCCAGTTCGCAAAGGCGCGCAGCCACGTTGACCGCATCGCCATAGCAGTCGCCGTCCACATCGACGACGTCGCCGCTGGCAATACCCACGCGAATGTTCAGCTGCAGCGGCTGTGGCCAGCGGTCCAGCCGGGCCAGGTGCTCACGCAGCAGATGCGCCATTGCAGCGACGGCGCCCGAAGCATCACCAAACAGGCCGAGCACCCCGTCACCGAGGGTCTTGACCACACGCCCCCCTTGCGACTCCACCGTATCACCCAGCCACTGGGTCATCTTGGTGATCGCCTCGGTGGCGCGTTCGTTGCCCAAGGTTTCGTACAGGGAAGCGCTGCCCGAGATATCGGCAAAGACGACCGTCGACAGCACGGTCATGGGCAACGCAACAAAAGCAACATGATGCAACCAGTT
The DNA here is from genome assembly GCF_051942715.1 of Acidovorax sp. BL-A-41-H1. Lineage (NCBI taxonomy): Bacteria > Pseudomonadati > Pseudomonadota > Betaproteobacteria > Burkholderiales > Comamonadaceae > Acidovorax > Acidovorax sp. BL-A-41-H1. The sequence goes on along the minus strand of NZ_JBPVJQ010000005.1, from coordinate 196,683 downwards.
TAGTCCAGCCCGGCAGATCGCGTGCAGGGCAATCTTCAACGAACGTTAGCGATGGCGGAGCGCTTGGTGCTCTGGCTTGTGCGCGGCCAGCCAGCTTTCGGGCTGCAGTCAGCGGGCGGGCACGAGCGCCCATGCAGTCTCGACGTGCACGCCGAAAGGGTGCGCAGGAGTACGGCGCAGGAGGCGAAAACGCCTTGGAGCCGGCGCAGGCAGTGTTGTCTTTGTGCAAAAAGAGGAGCAACACTCTTGCGCAAAGCAAGGCCCGGGCGTACCTTGGCCGACCCTGCACTGCAATGGCGTTACAGCCAACCCCCATGCGCTGGAACAAGCCCAACGTCCGCACTCCCATCGACGACCTGCTCGGCCGCGACAAGCCAGCGTCGACCGCATGGGTACGCCACCAGGGTCTGGAACGGATCCGCCAGGCCATGCTGACCAGCCTGACGGGCGGCACCGGCTGCGAAGTGGCACGCATGAACATCCGCTTGCGCTACGCGGCCGACATTGAAGCGCTGTGGTACCTGCGCAATGATCTTCTCAGCACGCTGACTGCACTGCGCGGTGAATGCACGGCGCGTACCACGCTGGAGCAAGTGACCGCGCTTTTCCAGGGGCAATTGCCCACTACGCTGCGCCCCCCGCTGGAACGCACCCGTCACGCCGCGCCCTGAGCGGGGAACCCTCTGCCGCACCAGCCGTGGCGCGGTACCCGTGGGCGATATACCCGGCCAGTCTGGCAATCAGATCTCAGTGCCCCGGTGAACTAATGCGTATGGCCCCAATAGATCAGCGCATCGCGGTCTTCCACTGAGAGCGACACGGTTGCGCCCACCGGCAGCAGCACCTTGGTGGGCACGTGGCCAAACGGCAGGTTCGTGAGCACCGGAGCCTTGATCTGCGAGCGCAGCCAGTCCACCACCGACTGCAGCTTGTAGCCCTTGTCGTGCGGTGCCAGCTTGAAATGGGTGAACTGACCCAGCACCACGGCCTTTTGCCGTGCCAGCACGCCGGCGTGCAGCAACTGGGTGAGCATGCGTTCGATGCGGTACGGATGCTCGTGCACATCCTCCAGAAACAGCACGCCGCCCTTCACGTCGGGCAGATAGGGCGTGCCCACCAGCGAGGCCAGCACCGACAGGTTGCCGCCCCACAGCGTGGCGCTTTTCACGTACACATCGGGCACCGCGGGCTTGCCGGTGATGGCATGCGGCTTTTCGCGGTGCATGCGCCAGCCCGAGCCTTCGCCGTGGCCGCTGAGCAAGTCATCGAAACAGGCTTCCATGATGTCGTCTGGCTCGCCACCGGCCACGCCAAAATCGGCCCCTAGTGACGGCCCCGCCCACGATGTGGCACCGGTCTGCGCCAGCAGCGCCAGCTGAAAAGCGGTGAAGTCACTCACGCCCACAAAACGGGTGCCCTTTTCGACCGCCTTGGCCACGGCCTTGTAGCGGATACCCCCCAGCAGGCGCGACAGGCCATAACCCCCGCGCGAGATCAGCGCAACGTCGGCACCGCTGGCAGCTGCGCGGTGAATGGCGGCCAGCCGCGTGGCATCGTCGCCCGCAAAGCGGGTGTGCACGGCCAGGGCGTCGGCGTCTACCTCGACCTCATGGCCCAGCGCCTTGAGCCGCGCAATGCCACGGCGAAACGCGGCCTTGTCGCGCACGGCACTGGAGGGCGAGTAAATGTAGATGTGCTTGGGACCGTGGTCGTGGTGGCACTGGGAGGTGTCGTGATCGTGTGGCAAGGCGCTCGGGCGATGGTGGCCCGCTCCGTAAACAGGGTGCGCTGCTGCCAGAAATGGCCCGGCCGGTAAGGCGGGCGCAGGCAGCAGGGGGATGGGTTTCAGTGGCTGAAGTATTCCACAGCGCGGGCTGCGATAGCCTCGCCGTGCTCCTGGACAAAATGCCCCGCAGCAGGCAGCACCACGGGCTCGGGGCAGCCCCGGATGTCCTCCCGCAGGGCCTGCATGGTGGCCAGGCCGAGCACCGGGTCTTGCGCTCCCACCACCATCAGGCTGCGGCCGTGCCACTGGTGGCGCCAGAAATCGCGCGCAGTGCGCGATACCGCTGCGCCGTCGTCGCCCTGCGCTGCAGGCACCCGCTCGGGAAACGCCCGCAGTGCAGCGCGATAGCCGCGGTCCGGGAACGGCGCATCGTATGCAGCGCACTCCGCTTCCGACAGATGCGGGTTGCCCCGCCCGAACAGCCGCCCCACGCCGTACAGCGGCTTGTCGCGGCACATGGCGCGCCACTGCACGAAGCCGGGCGACAGCGGCGCATCACCCGTGGCCAGCAGCGTGTTCATCACCAGCAGGCCTTCAAAACGCTGGGGCATCTCCATAGGGAGCGTAAGCCCCAGGATGCCGCCCCAGTCCTGCACCACCAGCACTGTGCGCTGCAGGTCCAGGCGCTCCACCAGCTCCAGCAACACTTGCCGGTGCCATCCAAAGCGGTGGGTCGCCTCCTTCTTGGGCTTGTCGCTTTTGCCAAAGCCGATCAGGTCAGGCGCCACCACGCGGTCACCGGCGGCAATGAAAGCCGGCAGCATGCGGCGGTACAGATAGCTCCACGCCGGGTTGCCGTGCAGGCACAGCCACGTGCATGGCGCAGTCATCGGATCTGGCGGGCCCTCGTCCAGGTAGTGCATGCGCAGGCCGCCCAGGCTGGGCAGGTCGCTCACATACCGCGGCGCCCAGGGGTAGCCCGGCAGGCCGGCAAAGGCGGCATCGGGTGTGCGCAGCGCGTCGTCGCGCAGCGGGTGGCTGGCCAGCGCCTGCGCGCGCTGTTGCTGACGCCGCTGCCGGAAAAAATCGCTGAGCAGTGCAGAGCACGCATCGGCCAGCACGCCGCCCTGCACCACGGTCTGGTGGTTGATCTGTTCATGCGCAAACAGGTTGAGCACCGATCCGGCAGCGCCCGTCTTGGGCTCGGCCGCGCCAAACACCACCCGCGCCAGCCGCGCGTGCAGCATGGCACCGCTGCACATGGCGCAGGGTTCCAGCGTCACGTACAGCGTGCAGCCGTCCAGCCGGTAGTTGCCCAGCCGCTGCGCCGCTGCCCGCAGGGCCACGATCTCGGCATGGGCGGTCGGGTCGTGGCCGTCTACAGGTGCATTGCGCCCCGTGGCAATGACCTGGCCGCCCTGCACCACCACGGCGCCTACAGGTACCTCGCCCGCACGCGCGGCCGCCTGGGCCTCGGCCAGTGCAAGCTGCATGAAGTGGACATCGGTGTCGATGGTCATTGCTATTTTTTATATAGCTATACAGCCAATCAAATCAAGCGCTATGGGCCGATTTGATTCATTTTTCGCCGTCCGGCATGGGTCGGGCCTGCTGCATGAGCCCCTCCATCTGCTGGCGGACCTGGTCCTGCATCTGCCGGCTCTGCTCGCGCACATTGCCGGCAGGGGCGGAAGCCGGGTCGGCAGTAACGGCCGCGGCGCCGGGCACCGCCACCGCGGGGGCCCGCACAGCCGACAGCTGATGCTTGGCCAGCAGACCCACCACGGCCAGCACCACGACCAACCCCACCAATCCGAATAATCCACGCATGCTTTTTGCTCCTTGCCGCAGCGACAGGGCACGACTGTAAGGGAAGCGCTGTACGCCTGCGCCCAAAGCAAAACGGCCGCACGCGGCGGCCGTTTTGCCGGGTACGCAAGCTCCGGCTTAGTTCAGCGCCACACGGCTGCCATCCTTGAAGGTGTACAGCGTTACGGCGGGCGTGGTGAGCTCGCCCTTGGCAGTGAAGGCGATGTTGGCGGTCACGCCCTTGTAGTCGGCCCTGGCGATGAAGGGCGTGAAGACCTTGGGGTCGACCGAGTTGGCGCGCTTCATCGCATCTGCCAGCACCATGGCGGCGTCATATGCGTACGGGCTGTAGATCTGGAACTGGCCGGGGAACTTGGCGTCGTAGCGCTTCTTCCAGTCAGCCCCGCCCTGCATCTTGTCGACCGATGCGCCACCGGTGGCGCAGGTCACGTTGCGCAGCGCGGGCGTCTTGCCCGACAGCTCGGGCAGCTTTTCGGTGCACAGGGCGTCGCCGCCAAAGAACTTCACGCCGCCCAGGCCCAGCTGCTCCATCTGGCGCAGCATGGGGCCGGCCTGCGCATCCAGACCACCGTAGAACACCGCGTCGGGCTTCTTGCTCTTGAGCGACGTGAGGATGGCCATGAAGTCGGTGGCCTTGTCGTTGGTGAACTCTTCGCCCACCACCTTCAGTCCCTTTTGCAGCGCCGTGGCCTTGAACACCGCGGCCACGCCTTGGCCATACGCAGTGCGGTCATCGATGATGGCCACTGACTTGAGCTTGAGGTGGTCGGCCGCAAACAGCGCCAGCGCAGCGCCCAATGCGTTGTCGTTGGCGATCAGCCGAAACGAGGTCTTGTAGCCGGGCTTGGTCAGGTCGGGGTTGGACGCCGACGCCGTGATGTGTGGCAGGCCGCAGCGGTCGTACACGGTAGAGGCGGGAATCGACGTGCCCGACTGCAGGTGGCCCACCACGCCCGCCACCTTCTGGTCGCACAGCTTTTGTGCCACGGCGGTGGCCTGGCGCGGGTCGCCCGCGTCGTCTTCGGCCGCAATCTCGAACCGAATCTTCCTGCCACCGATCACGAGGCCTTGGGCATTGAGGTCGTCAATGGCCAGGCGCACCCCGTTTTCGGTGTCCTTGCCGATGTGGGCAATGCCGCCCGAGACAGGGCCTGCGTGGGCGATCTTGACGGTCTGCACATCCTGCGCAAACACATGGGTCGCCAGCAGCGAGCAGGCTGCCACGGCAGCAGCGGCAGCGGCCGCAGAACGGGAAATACGAAGCGAGGTCACGAGGCGCACGGGGTTCTCCAGAAAGCGTGTGTAGCCGCCGCAAGCCCATGGGTGGCCGCAGCGAGGCCCGCATCGTAGTCACGCCAGGGGCCTGATTCGGGAAATGCTATGCAAACTTAGCAATTGGCATTTGTCATTACGTTTGCTTATGAAAGAGAACTGCACTGCTGTGCCGCTATTCCTGCAGCCGCGATGCCCGATAGCCTGACCGGCGGGCCGCTGGGATAATCGCGCCCCATGTCCCTCCTGCCCCACCAGCTCGAACTGCTTTCGCCCGCGCGCGACGCAGACATTGGCATTGAAGCCATCAACCACGGCGCTGACGCCGTCTACATCGGCGGCCCGGCCTTTGGCGCCCGCGCCGGAGCGGGCAATGACATCCGCGACATCGAGCGCCTGGTGAAGCACGCGCACCGCTTCAACAGCCGCATCTTCATCACGCTCAACACCATCCTGCGCGACGACGAGCTGGAGGCCGCGCGCCAAATGGCCTGGCAGGTATACGAAGCCGGAGCGGACGCGCTCATCATCCAGGACATGGGCCTGCTCGAAATCGACCTGCCGCCCATCCAGCTGCACGCCAGCACCCAGACCGATATCCGCACGCCCGAAAAAGCCCGCTTTCTGCAGGACTGCGGCCTGTCGCAAATCGTGCTGGCGCGCGAGCTGACGGTGCAGCAGATAGCAGCCGTGCACAAGGCGCTGGGCCCGGTGGATGCACCCGGCCGGGCCAACATCGAGTTCTTCATCCACGGCGCGCTGTGCGTGGCCTACAGCGGCCAGTGCAACATCAGCCATGCGCAGACGGGCCGCAGCGCCAACCGGGGCGATTGCAGCCAGGCCTGCCGCCTGCCCTACCAGGTCACCGACGCGCAGGGCCGCTTCATTGCGCACGACAAGCACGTGCTCTCCATGAAGGACAACAACCAGAGCGACAACCTGCGCGCCCTCATCGAGGCGGGTGTGCGCAGCTTCAAGATCGAAGGCCGCTACAAGGACATGGGCTATGTGAAGAACATCACCGCCCACTACCGCACGCTGCTCGACGAGATCATCGAGGAGCGCGAGGCCCAGGGCCGGCCGCTCTCGCGCTCGGCCAGCGGGCGCACCACGTTCACCTTCACGCCCGACCCGCTACAGAACTTCAACCGCGAGTTCACCGACTATTTCGTGACCGGCCGCAAGGAAGACATCGGCGCCTTCGACACGCCCAAAAACCCTGGCCAGGCCATCGGCTGGGTCACCAAGGTCGGCCCCGACTTTGTCGAGCTGGAGGTGAGCGACCCCGCCACCGTGCTGCACAACGGCGACGGCCTGTGCTACTACGACCTGCACAAGGAGCTGGTGGGCATGGCCATCAACGTGGCCGAGCCCGTTTCGGCCCGCAGCGTCGGCCAGTGGCGCGTGTACCCCAAAGACCCGATGGAGGGCTTCAAGGACCTGCGCAAGGGCACCGAAATCAACCGCAACCGCGACATGGACTGGGTGCGCACGCTGGAGAAAAAATCCAGCGACCGGCGCATCGGCCTGTGGGCACATTTGAGCGAAACGCCTGCTGGCTTCAGCCTGATGCTGACCGACGAGGACGGCAATGTGGGCTGTGCCGAAGTGCAGCAGCCCCACCAGAGCGCCACTGATGCCGCCAAGGCTGAGGCCAGCCTGCGTGAACAGCTCGGCCGTTTTGGTGCGACGGTCTTTGCTGTGCATGACATTGCGCTGCAGCTATCGCAGCCGTGGTTTGTGCCCGCCTCGGTACTCAACGCCCTGCGCCGCGATGCCGTGGCCGACCTGGAAGCGAATCGCGCGCGCAACTTTGCGCGCCTGCCGCACGCCACGCCGGTGGAGCCGCCTGCGCCCTACCCCGAAGACACACTGTCCTTCCTGGGCAATGTGTTCAACCACAAGGCCCATGACTTCTACGTGCGCCACGGCGTGAAGGTGATCGATGCAGCCTACGAGGCGCACGAGGAAGAAGGCGAAGTCAGCCTGATGATCACCAAGCACTGCGTGCGCTTTTCGATGAGTCTGTGCCCCAAACAGGCCAAAGGCGTCACCGGTGTGCAGGGCACGATCAAGGCCGAACCCTTGATGCTGATCAACGGCAAGGAAAAGCTGACCTTGCGCTTTGACTGCAAGCCCTGTGAAATGCATGTGGTGGGCAAGATCAAGCGCCAGGTGCTGAACCAGGCCAAAGACATCCCGCTGACCTTCTACAAGGCCCGGCCGCAAAACGCGCACTGACGCACCGGCGTGCGGCCGCATCGTTTCGCCCGCCGCATGCCCCCGTCCAACGCTCCCCACCTCCACCCCCCCGAAGCCGTCGCCCAGGCCCACGGCGTCGCGCCTGACGTCGGGCTGCATGCCGACGAGGCGCTGCGCCGCAGTGCCACCCACGGCGCCAATGAGCTGGCAACCGGACAAGTCCGCCGCTGGTGGCAGCTTCTGGCCGACCAGTTCAAGGACTTCATGGTGCTGGTGCTGCTGGGAGCAGCCGCCATCGCAGGGCTGGTGGGGGAAGTCACCGACACGCTGGTGATCCTCGTCATCGTGGTGCTCAACGCCGTCATCGGCTTTGTGCAAGCCTGGCGCGCAGACCAAGCCATGGCCGCCCTGCGCCAGCTGGCGGCAGCGCACGCTACCGTGCTGCGCAGCGGTGTGGTGCAGGTGCTGCCGGCCAGCGCGCTGGTGCCGGGCGACATCGTGCTGCTGGAGGCCGGAAACCAGATTCCGGCCGACCTGCGGCTGATCGAGATTGCGCAGCTGCAGGTGGACGAGTCAGCCCTCACGGGCGAATCCATCACCGTAGCCAAACAAACAGAGGCCCTGGCAGCCGAAGACGTGGGCGCCCTGGGCGACCGCACCAACATGGCCTTCAAGGGCACCACCGCCACGCACGGCCGGGCACGCGGTGTGGTGGTGGCCACCGGCATGCGCACCGAGCTGGGCAAGGTCGCCACGCTGCTGGATACCGACGAGCGCAGCACGCCCCTGCAGTTGCGGCTGGCGGCCTTTGGCAAGCGCCTGGCCCTGGCGGTGCTGGGCATCTGCGCTGTCATCTTCGTGGTGGGCGTGCTGCGCGGCGAGGCACCGCTGCTGATGGCGCTCACGGCCATCAGCCTGGCCGTGGCCGCCATCCCCGAGGCCCTTCCCGCGGTGGTCACGGTGCTGCTGGCGCTGGGTGCGCGGCGCATGGTGGCGGTGAACGCGCTGGTGCGGCGCCTGCCGTCGGTGGAAACGCTGGGCTCGGTCACCACCATCTGCTCGGACAAGACCGGCACCCTCACGCAAAACCGCATGCATGCCGAGCTGCTGCTGGCAAACGGCCAGCGCTGGGTGCCCGGCGACGCGCTGCCCGGCCCCGTGCATGCCGAGGCGCTGCGCGCCGCAGCGCTGTGCAACGACGCCACGGCAGCCTCGGGCGCCAGCCGCGAGCCAGGTACGGCAACGCCTGACACCGGCTGGCAGGGCGACCCGACTGAGACTGCGCTGGTGCTAGCCGCACACGCGGGCGGCCTCTACAAGACCGCGCTGGAGGCCGCCTGCGCGCGCGTGCAGGAGCAGCCGTTCGACTCGGACCGCAAGCGCATGACCACCTTCCACCAGGTGGCCCACGGGGCGCACCCCGGCCTGGTGGCCTACACCAAGGGCGCGCCGGAATCCGTGCTGCCGCGCTGCACCCGCCAGTGGACACCCGATGGACCTGCGCCGCTGGACGCCGATGCCGTGCTGGCCAGCGCCAGCCGCCTGGCCACGCAAGGGCTGCGCGTGCTGGCGCTGGCCCGGCGCGACCACGCCCGCCTGCCAGACACCAACGACATCGACGCGGTGGAAAGCCAGCTGCACCTGCTGGGCCTGATCGCGCTCATCGACCCGCCCCGGGCCGAGGCGCAGGCGGCGGTGCACGACTGCATCAGCGCAGGCATCACGCCGGTGATGATCACCGGCGACCACCCGGCCACCGCGCGCGCCATTGCCCACCGCCTGGGCATCGTGCAGGCGGCCGATGCACCGGTGCTGACCGGCGCCGACTTGACCACCATGGATGACGCCGCCCTGCGGGCCCGGGTGGAGCACGTGCGCGTGTATGCCCGCGTGGACCCGGCGCAGAAGATCCGCATCGTCGAGGCACTGCAGGCCCAGGGGCACTTTGTAGCGATGACGGGCGACGGCGTGAACGACGCCCCGGCCCTGAAGCGCGCCGACATCGGCGTGGCCATGGGCAAGGGCGGCACGGATGTGGCGCGCGAGGCCTCCAGCCTGGTGCTGCTGGACGACAACTTCGCCAGCATCGTGGCGGCCGTGCGCGAAGGCCGCCGCATCTACGACAACGTCCGCAAGTTCGTGCGCTACGCCATGACCGGCAACTCGGGCGAGATCTGGACGATCTTTCTGGCCCCGCTGCTGCTGCTACCCATTCCGCTGCAGCCCATCCACATCCTGTGGGTCAACCTGGTCACCGATGGCCTGCCCGGCCTGGCGCTTGCGGCAGAACCGGCCGAGCCCGGCATCATGCAGCGCCCCCCGCGGGCCCCGCAGGAGAGCCTGTTTGCGCATGGCATGTGGCAGCACATCCTGGGCGTGGGCCTGCTCATTGGCGGGCTGTGCCTGGCCGTGCAGGCCTGGGCGCTGCACACCGGGCGCGAGCACTGGCAGACCATGGTGTTCACGGTGCTGACGCTGGCGCAGATGGTGCATGTGATGGCCATCCGCTCGGAGCAGCAGCCCCTGTGGCGCATCGGCCTGCTCAGCAACCGGCCCTTGCTGGGCGCCGTGGTGCTCACGTTCTGCCTGCAGATGGCCACCATCTACGTGCCCGCACTGAACCCGGTCTTCAAGACCGAACCGCTGACCCTGGCCGAGCTGGGCGTGTGCGTGGCAGCGGCGCTGGTCGTGGGGGTGGCGGTAGAGCTGGAAAAGGCCTGGCGCAAGCACCGCACAGCAGCGGACTGAGCCAGGGGCCCGCCCACTCAACCCGCGCGCGCCAGCGGCAGGAACACCCGCACCTCGGTCCCCTCGCCCACGGCGCTGTCGATCTCCAGTGCCCCCTGGTGCAGGGCCACGATTTCCTTGACGATGCTCACCCCCAGACCCGTTCCCTGGATGGAGCCCGAAGCATCGGCCCGGTAAAAGCGCTCGCCGACACGGGCCAGTTGCTCGGGCGACAGGCCGATGCCCTGGTCGCGTACCGACATCCACACGCCGGGGCGTTCCGGGTCCAGGGCAACTGGCGCGGGGCCCGGTGCCAGCGACACCGTCACTTCCCCGCCATCGGGCGAGTACTTGTAGGCGTTGGTCAGCAGGTTGACCAGCACGCGCCGCAGATGGGCCTGGTCGCCCACCACCAGCGAAGGGCAGCCCGGTGCAGCATGCAGTTGCGGCGCAGTGCGTCCTTGCGGCGGCTGAAAGCCCGCAAGCACCTCGGCCACCAGTTCGGCCAGATCCAGCGGAAGGCGCTCCATGTCGGCGCCTTCGCTCGATTCCAGACGGCCCAGATTCAGCAGGTCGTCGATGATGCTCACCATGACCCCCGCCTGGCGGTACACCACCTCCAGCGCCTGCGCGCGCCGGGCAGGCGGCATGTCGCGGGTGTGCATCAGCTCGGCAAAGCCGAAGATGCTGGCCATGGGTGTGCGCAGCTCGTGCGCAGCAGTCGTCAGGAATTCGCTCTTGAGGCGCTCCACTTCGGTCTCATGCGTCACGTCGCGCAGGCACAGCACCGACTGCACCTGCGTTCCGCGGCCTTCGCGCCATTGCAGCGCCAGCACACGCCGCACCGGTTCGGCCAGCTCGATCAGGTAACGCTGGCCGGCCCGCCCTGCATCTGCCACGGCCTCCAGTGATCCGAGGCGATGCCCCACAGCGCAGCGCTGGTCCATCACCTGGGCAAACGCCTGTTCGTCCAGGCCCATCACTTCGGCCGGTGTGAGCGAAGTCAGGTCGGTGAACGCAGGGCTCACGTACACGAGACGGCCCTGTGCGTCGAACGACGCGAATCCGTCGGGGCTCAGGCCCAGCACGGCTTCCAGCTGCTCCTTGCTCTGGCGCATCTGCGTTGCCAGCGTCGAGATGGCGTCCGAGATCGCGGCCATGTCATCCCGGCTGCGCGCCACCGCCATGCCAGGGTCGCCCTCGGTCATGGCGGACAGGGTCTGGCGCAGGCTTGCGATTGCCACCAGTCGCACGCGCAGCTCCGCTTTCATCGCGCGCTGCATCTCCCGCCGCTCGGTCACATCGCGAATAGAACCCACCACCCGGGTGGGCTTGCCCCTGTCGTCGTGAAACGCCCTGCCCGCCATATGGCCCCACAGGTAGCTGCCGTCGAACTTGCGCAGCCTGAAGTCAATCTCGAACGGGGTCCCGGCCTGCGTGTGGACCCAGATGGCATCCATCACGGACGCGCGCTCCTCAGGGTGCAGGCAGGCCTCGAACGCAGGAATGCCTGCTGCAAACTGCTCCGCTTCGTATCCCAGCCACTGGGGCAGCGACTCCGATACAAAAAGCTGGCGCGACTTGAAGCGGTAATCCCACAGCGCCTGGTTGCTGCCCGCCACGGCCAGTTCGTACCGCTGCTCGCTGTCCGCCAGCGACTGTTCGGAACCGATGCTCCGGCGTACACCGCCCCAGGCCAGCACCAAGCCAATGCCGGAAAACGCCAGCACCGTGGCGGCCATGACACCCAGCAGCAGCCGCTGCATGAACCGGTGTGCCTCGCCCAGCTTGTCCGAGAACTGCTGCTGCAGTGGAGTGAGCGCAGCATTCAGGCGCATGACCTCGTCCATGAGGAGCTGCCTCTCCGGGCTGTCGTCGCAGCGGGCCTGCACCATGGCATCCAGCCGCTGTGCCACCGAATCCATCTGCAGCAGGAGTTCTTCGGCACGCTCCCAAATGACAAGCACCTCACGCATCAGCCCCACATTGCCGAAGTACCGCACGAGGCGGACCATGCCCGGTATGTCTTCGGCCTGGTTGCCGCCCTGCAGGAAGCCGCGGCGAATGGCGTCCAGGTCGGGTTCGTCCTTGAGCAGCTCGAGCCGCGCCATGCGGTCGCCCATGGGGATGTCCATGGCGGCACGGTAGGCCGCAAAGCTCTCGGGCCTGCAGTCGCGGTGATAGGTGTGCAACCACTGCACGGCGTCCTTTTGCCCCTTGGACCAAAGACTTTCGCCGCCCACATACGCCCGCCCGGCCGACAGAAAGTGAAAACTGGCGGCAGCCACCGCCCAGAGCAGCATGCCAGTCAACAGGAACGGCCATACCAGGCGCAGGGTGCGCCAGCCCACCAGCAGCGACGGAACTTCCGAAGGTGCGCCCGCACCCGCCCGCCCCGGAAGATCATTTTTCGCATTGTCACTGGTATTGACCATGGCTATCGATAGCTTCCCAGGGATAAATTACTGTTTAAACGCGGACGCCTTGCGCAATTATTAGCATTTATATCATATAAATCATATAAAGGAAACTCTTTTCGACAAGAGCCCATCGCGCGTGCATAAGCACATGGATATTGCGTCTTTGAGAGCGCGTCGGATCGCTGCACGAATCCACCGAAACCCACCCACGCAGGCCTGGCCCCTGCAACCCTGTTCACGCTCCCCGAAAGACCCCCATGAAGCTCGAAACCCTTGCCGTTCACGCCGGCTACAGCGCCGACCCCACCACCAAAGCGGTGGCGGTCCCCATCTACCAGACGGTGTCCTACGCGTTTGACAGCGCCCAGCACGGCGCGGACCTGTTCGAACTGAAGGTGCCAGGGAACATCTACACGCGGATCATGAATCCGACCACCGACGTGCTGGAAAAGCGCGTAGCGGCCCTGGAAGGCGGCATTGCCGCGCTCGCCGTGGCATCGGGCATGGCGGCCATCACCTACGCCATCCAGACCATTGCCGAGGCGGGCGACAACATCGTTTCTGCAAGCACCCTGTACGGCGGCACCTACAACCTGTTTGCCCACACCTTGCCGCAGCAGGGCATCACCACCCGCTTTGCCGACCCGCGCGACCGGGCCAGCTTTGCGCAGCACATCGATGCGCGCACCAAGGCGATCTTCGTCGAGTCGGTCGGCAACCCGCTGGGCAACGTGACGGACATCCGCGCGCTGGCCGACGTGGCCCATGCGCACGGCATTCCACTGATCGTGGACAACACCGTGACCAGCCCCCGGAAACCTGATTTCGGCCTATCCGGGGTCGCGTTGAAGCGCAATCGGGATGAGTGGATGCTTCGGATGCGCCGCATGGGCTCATGCCCATGCAAGCAGCCGGGGCGTCCAATCGCCCGATTTCGCCCCAACCCTTCGGGCAAGTGCCTTGCCGGGCGGTCTGCGGCGTTGCGGCGCTTGCGGATAGCCTGGCTATCCACTGCGCACCGCGCCTAGCACCCCATCCCGGCAAGACACTTGCGCGACCCCGGATAGGCCGTAATCAGGTTTCTTGCTGCGCCCCATCGAGCATGGCGCCGACATCGTGGTGCACTCACTCACCAAGTACCTGGGCGACCACGGCAACAGCGTGGGCGGCGCGATTGTGGACAGCGGCAGTTTCCGTGGGCCGAGCACAAGGAACGTTTCAAGCGCCTGAATGAGCCCGACGTGAGCTACCACGGCGTGGTCTACACCGAGGCGCTCGGCCCGCCGCCTTCATCGGCCGTGCACGCGTGGTGCCGCTGCGCAACACCGGCGCGGCGCTGGCGCCGCTCAACGCGTTCCTGATCCTGCAAGGCATCGAGACGCTGGCGCTGCGCATGGACCGCATCTGCAACAACACGCTGGCCATTGCCCACTACCTGCAAAAGCACCCCAAGGTGGAATGGGTGCGCTACGCCGGTCTGCCCGACCACCCCGACCACGCGCTGGTACAGCGCCAGTTGGGCGGCAAGGCCTCGGGCATCCTGAGCTTTGGCCTGAAAAGCAGCGACGCCGACCCGCGTGCGGCCGGGGCGCGGTTCCTGGACGCGCTGCAGTTCTTCACACGGCTGGTCAACATTGGCGATGCGAAGTCGCTGGCCACGCACCCGGCGTCGACCACGCACCGCCAGCTCAACCCCGAAGAGCTGGCCAAGGCCGGTGTGAGCGAAAGCATGGCGCGCCTGTCGGTGGGCATCGAGCACATCGACGACCTGCAGGCCGACCTGGCGAACGCGCTGGACCAGGTCTGAGGGTCAATTTCAAGCATTTTAGGCTTCTAGCGCCTGATTCATATGCCCTGATAGCTATTATTTTTATAGCAAACAGGTTGCAGGGCGGGCAGCACGCGGCGCGGGTCAGGCGTCGCGCGCCAGCCGCACCCCCGTGAACTGCCAGCGCGCCGTGGCGGGAAAGAAGTTGCGGTAGCTGGTGCGCGCATGGCCCGGCGGCGTGGCGCACGAGCTGCCGCGCAGCACATACTGGTTGACCATGAACTTGCCGTTGTATTCGCCCACCGCGCCCTCGGCCGTGCGAAAGCCGGGGTAGGCCGCGTAGCTGGACTGAGTCCACTGCCAGGCCACATCAAACAGCTGCTCTAGCGTGTGGCCATGGGCAGGCGCGGTCTGCGCAGCATGCTCCCACTCGGCCTCGGTCGGCAGGCGGGCGCCAGCCCAGCGCGCAAAGGCGTCGGCCTCGTAGTACGAGATGTGCAGCGCGGGCGCGTCGCCGTGCAGTGGCTGCAGCCCGCCAAGCGTGAAGACGCTCCAGCCCCCTGCCGCGTCCCGATGCCAGTACACGGGTTGCGCAATCTGCTGGGCAGCGCGCCAGTCCCAGCCCTCGGCCAGCCACAGCGCCGGGTCGGCATAGCCGCCGCTGTCCACAAACGCGGCAAATTCGGCGTTGGTCACGAGTCGGGACGCCAGCTCAAACGGCTGCAGGTACACGCGGTGGCGCGGGGTTTCGTTGTCGAACGCAAAGCCTGCTCCCTCGTGGCCGATGTTGCACAGCCCGCCCTCCCACCGCAGCCATGCGCGCGCGCGGGTAGCGGGCAGCGGTGTATCCGGCGCCATGGCCGCGTAAGGAGGGTAGAGCGGGTTGCACGCAAGCAGGTGCTTGATGTCGGTGAGCAACAGCTCCTGGTGCTGCTGCTCGTGCTGCAGACCCAGTTCCACCAGGGCCGCCAGGCCCGGCGTTGCGGCCAGCGTGGGCAGCAGCTGCTCCATGCGTGCATCCACATCGGCACGGTAGGCCAGCACTTCGGCCAGCTCCGGCCGCGTGAGCAGGCCGCGCTGGGGCCGCGGGTGCCGGGCACCCACGCCGTTGTAGTACGAGTTGAACAGCACCCGGAAGGCAGGGTTGAACGGCGCAAAACCCGGCTCGTTCGGCTCCAGCACAAAGGTCTCGAAGAACCAGGTGGTGTGCGCCAGGTGCCATTTGGCCGGGCTGGCGTCGGGCATCGACTGCGCACTGCAATCCTCGGCAGACAGGGGGGCAATGAGTGCCTGCGAACGCTGGCGGGTGGCGGCGTAGCGCGCGGCCAGTGGCAGTGCAGGCTCTTGCAGCTGTGTTGCCGGCAAGTTGGTGGTCAGGGGTGCGTTCATGGAGTCGTGGCCTAGCTTTGGCTCAGGGCTGAGCATGGACCATTGCAAACCACCCGCGTTCATCTGTCCAGGCCTGCGCGCGCGAGAAACCGGCACGCGCCAGCATGTCGGTGAATACCGGCAAGGCGTACTTGTAGCTGTTTTCCGTGTGGATGCGCTCGCCACGCTCGAAACGGCGCTCGCCACCCGCCCAGCGTACCCGCACAGGAACGCTCGCCTCCAGGTGCATCTCGATGCGCGAGTCATCGGTGTTGAAGAACGCCCGGTGCTGCCATTGCTGTACGTCGAAGTCGCTGCCAATCAGGCGGTTGAGGTGCGTGAGCGCGTTGCGGTTGAACTCGGCCGTGACCCCCGCTGCATCGTCGTACGCGGCTTCGAGCACGGCGATGTCCTTGGGCAGGTCGATGCCGATCAGCAGGCCGCCGTCGTCGCCCGCCAGCTCACGCATCTGCGCCAGCAGCTGCAGCGCATGGGGCGGGTCGAAGTTGCCAATCGAGGAACCAGGGTAGAACACCAGCCGCCCGCTCTGCGGCACGTCTGCGGGCAGTCGCACAGGCTGCGTGATGTCGGCCCCCAGGGCCCGCGCGTCCAGGCCAGGGAAGTCGCGGCGCAACCCCTGCACCGCATCGCGCAGGTAGTCGGCCGAAATGTCCACGCCCACAAACCCCGCCGGCTGGATCAGCCTGCACAGGGCGCGCGCCTTCTGGCAGTTGCCCGCGCCCAGCTCGATGAGCGTGCCGCCCCGCCCCACGGCCTGGGCAATGGCGCCGGCATGCTGTTGCATGAGGGCGTTTTCGGTGCGGGTGGGGTAGTACTCGGGCAGCCGGGTGATGGCTTCGAACAGGGCCGAGCCGCGCTGGTCGTAGAAATACTTGGGGGAGATGCTTGCAGGGGTCTGGCGCAGCCCGTGCTTGATATCGTCGTAACCGTGGTCGGGCATGGGTGTAAACATCTCGGGCAGCCAGGCTGCACCGTCGTCAAGGAACGCGGGAGCCACATGGCCTCCGCACGGTGCGCCCGCCGTTCTCCGGCGGTGCCCGCTGCAACCGGTGCCCCGCCCAGGGCGCGCGCACCGTTGGGGCATTGTGGGGGCAGCCGCGGTCAGGGTGTGTAGGTCAAATCCGAATGGCCCTTCGGGGCTGCAACACCGGGCCATGGCTTACCCGGGCAGACCATCAGGTATCGGGCACGGCGTGCGCTTGCGGCCGGGTGCTGCGGCACACTCCATTGCCGCAGCCGTCCCGGCACCCGTGACTGCTGCCCTTTCCTGTCCCTTCATCAACACCTGCACCTCCATGGATTCTGTCAGCCAGCTGGTATTGGGCGCATCCGTCGTCGTGGCCACCATGGGGCGGCGCACCGCCGCATGGAAAGCCGTGCTGTGGGGTGGTGTGGCGGGAACGCTGCCCGATCTGGACGCGCTGTACGACCACGGCGACGCCATCCTGAACATGGTGCTGCACCGGGCCGCCAGCCACTCGCTGCTGTACCTCACGCTGCTTTCGCTGCCGCTGGTATGGCTGGTGGCACGCATCCACGGTGAGCCCGACCTGCGCACGCGCTGGTGGCTGGCGCTGTGGCTGGCGCTGGTCACGCACCCGCTGCTCGACTGGATGACGGTGTATGGCACGCAACTGCTGATCCCGTTTACCGCCTTCCCGTATGGCGTGGGCAGCATGTTCATCATCGACCCGCTGTACACGCTGCCGCTGCTGGCGGGCGTGGTGGCCGCACTGTGCCTGCGCAGCCACCGCGGCCTCGCGTGGGCGCGCTGGGGTCTGGTGCTGAGCACGGCGTACCTGGGATGGAGCGTGGTGGCGCAGCAGCAGGCGACGGGCAAGTTCATGGCCTCGGCGCCAGAGCCAGGACTGACCGCTGCACAGGTGCTGGTGACACCCGCGCCCTTCAACACCCTGCTGTGGCGATCGGTGGTGGTCACGCCCACGCACTACTACGAAGGCTATGCGTCGCTGCTGGACGGTATGCGCCCAGTGCGCTGGACGCGCCACGACCGCGGAGCAAGGCTGTATGCGCAGCACGGCGGCTACCCGCTGGCGGACCGCATCGCGCGATTCAGCCACGGCTTCTTCAAGATGAGCGAAGCAGACGGCCAGGTCTTCATCACCGATCTGCGCATGGGCAGCGAACCCGCCTACAGCTTTCACTTCAACCTGGGCACGCCCGCGCAGATGGCCACGGGCAACCAGCCGGCCACCCAGCAATGGCAGCGCCCGGACCTTGCCACCGCCCTGCCCTGGCTGTGGAAGCGCATGTGGGGCAATGATGTCGTGCTGAAGCCCGCGTGATCTTGCCGGGGAACTACACAAGGCGGTGACTGGCTCCGCAACAAAAAAGGCCGGCGCATGCGCCGGCCTTTTGCCTTGGTAGGTTCTCGCAGCGGGACAGGGCCCGCGGCTTAGAAGCGCCAGCCCAGACCCACGCCCACCAGAACGGGGTCGACCTTGAAGGTGCCGGCCTTGGCGCCGAACGAATACACATCGGTCTTGATGAAGACCTTCTTGACGTCCACGTTCAGGTACAGGTTCTTGGCCAGCGGGATGTCCACGCCCACTTGCAGCGCTGCGCCAAAGCTGTTCTTGTCGATGCTGGGGTTCAGCGCTGCGGCCACGGCGGGATCAAAACGCACGCTGGAAAAACGCGTGTAGTTCAGGCCTGCACCCACGTACGGCTTGAAGCCGGGAGCATCAAAGTGGTACTGCAGTAGCAGCGTGGGCGGCAGGTGCTTGAGCGAGCCGATACCGGTGGCGCCGGAGCTGATGGTGTGCTTTTGGGGAACGGTCAGGACCAGTTCGGCGGCGATGTTCTTGTTGAAGAAGTACGTGATGTCGACTTCAGGCATGGTCTTGTCGTTGACCGACAAGCCGAGGCCCGTGGAATCCTTGTTGGCGCTATCCAGGTGCACGGCACGTGCACGGACCATCCAGGGGCCTTCGGCCTGTTGGGCCAAGGCAGCGCCAGACGACAGGGCACACAGAACGGCTACAGCCAGCAGATTTTTCTTCATGGTGATTATTCGCATCAGTTGGACGGGGACGACCCCCGTACACGCATTGAAGCGCCGCATCACCCGGACGACCTTGCCCTACCTCAAGGCATTAGCGTTTACCCTTGGTTTTCAGGTGCACGACCTCATTGCGAGGCAGATTTGCCACGGATGCGCTTGATCAGCAACACCCCTGCCAGCACCAGGCCACCCGCCACGATGCCCACCACCGCGTTCAGCAGGTTGGGCACCAGCACATGCCACAACCAGCCCACGGGCCAGGCAGATGCAGCATTGCCCGCAGCCTCCACCGCGTGGTGCAGCGCAGGCACGCCATGCACCAGAATGCCGCCCCCCACTAGGAACATGGCCGCTGTACCCGCGATCGACAGCCCCTTCATCAGCCAGGGTGCGGCGCGAAGGATGCCCGCGCCAACGGCCCGCGCTACGGTGCTGGCCTTGCCCGTGAGCCACAGGCCCAGGTCATCGAGCTTGACGATGCCCGCCACCAGGCCGTATACGCCGATGGTCATGATGAGGGCGATGCCCGAGAGCACGGCGACCTGTTGCGCGAACGGCGCAGTTGCCACCGTGCCCAGCGTGATGGCGATGATCTCGGCCGACAGGATGAAGTCGGTGCGCACGGCGCCCTTGATCTTGTCCTTTTCCATCGCCACCAGATCCACCGCAGGGTTGGCGTTGGCTCGCGCACGGCTTTCGTGCTCGGCCTCATCCTCATGTGGCGCGTGCATCAGCTTGTGGGCCACCTTCTCGAAGCCCTCAAAGCACAGAAAGGCGCCGCCCACCATCAGCAACGGGGTGACGGCCCAGGGCGCAAACGCGCTGATCAGCAACGCAGCCGGCACCAGAATGACCTTGTTGATGAACGAGCCTTTGGCCACCGCCCACACCACGGGAATCTCACGCTCTGCCCGCACGCCGGTGACCTGCTGGGCGTTGAGCGCCAGGTCGTCGCCCAGCACGCCGGCAGTTTTTTGCGCCGCCACCTTGGTCATCACGGACACATCGTCCGCCATGGCCGCGCTCTTCTTGGCCGCCACCTTGGTCATCAGGGCGACGTCATCCAGAATGGTGGCGATATCGTCCAACAGGGCAAGCAGGCTGCCAGCGGCCATGAGAATTCCTTGAGGTGGGGGGGGGGAGGCGCGACTATAGCAACGCCGCTGTCGTAGCGCCGTCAGACGAAGGCGGGTCCGCGTGCCAGCGGGACAGACTTTGACGGACTGGGGGGGCATTGCCGTGAGTGCAACGCCGCGGGGCGCATACTCAAGGCCTCACCATCCCCGCGGGGGTCCAGCGAGCACCCGTGGACCCGCCGTCTCGCAGACGCTTTCCGCCGGCGCCCTGGCTCTACGCCTTTACATGCCCGGCTACCTCACCAAGCAAGAAGACATCGCCATCCCCGGCGCTGCAGACCTCATCATCCGGTCCCTGCTAGACCGACAGCAGTTCTCCGACCCCCTGGGCACCGCCGAGGCGCTGGGCATCTCGTCGGCCACGTGGCCGCTGTTCGGGCTGCTGTGGCCCTCGGGCTCGCAGCTCGCGCAGCGCATGGCAACGCGCCCATTGAACGCGGGTGAGCGGGTGCTGGAAATAGGCTGCGGCCTGGCCCTGGCCAGCCTGGTGTGCCACCGCCGCGGTGTGGACGTGACCGCGAGCGACTGCCACCCGCTGGCGGCAGACTTTCTGGTGGAGAACCTGCGGCTCAACGGCATGCTGCCGCTCAAGTACCGCACCGGGCAATGGGGCGCCGAGAGCACTGCCACCGCTGCCGATGTGCAGGGCCGGTTCGACCTGATCATGGGCAGCGACGTGCTGTACGAACGCGACGCGCGGGCCAGCTTGGCCCAGTTCCTCGACCGCCACGCCACCGAAAGCGCCCAGATCTGGATCGTGGACCCCGACCGCGGCAACCGCTCTGCCTTCAGCAAGCAGATGGCCGCGTTGCACTTCGAGGTGGTGGAAGAACGCCTGGACCACCCTGCCCTGGCCGATGTGCCCGCGTACAAGGGGCGGCTGCTGGTGTACCAGCGCACTGCAGCGGGGGCCTGAACAAGGACTCTGACGCAGTGCCCGGCGCGCCAGCGCCACGCGCAGACCCAAGAGCCCGCGCAGCCTAAACGCCAGGGCAGCCGAGCAAGGGCCGCCCCGCAGCGAGGGCTGCGTCCCCCTTCCCGAATGGCGCAGCCATTCGAGAGAAGGGGGAAGCGGCGCAGCCGCTCAGGGGGATGTACCTGCTAGTTCACCCACTTGCGCGCATTGCGCCAGATGCGCATCCACCCGCTGTATTGCGCCGCGTCTTCGCTGGTCCAGCTCACCTGCACATTGCGGAACACGCGCTCGGGGTGCGGCATCATGGCCGTGAAGCGGCCGTCGGCCGTGGTCACGGCCGTCAGGCCGCCCGCGCTGCCGTTGGGGTTGAACGGGTACTGCTCGGTCGCCTTGCCGTGGTTGTCCACATAGCGCATGGCAGCAATGGCCTTGTCGGCACTGCCGCGGTACTTGAAGTTGGCATACCCCTCGCCATGCGCCACCGCAATCGGCAGGCGGCTGCCGGCCATGCCTTGCAGGAACAGGCTGGGCGATTCGAGCACTTCCACCAGCGACAGGCGGGCCTCGAAACGCTCGCTCTGGTTGGTGGTGAAGCGCGGCCAGTCTTGCGCGCCAGGGATGATGTCGGCCAGCTCGGCAAACATCTGGCAGCCGTTGCACACGCCCAGGCCAAACGTGTCAGCGCGGCCAAAGAAACCCTGGAACTGCGCCGCCAGCACGGGGTTGAAGGTGATGGACCGCGCCCACCCGATGCCAGCGCCCAAGGTGTCGCCGTAGCTGAAGCCGCCGCAGGCGACCACGCCCTTGAAGTCTTCGAGCTTGACGCGGCCGGTCTGCAGGTCGGTCATGTGCACGTCGTAGGCCTCAAAGCCCGCTTCGGTGAAGGCGTAGGCCATTTCCACATGCGAGTTCACGCCCTGCTCGCGCAGGATGGCGACCTTGGGCTTGGCGAGGTTGAGGTACGGCGCAGCCACGTTGTCGGCGGCGTCAAACGTCAGGCGCACATGCAGACCCGGGTCAGTGGGCTCGCCCGCTGCAGCGTGCTCGGCATCGGCGTTGGCCGGGTTGTCGCGCTGCTGGCAGATCTTCCAGCTCACCGCGTCCCACACCTGGTGCAGGTCGGCCAGCGGCGCGCTGAACACGGCCTTGGCATCGCGCCAGACCTGCAGCTCGCCCTTGCCCGCTGCGATGGGGGACGAAGCGGGCCGCGTCTTGCCGATGAAGTGGCTGAACTTCGACAAACCATGCTCGCGCAGGGTTTGCATCACGTCATTGCGCTCGCTGGTCTTGACCTGCAGCACCACGCCCAGCTCTTCGTTGAACAGGGCCTTGAGCGTGAGTTCTTCGCGGCGCGCGCTGACCTGACCGGACCAGTTCTTGGCATCGCCCACCTCGGCGCGGCTGTCGCTGATGCCGTCGCCTTCCGTCACCAGCAGGTCCACGTTGAGCGACACGCCCACATGGCCCGCGAAAGCCATTTCAGCCACTGCGGCCAGCAGGCCACCGTCGCTGCGGTCGTGGTACGCCAGGATGCGGCCCTGGGCGCGCAGTGCGTTCACGGCGTTGACGAGGTTGACCAGATCTTTCGGGTCGTCCACATCGGGCACCACATCGCCGCTCTGGTCCAGGGTCTGGCCCAGAATGCTGCCGCCCATGCGGTTCTGGCCCTTGCCCAGGTCGATCAGCACCAGCGTGGTGTCGGCCTCGGTGGCATTGAGCTGTGGGGTGAGCGTGCCGCGCACATCGGCCAGCGACGCGAATGCGCTCACGATCAGACTAACAGGCGAGGTCACTTTTTTCTTGTCCGCGCCTTCGCTCCACTGCGTGCGCATCGACAGCGAATCCTTGCCCACCGGGATGGACACGCCCAGCGCCGGGCACAGTTCCATGCCCACGGCCTTCACGGTCTCGTACAGGGCCGCGTCTTCGCCGGGCTCGCCACACGCGGCCATCCAGTTGGCCGACAGCTTCACACGCGGCAGCTCGATGGGCGCAGCCAGCAGATTGGTCAGCGCCTCGGCCACCGCCATGCGGCCCGACGCGGGCGCGTTGATGGCGGCCAGCGGGGTGCGCTCGCCCATGCTCATGGCTTCGCCCGCGAAGCCTTTGTAGTCAGCCAACGTCACGGCGCAATCGGCCACGGGCACTTGCCAGGGGCCCACCATCTGGTCGCGGTGGGAGAGGCCACCCACGGTGCGGTCGCCAATGGTGATGAGGAAGCGCTTGGACGCCACCGTGGGGTGGGCCAGCACGTCGATCACGGCCTTTTGCAGCGGCACGCCAGTCAAGTCCATCGGTGCGAATTCGCGCACCACGGTCTTCACGTCTCGGTGCATCTTGGGCGGCTTGCCCAACAGCACGTTCATGGGCATGTCCACGGGCAGCTTCTGGTCGTCGGCCGTGGCGGCGGGGTCGTGCAGCACCAGCTGGCGCTCTTCGGTGGCGGTGCCGATCACGGCGAATGGGCAGCGCTCGCGCTCGCAGAAGGCCTTGAACTGTTCCAGCGATTCAGGAGCAATCGCCAGCACGTAACGCTCTTGCGATTCGTTGCTCCAGATTTCCTTCGGTGCCATGCCGGACTCTTCCAGCTGCACAGCGCGCAGGTCAAAGCGCGCACCACGGCCTGCATCGTTGGTCAGCTCAGGGAAGGCGTTGGACAAACCGCCCGCGCCCACGTCATGGATGGCCAGGATGGGGTTCGCCGCGCCCTGCGCCCAGCAGTGGTTGATGACCTCTTGCGCCCGGCGCTCGATCTCCGGGTTGCCACGCTGCACCGAGTCAAAGTCCAGCTCGGCAGCGTTGGTGCCGGTGGCCATGGAGCTGGCGGCACTCCCGCCCATGCCGATGCGCATGCCCGGGCCGCCCAGCTGGATCAGCAGCGAGCCAGCGGGAAATTCGATCTTCTTCGTGAGTTCGGCATCGATCACGCCCACGCCGCCCGCGATCATGATGGGCTTGTGGTAGCCGCGCTGCACGCCGCCGACTTCCTGCTCATACTCGCGGAAGTAGCCGTTCAGGTTGGGGCGACCGAATTCGTTGTTGAACGCCGCGCCGCCCAGAGGCCCCTCGACCATGATCTGCAGTGGGCTGGCAATGTGCTCGGGCTTGCCCACGGTGCTACCCCAGAGCTTGGACACGGTGAAGCCCGTGAGGCCCGCCTTGGGCTTGGAGCCCCGGCCCGTCGCGCCTTCGTCACGGATCTCACCGCCCGCGCCAGTGGATGCACCGGGGAACGGCGAGATGGCCGTGGGGTGGTTGTGTGTTTCCACCTTCATCAGCACATGCTGGGTAACGCTACTCTTTTGATAGCTACCAGGCATTGAATCGCTTGGGCTATCAGCCATTTTGGCTACAAAACGCTCTACCTGATGCCCTTCCATGACCGAGGCGTTGTCCGAATACGCAATGACCGTGTGCTGGGGTGCCAGCTGGTGGGTGTTGCGGATCATCCCGAACAGGCTCTTGTCCTGCGCCACGCCGTCGATGGTGAACTGCGCGTTGAAGATCTTGTGGCGGCAGTGCTCGCTGTTGGCCTGCGCGAACATCATCAGTTCCACATCGGTGGGGTTGCGCTTGAGACCCGCGAAGGCATTGACGAGGTAGTCGATTTCATCGTCGGCCAGCGCCAGACCAAAGCGGGTGTTGGCGGCTTCCAGGGCAGCGCGACCGCCGGCCAGCACGTCCACATGCTCCATGGGCGCGGGCTGCAGTTCGGTAAACAGGGCTGCGGCCCCGCTTCGGTCGGCCACCACCGATTCGGTCATGCGGTCGTGCAGCAGGGCGGCCACCTGGGCCAGTTGCTCGGCGGTCAGCTCGGGCGTCTTGCCCAGCAGGCTGGATTTGAGGCTGATGCGGTATTCGGTGATGCGCTCCACCCGGCGGATGGCGATGCCGCAGTTGCGCGCAATGTCGGTAGCCTTGGAAGCCCATGGCGACAGCGTACCCAGGCGGGGCGTGACCAGCAGCGCGGCGCCGTCCTGAGGGCCGGTGTACGGGTCGCCATATGTCAGCAGGGCTTCCAGGCGGCTGCGCTCGTCAGCCGAGGGGGCTGCGTCGGTGGCTACCAGGTGCACAAAGCGCGCTGCAATGCCGGTGATCTTGGGGTGAATCGCCTCAAGGGCAGGCTGGAGTTGCTGGGCGCGAAAGGAGCTGAGAGCGTTGCCGCCCTCCAGCGTGGTCATGTGCAAGGTCACGGTAGCGGCCTGATGGGGAGTGAGGGGTACGGGGGGAGGCGCATCCACGAGGCACAGGGGCGGTAGCCCCGTCGCCTGGGAAGTCAGCCCGGCATTTTACCGGGCGGGCACGGCCTCCCGGCCCGGACCCGACGCCGGTCAAGGCCCGATGGGATAATTGCCGCCATGAGCATCACCATCAAAACCGCCGAGGACATCGAGGGCATGCGCCTGGCCTGCCGCCTTGCCTCGGAAGTGCTGGACTACATCGCACCGCACATCAAGCCTGGCATCACCACCAAGGAAATCGACCGCCTGGGCGCCGAGTGCATGGCCCAGCAGGGCACCATCTCCGCCACGGTGGGCTACCAGCCGCCTGGCTACCCGCCCTACCCGGCATCGCTGTGCACATCGGTCAACCACGTGGTCTGCCACGGCATTCCCAACGACAAGCCCCTGAAAAAAGGCGACATCGTGAACGTGGACGTGACGGTGATCACCAAGGACGGCTGGTACGGCGACAACAGCCGCATGTACCTCATCGGCGAATGCTCGATTGCTGCCAAGCGCCTGTCGGCCATCACGTTTGAGGCCATGTGGCACGGCATCGTGCAGGTCAAGCCCGGCGCCCGCCTGGGTGACATCGGCCACGCGATCCAGAAGTTTGCCGAAGGCCACGGTTTTTCCATCGTGCGCGAGTTCTGCGGCCACGGCATTGGCCAAAAGTTCCACGAAGAGCCACAGGTGCTGCACTACGGCCGCCCTGGCACGCTCGAAGAGCTCGTGCCCGGCATGGTCTTCACCATCGAGCCCATGATCAACGCTGGCCGCCGCGAGGTGAAGGAATTTGGCAACGACGGCTGGACCATCGTGACCAAGGACCACAGCCTGTCAGCCCAGTGGGAGCACACGGTGCTGGTCACGCCGACCGGTTACGAGGTGATGACGCTGTCGGCAGGCTCACCCGCACTGCCGGCCTTCGTGACCGCCACCGCCACCTGACCGGCGCGGCGCAGGCAGGCACACAGGCCCATGCATGCACTGCGCCATTCCAGCCCGCACCGTGGTTGGCACCACTCTTGCTGCATTCGGCCGGGCCTGTGTGATGGCCCTTCCGCCCTTTTGATGCCACCGAGCGCCCATGACCATGACCGACCTCCACGCGCTGCGTGACGCCTACCGCCGCGACAAGGCAGCCCTGCTGGCCGACATGCAGGCCACCGGAGCATCGGCACGCGGCATCCGCACGGCGCTGCGTCGGCTCTCCAGTCTGGCAGGCGGATTGCTGTGTACGCTGTGGCGCAGGGCAGAGCTTCCGGCCGACCTCGCGCTGGTGGCAGTGGGCGGCTTTGGGCGCGATCAGCTTTTTCCGTATTCCGACGTCGACGTGCTGCTGCTGATGCCGGATACGCGGTCTGCCGACGATTGCAGCGTGCTGCGCGCGCAGCTTGAAAAGTTCATCGGCAGCTGCTGGGACGCGGGCCTGGAGATCGGCTCCAGCGTGCGCACGGTGGCCGAGTGCATGGCCGAAGCCGCGGGCGACGTGACGGTACAGACCTCGATGCTCGAAGCGCGTCTGGTCTGCGGCGATGCAGCGCTGTTTGCGCAGTTCCAGGAGCGCTACCGCGCCCAGCTCGACCCGCATGCATTTCTGGTCGCCAAGACGCTGGAAATGCGCCAGCGCCACAACAAGTACGAAAACACGCCGTATTCACTGGAGCCCAACTGCAAGGAATCGCCCGGCGGCTTGCGCGACCTGCAGATGATTCTGTGGGTCGCGCGCGCCGCAGGCCTGGGCAGCAACTGGCGTGAACTGGCAGCCAACGGAATGGCCACGGCGTTCGAGGTGCGCCAGATCGAGCGCAACGAAGCCCTGCTGTGCCTGATCCGTGCGCGTCTGCACGCTGCGGCAGGCCGGCACGAAGACCGACTGGTGTTCGACCTGCAGACGGCCGTGGCCGAGTCGTTCGGCTACCGCTCGCTGTCGCCCGACGGCGTGCGTCTGCCCATGCGCGCCAGCGAAAGCCTGATGCGCCGCTACTACTGGGCGGCCAAGGCGGTCTCGCAGCTCAGCCAGATCCTGCTGCTCAATATCGAGGAGCACCTGAACCCCTCCACCCACGAGCCGCGGCCCATCAACGAACGCTTCTTCGAGAAGGCCGGGCTCATCGAGGTGGCCAGCGACGACCTGTATGTGCGCGACCCGCACGCCATCCTGGAAACCTTTTTGCTCTACCAGACCACGGTAGGCCTCAAGGACCTGTCGGCCCGCACGCTGCGCGCGCTGTACAACGCCCGCGGCGTGATGGACGCCAAATTCCGCCGCGACCCCGTCAACCGCGCCGCGTTCATGCGCATCCTGCAGCAGCCCGCGGGCATCACGCACGCCATGCGGCTGATGAACCAGACCTCGGTGCTGGGCCGCTACCTGTGGCCGTTTCGCCGCATCGTCGGACAGATGCAGCATGACCTGTTCCATGTGTACACGGTCGACCAGCACATCCTGATGGTGCTGCGCAATGTGCGCCGCTTCTTCATGGCCGAACATGCCCACGAATACCCGTTTTGCTCGCAGCTGGCGGGCGGCTGGGACAAGCCGTGGATCCTGTACATCGCAGCGCTGTTCCATGACATCGGCAAGGGCCGTGGCGGCGACCACTCGCAGATCGGCGCCGTGGAAGTGCGCCAGTTCTGTCGCCAGCACGGCGTGGACCGCGAGGACGCCAAACTCATCGAGTTCATGGTGACCGAACACCTGACGATGAGCCGCATTGCCCAGAAGGAAGACCTGAGCGACCCCGACGTGATTGCCGCGTTTGCGGCCCGCGTGGGCAACGAGCGCTACCTCACCGCGCTGTATTTGCTCACCGTGGCAGACATCCGCGGCACCAGCCCCAAGGTGTGGAACGCCTGGAAGGGCAAACTGCTGGAAGACCTGTACCGCGCCACCCTGCGCACCCTGGGCGGCCGCGCCCCCGATGCCGCCGCCGAGATCGAAAGCCGCAAGCGCGAGGCGCTGGTGCTGCTGGCCCTGAGCGCCCTGCCCTTCGACGCCCACAAGGCGCTTTGGGCCACGCTGGATGTGAGCTATTTCATGCGCCACGAGGCGGCCGACATCGCCTGGCACACGCGTCATCTCTCGCGCCATGTGGGCACGCTGAAACCGGTGGTGCGCGCACGTCAGTCGCTGGCGGGCGATGGGTTGCAGGTGATGGTGTACGCCGCCGACCAGGCCGACCTGTTTGCGCGCATCTGCGGCTATTTCGACCGCGCGGGCTTCAGCATTCTGGATGCACGCGTGCACACCGCCAACAATGGTTACGCGCTCGATACCTTCCAGGTGGTGGCTTCATCGGCATCGGAGCAGCCTGGCCATTACCGCGAACTGACGCACATGGTCGAGAGCGACCTGGTGCGCGCCATCGCCGAGGGTGGCGCGCTGCCCGAGCCGGCGCGCCGGCGCGTTTCGCGGCGCGTGAAGAGCTTTCCGGTCGCGCCCCGCGTGACGCTGCGGCCTGATGAGAAGGCGCAGCGCTGGCTGCTGGGCATCTCCGCCAGCGACCGCGCTGGTTTGCTTTACCTGGTGGCCCGCATCCTGGCGCAGCACCAGCTGAGCGTGCAGCTGGCCAAGGTCAGTACGCTGGGCGAGCGCGTGGAAGACACCTTCCTGATCCAGGGCCCCGAGCTTCAGAACAACGCGCGCCAGATCCAGATCGAGACGGAACTGCTGAGTGCGCTGAGCAATTGATGGGCCGCACGCGAGTGGCTGGAGGGACGCCCGCACCCCAAAAGCCATGATTGCTATAAACGATATAGCAATAGAGGCAATTAAATCAAGCGCTACAGGCTTTTTTCGCTTGAATTTTCACCTCTGACGGCTCCGCGGGCATCTTGTGCCCTCCCTAGGGTTCGCATGGCTCGTGATCCCTGGTTTGGTGTTCGCGCACGCGCAGGTCAACCCCAGTCCAGGCGATGCAATGCACCATCGAAGCAGCTCAATCGTCTTCCGTTGCATCAATTTCCGGGAACAGAACCTCGGTAAAACCGAACTGCGTGAAGTCACGTACCCGCATCGGGTACAGCTTGCCGATGAGGTGGTCGCATTCATGCTGCACCACCCGCGCATGAAAGCCGTCTACCGTGCGGTCGATGGGAACGCCATCCACATCAAAGCCGGTGTAGCGGATGCGCGCCCAGCGCGGCACCTTGCCCCGCAACCCGGGCACGGAAAGGCAGCCCTCCCAGTCCTCCTCTTCCTGCGCGCCGATCGGTGTGATCACCGGATTGAGCAGCACCGTCGGCGGTACCAGCGGCCGGTCGGGATACCGCGGGTTGCGTGACTCCGATCCGAAGATCACCAGCTGCAGGTCGACCCCGATCTGTGGTGCCGCCAGCCCTGCGCCATTGACGGCGCGCATGGTGTCGAACATGTCCTGCACCAGAGCGCGCAATGCTTCGGTGCCGAACTCCTGAACGGGCTGGGCAACGCGCAGCAGGCGCGGGTCGCCCATCTTGAGGATGGTGTGGATGGTCATGGTGGGTTCTTTTCTTCGCGGCACAAAGCGCAGCGTCGGGCCAGAGGATAGCGCCGTAAGACGTATCGCGCCCCACACGGCATATGCACATGGATGCAGGCACTGCCCGGTGGGCGGCCGACGGCTGCAACGCAGCCACAATAGGAGCCTTCATGGTGAAGCACGACGAGCCCTCCCACCCTTCCGGCAGCGCGCCCGCGCCGCGCCCGCTGCCCAGGGTGTTGCGCTGGGTGCTGCATGCGTTCGCGGTGCTCTGCCTCGGCCTGGCGGTGGTGGGCGTGATCGTGCCCGGCATGCCGACCACCGTCTTCGTGTTGATGGCCGCCTGGGCGGCAGCCCGAAGCTCGCCCCGGCTGTACCGCTGGCTCTGGAACCACCGCCTGCTCGGGCCACCGCTGCGCAACTGGACGCAGGGCGGCACCGTGAGCCGCCGCGCCAAATGGAGCGCCACGCTGGTGATGGCGCTGAGCAGCGTGATCCTGTGGGCCACGGCGTCACGCACCTGGGTGTGGGTCATCGCCATCGGCTGCATGGCGTGCGTGCTGGCGTGGCTGTGGCGCAGGCCCGAGCCGCGCTGAGGAATCGCATAGGGGCGGCTTGGGAAAATCAGCTCAAGCAAGACGTGCGTGCCGGCGCCCCGGGCCGGGCCTGTTCGGCGGACCGTGTCGGTGACCGTGCCCGCGGTGCGCCACCCAATCCAGCTCGATTTCGCTCCACTTTTGTGTATATAATCTAAGTCTTGTTCCTCGATAGCTCAGTCGGTAGAGCGCCGGACTGTTAATCCGTAGGTCCCTGGTTCGAGCCCAGGTCGAGGAGCCAAGAATTTGCAGGCCCTGCATGTGTACGCGGGGCCTTTTAGTTAGCCACAGATACCGATCATTCCTCGATAGCTCAGTCGGTAGAGCGCCGGACTGTTAATCCGTAGGTCCCTGGTTCGAGCCCAGGTCGAGGAGCCAACAAGAAGCCCTGCATTGTTTTTCAATGCAGGGCTTTTTTGTTGCCAGGCCGCGCTGCTGCACTCGGTTGTCTGCATGACAATCCGGCGATCAACGCAAGAATGCCAGCCGCAGGATTCACCACATCATGTCTGCACCTCTCCCCTGGCTGGAACCAGACGACGCACTGCCCGCGCCCGACCAAGCCTGGGACGACACCACGCCAGCACCCGGGCTGCTGGCCGCGGGCGGCTCGCTCAGCGTGGACAACCTCCGTGCGGCGTATTCACAAGGCACGTTCCCCTGGTACAGCACAGGCCAGCCCATTTGGTGGTGGGCGCCCGACCCGCGCATGGTGCTGCCTGTGGCCGAGTTCCGCCTGCACCGCTCGCTCAAGCAAAAGCTGAAGGCATTTCGCCATAGCCCGCGCTGCGAGATCCGGGTGGATCACGCGTTTCGAGAGGTGATCGCGGCGTGCGCAGGCAAGCCGCGCGAAGGGCAAAACGGCACCTGGATCGTGCCGGACATGGTGGCGGCGTACACCGCATTGCATACCGCCGGGTATGCGCACAGCGTAGAGACGTGGGTAGACGGCGAACTGGTGGGCGGGTTGTACTGTGTGGCTCTGGGGCACGCAGTCTTTGGCGAATCGATGTTTGCGCATGCGACCGATGCGTCCAAGATCGCGCTGGCGGCGCTTGTCTGTCTGTGCCGGCGCGAAGGGGCCGACCTGGTGGACTGCCAGCAGAATACGCAACACCTTGCCTCGCTCGGCGCGCGGGAAATCAGCCGTACAGAATTCCTCGCGCACACTGCAAGGGCATCCCGTCGCCCGCCCATGCAGTGGCAATTCGAGCCCATATACTGGAACGAACTGCTGCCCGCTACCGTGACCACGGCATGACGCAACTCAACGACCTTCCGCTGCAGACTCTGCAGTTCTACGCCACAGCGCCCTACCCGTGCAGCTATCTGCCGAATCGCATGGCGCGCTCGCAGGTCGCCACCCCCAGCCACCTCATTCAAAGCGACGTTTATTCAGACCTGGTCGCCAAGGGGTTCCGGCGCAGCGGCATGTTCACCTACCGCCCGTACTGCGACGGCTGCGACGCATGCACGCCCTTGCGGGTGCGGGTGGGTGAATTCACCCCTGACCGCAGCCAGAAACGTGCGTTGGCCCAGCACAGCAACTTGCAGGCCCGCGTGCTGCGACTTTGCTTCATGCCCGAGCACTACCAGCTCTACCTGCGTTACCAAAACGGACGCCACGCCGGGGGGGGCATGGATCAGGACAGCATTGACCAGTACACGCAGTTTCTGCTTCAAAGCCGGGTCAATTCGCGGCTGGTCGAGTTTCGTGAGCCCGATTCGGTCGATGGCGAACCCGGCGTGCTGAAGATGGTGTCCATTCTGGACGTGCTGGATGACGGGCTGTCGGCGGTGTACACCTTCTACGAGCCGGAGCCCAAGCGCAGTTACGGCACGTACAACGTGATGTGGCAAATCGCACAGGCCCAATCGCTGGGGCTGCCCTATGTGTACCTGGGCTACTGGATCGAAGCGAGCCCCAAGATGAACTACAAGGCCCGATTCGTTCCGCACGAAATCCGCACGGGTGGCGAATGGCAGCGCAGTACCACACGACCACAAGGCGACGCCCCGCCTGCGTGACTGCGGAAACGCATTTCACAAGGTAAGATGCAGCGGCTATGTCTCTTGGCCGCCCATGAAAAAAACAGATCCCGGCATTCCAGCCAAGCCAAGCGTGCAGGTGCTGGAACGCATGTTCACTTTGATCGACGTGCTTGCTTCGCGCGAGGACGCGATCTCGCTGAAGGAAATCAGCGAAAAGACGGGCCTGCACCCGTCCACCACACACCGCATCCTGAACGACCTGACGATTGGCCGCTTTGTGGACCGGCCGGAGTCTGGAAGCTACCGCCTCGGCATGCGCCTGCTGGAGCTGGGCAATCTGGTCAAGGCCCGCCTGAGCGTGCGCGATGCAGCGCTCACGCCAATGCGCAATCTTCACAAGCTCATTCAGCAGCCGGTGAACCTGAGCATGCGCCAGGGCGACGAAATCGTGTATGTCGAGCGTGCCTACAGCGAGCGCTCCGGCATGCAGGTGGTACGCGCCATCGGAGGGCGCGCGCCGCTGCACCTCACCTCCACCGGCAAACTGTTTCTGGCACTGGACGACCCGCAGCGCATCCGCGCCTACGCCACACGCACAGGGCTTGCAGGCCACACCCGCAACAGCATTACCCAGCTGCCGCTGCTGGAGCGCGAACTGGCCCGCGCGCGACAGTACGGGATTGCGCGTGACAATGAAGAACTGGAACTCGGTGTGCGCTGCATGGCAGCGGGCGTATACGACGACCAGGGCAAGCTGGTGGCAGGGCTGTCGATTTCTGCGCCAGCAGATCGGCTGGACGAGGGCTGGCTGCCCAAGCTGCAAGCCACGGCCAACGAGATTTCGCTGGCGCTCGGCCATAACCTGTCTTCGGGGATGCCGCGCGACGCCCTGCTGGGCAGCGCCGGGAACGGCTCGCAAGGCACGCTCGCAGGCTGAGACTGTAGCCGGTGCGGGCCGGTTCCACACTGAATGCGGGCCGACCGGTCCGCCCCAGCCGACGCGCGGCGACAGGCGTCGACTCAGCCGACGGGGGTTCCACCAAAACTAATCCGGCCAGACCGCACCAAGGCAGTGTGTCGCGTTGATCAGCCGTTACCGCCTGCCCGGGCCTGCATTGGGGCCGCCAGAGGCGCCGGCATGGTTTCCACCCAGCGACGCACGCGTTCGGCATCGCCCAAGCGACTGAACTTGCCGGCCGAGTCAAGAAACACCATGATCAGCTTGCGGCCCGCTACCTTGGTCTGCATGACCAGGCACCGGCCTGCTTCCGAGATATAGCCGGTCTTTTGCAGGCCGATGTCCCAGGTCGGGTTCTTCACCAGACCGTTGGTATTGTTGTACTGCAGCGTACGGCGGCCCAACGCCACTTCATAGCCAGGTGAAGTGGACAGCTCGCGGAGCAACGGATCGCCATGTGCCACATTTACCAGCGTGGCCAGATCGCGCGCGCTGGACTGGTTGCGGCTGGAAAGGCCGGTGGGCTCGACATACTTGGTGTCCGTCATGCCCAGCAGCATGGCCTTGACATTCATCTGAGCCACAAATACACCCATGCCACCAGGGAACGTGCGTCCAAGTGCATGGGCCGCACGGTTTTCGCTGGACATGAGCGCTAGGTGCAGCATTTCGCCGCGGGTGAGTGTGGAGCCCACCGCCAGCCGGGAGCTGCTGCCCTTCTCCGTGTCTACGTCTTCCTGGGTGATGGTGATCGGCTCATCCATCGGCAACTGGGCCTGCGAAATGATCATCCCGGTCATCAGCTTGGTGAGCGACGCAATGGGCAGTACCGCCTGGTCGTTCTTGCTCAGTAGAACCTCATGCGTGTCCTGATCAATCACATACGCCACGCTGGACTTGAGGTCGAGCGGGTCACTGACCTCATGCAAGCCCGCCACCTGACCAAAGGAAGGCCGTGCGGGTGTATAGGCCACACGCGTGGCCGCTTTGGACGATTTGGCCGACACACGCACCGACTTGGCCTGGGCCGCCGCGCGGGTAGGAGCTGCCTTGCTGACCGCGGCGCGCGGTTGCTTCTTGGCAGAGGAATCCTTGGCGGGTGTAGCAAAAGCCGCCGGGGAGACCAGCGCCGCGGCAAGCGCGGCAAAACCCAGAAAGCGAGAAAAAGAGGTCACTGCGGAGCTGCGGCCATGGTGCATCAAAGTGCTCCAAATGGTAAAGAATGTGGACCAGTGTACAGAATCAGAAAAAGTCGCGCAAGATCAACACCTTGCGCGACTTTTCAAGAAAGCGGCTGAATTATAGGAAGATCAATCAGCCCTGCGCAGCCACACGATCAGCTTTACTTTGTAACTTGTTCAGCGCGCTCAGGTACGCCTTGGCAGATGCCACCACGATGTCCGGATCGGCGCCTACGCCATTGACCACGCGGCCACTGTTTTGCAACCGCACCGTGACCTCGCCCTGGCTCTCGGTGGAGCCGCTGATGGCATTCACCGAATACAGCACCATCTCTGCCCCGCTCTTGACATGCGACTCGATCGCCTTGAGCGACGCGTCCACGGGGCCGTTTCCGTCCGACTCACTGCGCACCTCCTGGCCGTCCACCGTGAACACAATGCGCGCCCGTGGCTGCTCGCCCGTCTCGCTTTGCTGGAACAGCGATACAAAACCGTACTGCTCCTTCTCGCTGGTCACGCTTTCATCGCTCACCAATGCAAGGATGTCTTCGTCGAAGATCTCGCTCTTGCGGTCTGCCAGTTCCTTGAAGCGGGTGAAGGCCGTGTTGACATCAGTTTCGCTATCCAGGCTCACACCCAGTTCCTGCAGGCGCTGCTTGAAAGCATTGCGACCACTGAGTTTGCCCAGAACGATCTTGTTGGCGCTCCAACCCACATCTTCCGCACGCATGATTTCATAGGTATCGCGGGCCTTGAGCACGCC
The DNA here is from genome assembly GCF_051942715.1 of Acidovorax sp. BL-A-41-H1. Classification (NCBI taxonomy): domain Bacteria; kingdom Pseudomonadati; phylum Pseudomonadota; class Betaproteobacteria; order Burkholderiales; family Comamonadaceae; genus Acidovorax; species Acidovorax sp. BL-A-41-H1. The sequence goes on along the minus strand of NZ_JBPVJQ010000005.1, from coordinate 162,093 downwards.
GTCCTGGTGGATACCGCTGGCGTGGGCGAATGCGTTGGCGCCCACAACCGCCTTGTTGGGCTGCACCACGAAACCAGTGGTCTGGCTCACCATCCGGCTGGCCGCGACGATGTGTTGCGTGTCGATGCCGAGGTCCAGGTTGAAGTAGTCACGGCGCGTCTTGACCGCCATCACGACCTCTTCCAGCGAACAGTTGCCCGCGCGCTCGCCCAGGCCGTTGATCGTGCACTCCACCTGGCGTGCGCCACCAATCTTCACGCCGGCCAGCGAATTGGCAACAGCCATACCCAGGTCGTTGTGGCAGTGCACCGACCAGATGGCCTTGTCGCTATTGGGAATGCGCTCACGCAGCGTCTTGATGAAATTGCCATACAGCTCGGGAATGGCGTACCCCACGGTGTCGGGCACATTGATCGTAGTTGCGCCTTCGTTGATCACAGCCTCCAGCACGCGGCACAGGAAGTCCGGGTCGCTGCGGTACCCGTCTTCAGGGCTGAACTCGATATCGGCCACAAGGTTGCGGGCAAACCGCACGGATTGCTTGGCCTGCTCGAGCACTTGGTCGGGCGTCATGCGCAGCTTCTTCTCCATGTGGAGCGCGCTGGTCGCGATGAACGTATGGATACGGGCGCTGTTGGCACCCTTGAGCGCTTCGGCAGCCCGGGAGATGTCACGGTCGTTGGCGCGCGAGAGCGAGCAGATCGTGGAGTCCTTGATGGCGTTGGCAATGGCCTGTACGGCGTCGAAATCTCCATTGGAGCTGGCTGCAAAGCCGGCTTCGATCACGTCCACCTTCAGGCGCTCAAGCTGCCGCGCAATGCGCAGTTTCTCGTCCTTGGTCATCGATGCGCCGGGGGATTGCTCGCCGTCACGCAATGTCGTGTCAAAAATGATCAGCTTGTCAGCCATGTCGTCTCTCCTGGTATGGGTGGTGGGTTCAACCCGCAACGCTAAAAACTGGCGCCCAAAACAAAAGGCCCGTTGCGGGTGCATACGGGCCTTTGTGGAAAAAGTGTGCGCGTGCGCCTACCGTCTCCGCCCGTGGGGAGGTAGCAGTAGGGCAATTGCGAACAAATTCATGTCTTGCAATGTAGCACACATCACGTGATCGAGGCGGCATCACTTGTGAAGGCCACGCTCATCAGGTTCTTCGGTCGACGTGCTGATCACGCTGCTGTGCTGGCCCTTGGCCCTGCGCCACGCGTATACGCCGTACCCGCTGAGCCCGTACGCCACAAAGACGCCAAACAGCACGATGGGCGGATGGATGTTGATGACCGCAATGCCCAAAGCGATCAGCACGATGGCTGCAAACGGTACGCTCTTGCGCATCTGCACGTCCTTGAAGCTGTAGAAGGGCACGTTCGTCACCATCGTGAGCCCCGCGTACAGCGTGAACGCGAACATCACCCAGGTGGTCTGCGACCAGGTCAGCCATCCGTCGTCTCCACGGTTCACGCCCAGTTCGGTCATCAGCCAGATGAAGCCCGCCACCAATGCAGCGGCGGCCGGGGAAGGCAACCCCTGAAAGTAACGCTTGTCGACCACGCTGGTGTTCACGTTGAAGCGCGCCAGACGCAATGCAGCGCAGGCGCAGTAGACAAAAGCCGCGATCCAGCCCCAGCGTCCCAAGCCCTGAAGGGCCCACTCATAAGCAATGAGCGCAGGGGCTGCACCAAAAGACACCATGTCCGACAGTGAGTCCATTTGCTCGCCAAACGCGCTCTGGGTGTTGGTCATGCGGGCCACGCGTCCATCGAGGCTGTCTAGCACCATCGCGCAGAACACGCCGACAGCAGCCAGATCAAACCGGCTGTTCATCGCCATCACCACCGAGTAGAAGCCGCCAAACAGCGCAGCCAGGGTGAACAGGTTGGGCAGGATGTAGATCCCCTTGCGTCGCTTGCGCTCTACCAGAACGGCAGAGTCAGGGGAATCGTTGCCATCATGCATCAAAGAGACCTCCAGCGCTTGTTACGCTTGCACAAGCAGCTATCAATTTTGTAGTAATTGGATCGCAACGACGAACCACGGGCGTGGCGGCGCGCTCTCAAGACGAAGGCCGCAGTGTAGCGCCTTGAAACAACTTGCACCGTTGCCGATGGGACGAAAAAAAGGCCACCGAAGTGGCCTTTGCGTGGGTCAGGCCGCAAGGGCCCGGCATCAGTTGCGGGTCTGGTCGACCAGCTTGTTCTTGGCAATCCAGGGCATCATGGCGCGCAGCTGGGCACCCACCACTTCGATGCTGTGGTCGGCCGTGTTGCGGCGGCGGGCCGTCATGCTGGGGTAGTTCAGGCGGCCTTCCTGGATGAACATCTTGGCGTAGTCGCCATTCTGGATGCGCTTGAGCGCATTGCGCATGGCCTTGCGCGACTCTTCGTTGATCACTTCAGGGCCGGTCACGTACTCGCCGTATTCGGCGTTGTTCGAGATCGAGTAGTTCATGTTGGCGATGCCGCCTTCGTAGATCAGATCCACGATCAGCTTGAGTTCGTGCAGGCACTCGAAGTACGCCATTTCAGGCGCGTAGCCGGCTTCGACCAGGGTTTCATAGCCCATCTTGATCAGCTCGACAGCGCCACCGCACAACACGGCCTGTTCACCGAACAGGTCGGTCTCGGTTTCTTCCTTGAAGTTGGTCTCGATGATGCCGGCCTTGCCGCCGCCGTTGGCTGCAGCGTAGCTCAGGGCCAGGTCACGGGCCTTGCCAGACTTGTCCTGGTGCACGGCGACCAGGTGAGGCACGCCGCCGCCCTGGGTGTACGTGTTGCGCACCGTGTGGCCAGGGGCCTTGGGAGCGACCATCCACACATCCAGGTCAGCGCGGGGCACGACCTGGTTGTAGTGCACGTTGAAGCCGTGCGCGAAGGCCAGCGAAGCACCTTGCTTGATATTGGGTTCGACGTTGTTCTTGTACACCGCTGCGATGTCTTCATCGGGCAACAGGATCATGACCACGTCGGCCGCCTTGACCGCATCGTTCACTTCCATCACCGTCAGGCCAGCCTTGCCAACCTTGTCCCACGAGGCACCGCCCTTGCGCAGGCCGACCACCACCTTCACGCCGCTGTCATTCAGGTTTTGTGCGTGGGCGTGGCCTTGGCTGCCGTAGCCAATGATGGCCACAGTCTTGCCCTTGATCAGGCTCAGGTCGGTGTCTTTATCGTAGAAAACTTTCATGGGTTGCTCCGGTTGAAATACGTTGTTGGGTGGGATGGAAAAGTCGGAATTGTCTTACACGCGCAGGATGCGCTCGCCGCGGCCGATGCCGCTGGCCCCCGTGCGGACGGTTTCGAGGATGGCGGTGCGGTCAATGGCCTGCAGGAACGCGTCGTTCTTGGACTGGTCACCGGTCAACTCGATCGTGTAGCTCTTTTCGGTCACGTCGATGATGCGGCCGCGGAAGATGTCGGCCATGCGTTTCATCTCTTCGCGCTCCTTGCCCACGGCGCGCACCTTCACCATCATGAGCTCGCGCTCGGTATAGGCGCCTTCGGTCAGGTCGACCACCTTCACCACCTCAATGAGACGGTTCAGGTGCTTGGTGATCTGCTCGATCACGTCGTCAGACCCCGTCGTCTGGATGGTCATGCGCGAAAGCGATGCATCCTCGGTAGGCGCCACGGTGAGCGATTCGATGTTGTAGCCACGGGCCGAGAACAGGCCCACAACGCGGGAAAGAGCACCGGGCTCGTTTTCCAGCAGGACAGCAATGATGTGTTTCATAGGTGCAGATTCCTCTTTTCGCTGCCCTCCCCCGTGCACGGTAATGCACGGGCTTGGCAGGCAATAGATTCGTCAAAAAAGTGAATGCTATCGATTCGATAGCTGGTAGCGCTTGATGAACAAGCGCTTAAGGCCGATTTGGCTTGTTAAAGGTCTTCCGACCCCAGCAGCATTTCGGTAATGCCCTTGCCGGCCTGCACCATCGGGAACACGTTCTCGGTGGGGTCAGTACGGAAGTCCAGGAACACAGTGCGGTCCTTGAGCTTGCGTGCTTCGCGGAGCGCAGGTTCCACATCCCGGGGGTGCTCGATCAGCATGCCCACGTGGCCATAGGCCTCGGCGAGCTTCACGAAATTGGGCAACGCGTCCATGTAGCTGTGACTGTAGCGGCCGGAGTATTCGATCTCCTGCCACTGGCGCACCATGCCCAGATAGCGGTTGTTCAACGAGCAGATCTTGATCGGCGTGTTGTACTGCAGGCAGGTGGACAGCTCCTGGATGTTCATCTGCACCGAGCCTTCGCCCGTGATGCAGAACACTTCGGATTCCGGCTTGGCCAGCTTGATACCCATGGCGTAGGGAATGCCCACGCCCATGGTGCCCAAACCACCCGAGTTGATCCAGCGGCGTGGCTCGTCAAAACGGTAGTACTGCGCTGCCCACATCTGGTGCTGGCCCACGTCGGATGTGATGTACGTATCCGCATCCTTGGTCATGTTCCACAGCGTTTCGACCACATACTGGGGCTTGATGACATCGCCGCTGCCCATGCTGTACTTGAGACAGTCACGCTTGCGCCAGCCCTCGATGGTGTCCCACCAGGCGGCCAGTGCGCCGCCATCGGGCCGGGTGCTGCTCTCGCGGATCATGGAGATCAGCTCGGTCAGCACGTCCTTGACGTCGCCAACGATCGGCACGTCCACCTTCACGCGCTTGGAAATGCTTGAAGGATCGATGTCGATATGGATGATCTTGCGGTCGTTCTGCGCGAAGTGCTTGGGATTGCCGATCACGCGGTCATCAAAGCGCGCGCCGACGGCCAGCAGAACATCGCAGTTCTGCATGGCGTTGTTGGCCTCAATCGTGCCGTGCATGCCCAGCATGCCCAGAAACTTGCGGTCCGAAGCCGGGTAGGCGCCCAGCCCCATCAGTGTGTTCGTGACCGGGTAGCCCAGCATGTCCACCAGCGTGCGCAGCTCGTCGGTCGCATTGCCCAGCAGCACGCCGCCGCCGGTGTAGATGTAGGGACGCTTGGCGGTCAGCAACAGCTGAAGCGCCTTGCGAATCTGGCCACCATGGCCCTTGCGCACGGGGTTGTACGAGCGCATTTCCACCGACTGCGGATAACCGGTGTAAGGAACCTTCTTGAAGGACACGTCCTTGGGCACATCGACCACCACAGGGCCGGGGCGGCCGGTGCGGGCGATGTGAAATGCCTTCTTCATCGTCATCGCCAGATCGCGCGGATCCTTGACCAGGAAGTTGTGCTTGACGATAGGGCGTGTGATGCCGACGGTGTCACATTCCTGGAAGGCATCGAGCCCGATGGCAGGCGTGGGCACCTGACCGGAGATGATCACCATGGGGATGCTGTCCATGTACGCCGTGGCGATACCGGTCACCGCATTGGTAAGCCCAGGGCCGGACGTGACCAGCGCCACGCCCACTTCACCTGTGGCACGGGCATAGCCGTCAGCGGCGTGTACGGCAGCCTGCTCATGGCGCACCAGCACATGCTGGATGGTGTCTTGCTTGTACAGGGCGTCGTAGATGTACAGAACCGCACCGCCGGGGTAGCCCCAGATGAATTCGACGTTCTCGGCCTGAAGCGCCTTGACGAGGATCTCGGAACCCATGAGGTCCTGCGAGGGGGAAGCGGGGGAGGTGTTGCCCTGCGAAGCAGCGGCAGCCGAACTGAGTTCAGCCTTGGAGATTTCCATGATGATCAACCTTTGTGAATTTCTCTGACGAAAAACCTTGGGTGCCCCTCGCACGCGCTCTTGTGAAGCCAGCTTGGGACTTGAGGCCAAGGACATGGGCGGGATGATTGCCGCGCCGGACCAGGACCCGTTTGCCTTTTGAATTGCAGAGGCGATTATCGCACTGCAACACGTGTAAACGCAGCGACCCCCGAAAAAAACACGTTGCAGTGCAATAATGGAGGGCTGCAACGTGCCGAGCCCGCCACAGCTTCCGCGGACTCCAACGCACCGCCCCTCGGGGCTGACCCGTCTTGGCCACTGAACAAGAACTCTCCGATTTCCTCAAAAGTGTAGAAAAGCGCGCTTTCAAGCGCTCGCTCTACCATGTGCGCAATGAGGAAGCGGCACTGGACATCGTTCAGGACAGCATGCTGAAGCTGGCCGAGCATTACGGAGACAAACCCGCCGGGGAACTCCCCATGCTTTATCAGCGAATACTGTCCAATTGCACACTGGACTGGTTTCGCCGCCAGAAAACACGCAATGCACTGTTTTCGAGCATGAGCGACTTTGAAGGGCCCGGCGAAGATGGCACGGATTTTGATCTGCTGGAAGCGTACTCGGGCCCGGATGATGGGGATCGTGCCGAAAGCGCGGAAGACATCACGCGGCGGGCGCAGATCTTTCGGGGGATAGAAGCTGAAATCGCGGAACTTCCGCCACGTCAACGGGAAGCCTTCCTCATGCGTTATTGGGAAGAAATGGATGTAGCAGAAACAGCGGCCGCCATGGGCTGCTCCGAGGGCAGCGTCAAAACCCACTGTTTTCGCGCCATTCAAACCCTGGGCAAGGCACTGAAAGCCAAAGGAATCGAGCCATGAACACCGTACAGACACCTTCTATTGAGGCTCAAGCCGCCGCAGAGCGCTTTGCGCGCAGGGTGGCCGTGCGCCTGTCAGCGGGCTCAGACGAACTCCCCTACGACATCTCCGAGCGCCTGCGTGCTGCCCGGATGCAGGCCGTTGCCAAGCGCAAGGTGGTCGCCCCTGTCCTGCGTACGGCTCCAGCCATCGTGGGCACGGGCGGTACCGCCACGCTGGGCCGCGGTGGTGAAGGCGGCGGCTGGCTGAGCGCCCTGCTCTCGTCGATCCCCTTGTTGGCGCTGGTGGCGGGGCTGGTGATGATCAACATTGCCCAGGATGAGAAAAACACGAACGACGTGGCAGAAGTGGATGCCGCGCTGTTGACCGACGACCTGCCACCATCTGCTTACGCAGATCCCGGTTTTGTGCAGTTCCTGAAAACGTCCGCGGCGCAGGGGCGCTGACACTGGCGTATTGCCAGGCCCCGGACCGCATGCACATCAAGTCTTCCGGCATCTCCCACGCCGTGCCAGCCTTTGTGCTGGCATCGGTGCTTCTGGCTGCGATGACGGCCGGTGGCTGGATGGCGCTGGACCGCCTTCGCATGGCGCCCGGGACGGCTCTCGTTGCCGGGGCGGCGGCGGCAGTGGCCAGCCCGAACTACGCCCGCAGCACGCCATTGACGCGCCTGACCACGGCACCCGACTCTGAGACCGGGCCCAGCTGGGAATCGCTGAGCACGGCACAGCAACTTGCGCTTTACCCGCTGGCCGAGCGCTGGGTAATGATCGGCGAAGCACAAAAGCGACGCTGGCTGGCGCTCGCCGTCAACTTCACCGCCTTGCCCACTGCAGAGCAGGCCAAAGTCCACGAGCGGATGACCGAATGGGCAAACCTGAGTGCCCAGCAGCGCAACCAGGCGCGCCTGAACTACGCCGTCACCAGTCGCCTGGGACTCGATGACAAGCGCGCGCAGTGGGAGGCGTACCAGGCGCTGTCCGATGCGGAGCGAGCGGCGCTTGCGGCCGCAGCACAGCCCAAGCCCAAGGGCGCAGCAACTGCGCTCAGCCCGGTGCCCGCCAAAAAGCTGGCCCAGGTGCCTGCCGCCGTGCAGGCCAACCCGGAGCGGCCCAATGCGCCCAAGATCCCGCCCGTGATCGACAACGCACCACGGGTTGCGGCGCCTGTGTCGCCTGCCACGCTGCAGACACCTGGTGCACCGCAGCCAGCGCCCGCTTCCACGGTCGTCGAGACAGCACCTGTGGTAACCCCAGTGGCAGTGCCCGCGCCCCTCCCGGCCATGCCCGAAGCTGCCGAGGCGGTGGCCGCCCCACCGGCAACGCCCGCAGTGGTCACGCCGGACAACTCCGGGTTGTATCCTCAGTAGTCCTGTTGCTGCTGACCCATACCGGAATGCCTTCCCCGATTTCGCCCACCCCTGCCGCCGATTCCGCCGCTTCACCGGCCGTGCCCCACCTTGCCCATGCGCCCACTCCGGGTCTGTGGCGACGCATGGCCTGCTGGCTGTACGAGGGCATGCTGATGTTTGGCGTGGTTTTCATCGCCGGCTACCTGTTCGGCACCTTGAGCCAGACGCGCAATGCCATGGACAATCGCCACGCGCTGCAGGCGTTCCTGTTCGTCATCTTCGGCATCTACTTCGCCTGGTTCTGGGCCAAGGGCCAGACCCTCGCTCAAAAAACCTGGCACATCCGCGTGGTCGACACGGCGGGCTTGCCCGTCAGCCAAGCCCGCGCGCTGCTGCGGTATGTCGTGAGCTGGGTGTGGTTTCTGCCCCCGTTGGCGGCCTATGCATTTGGAGTATCAGCCGTAGAAGTACTGGTGCTGACGCTGGGCTGGGTTGCTGTCTGGGCGATTCTCAGCCGCTTTCATCCGCGCCAGCAGTTCTGGCATGACGCCTGGGCTGGCACCCGGCTGGTGCATTACGTTCCGCCGCGCAAGTAGCGTCTCGGGGCCGACACCACTCGCCCAGCCGCGATCAAGGCCGGTCGGCCTGACTGCAGTCTCTTGCAAGAAAATGCCCGCATGACACCCACTCCCCTCCATGGGCCATCCAGTCCCGCCAACCCGCAAAAAGCACGCAAGGGCTTCGCCCGCATCTGGCACGCGGGTGGCTATTCGCTGGCGGGGCTGCGCTCGGGCTGGCACGAGAAGGCATTTCGCCAGGAGGCGCTGGCCGCAGCGGTGTTGTTGCCGGCTTCGCTTTGGCTGGGCAACAGCTGGGTCGAGGTGGCTCTGCTGGCCGGTTCGGTCTGGCTGGTGATGGTGGTGGAGTTGCTGAACACCGGTATCGAATCGGCTATCGACCGGGTAGGCCCTGAGTGGCACGCGCTTTCCAAGCGCGCAAAAGACATGGGCAGCGCCGCCGTGCTGATGGCGCTGCTGTTGTGCGCCGCCATTTGGGGCGCTGCCCTCTATCAAAAGGTTTTCAATGGCTGAACCGGCTTTTTCCGTCTGTGTTTACTGCGGCTCCCGCCCTGGGGACAGCAACCCTGATTTTGCTGAGGCCGCCCGCGCGGTGGGCCAATGGATTGGTCAACATGGGGGCCAGCTGGTGTACGGCGGTGGCCGCAGCGGCTTGATGGGCACCGTGGCCGAGGCGGCACGTCTGGCGGGCGGACGTGTGGTGGGCGTGATACCCCAGGCGCTGGTCGACAAGGAGTTGGCCAACCGGGAGTGCGATGAGTTGCACGTGGTGCAGACCATGCACGAACGCAAGGCCATGATGGCCGAGCGCAGCGACGCTTTCATGGCACTGCCCGGCGGCATTGGCACTTTTGAGGAACTGTTTGAAGTGTGGACCTGGCGCCAGCTGGGCTACCACGACAAGCCGCTGGGCTTGCTCAACACCGCTGGCTACTACGACAGGCTGCTCGGTTTCCTGCAGCACAGCGTGACCAGCGGCTTCATGGGCGAATGGCAGATGGGCCTGCTCAATGTGGATACAGCGCCCGATGCGCTTCTGCGCGCTCTTGTGCAGTCAGCGGGCCCTGATCGGACGCCAGTCTCGCTGCGTTCCGTGATCTGAGCCACACGCGGCGCTTCCGTGTGAAGCGGCCTCGCGCGTGGGCATCAGCGGCGGGTGGCACCGTCAAGACGGGTTAGGCAAGTATTAGCGAGGCGCAGTGTGCGCCGCATCCCTGAACGGTCAGACCGCTGCGTCGTCCAGATCACCCGTGCGGATACGAACCACGCGCTCCACAGACGTCACGAAGATCTTGCCGTCGCCAATCTTGCCCGTGCGCGCCACGTTCACGATGGCATCGACACAGCGGTCCACGTCCTCGGTCTTGACGACGACTTCGACCTTCACCTTGGGGAGGAAGTCCACCACGTACTCGGCACCGCGGTACAGCTCGGTGTGGCCCTTCTGGCGGCCAAAGCCCTTGACCTCGGTGACCGTGAGGCCGGTCACGCCGCATTCGGCCAGCGCTTCGCGCACCTCTTCGAGCTTGAATGGCTTGATGACGGCGGTGATCATTTTCATGGCGGGTCTCCTCTGAGATTTAAGAAAAAGGGGCGGGCAGACAGCCTGCGGCGTCACGCCCTGAATTTGCTGGTGATAGGGTAACGCCAGTCCTTGCCGAAACTGCGGCCCGTCACGCGCAGGCCCACCGGAGCCTGACGGCGCTTGTATTCATTGAGCTTGATGAGCCGCGTGACGCGCTCGACATCGGCACGCTCAAAGCCGCTGGCAATGATGGACTCGATGGGCTCGTCGTTTTCCATGTAGCGGGCGATGATCGCGTCCAGCACCTCATAGGGCGGCAGGCTGTCCTGGTCTTTCTGGTCGGGGCGCAGCTCGGCGCTGGGGGGGCGCGTGATGATGCGCTCGGGGATCGGGTTGGCGCCCGTGCCGTACGGGTCGTTCGCATTGCGCCAGCGGGCCAGGTCGAACACACGCGTCTTGGCCACATCCTTGATCACGGCAAAGCCGCCTGCCATGTCGCCGTACAGGGTGCAGTAGCCCGTGGCCATCTCGCTTTTGTTGCCGGTAGTGAGCACGATGGAGCCGAACTTGTTGGACAGCGCCATCAGTAGCGTACCGCGGATGCGGGCCTGCAGGTTCTCTTCGGTCGTGTCCTCGGGCAGGCCCGCGAACTCGCCGGCCAGGGCCGCCTTGAACGCCTCGAACTGCGGGCGGATCGAGATCTCGTCGTAGCGCACGCCCAGGCGCTCGGCCATGTCGCGCGCGTCAATCCAGCTGATGTCGGCCGTGTAGGGCGAAGGCATCATCACGGCGCGTACCTTGTCGGCGCCCAGCGCATCCACCGCTACCGCCAGCACCAGCGCAGAGTCGATACCGCCCGACAGGCCCAGCACCGCTCCCGGAAAGCCGTTCTTGCCGATGTAGTCGCGCACGCTCAGCACCAGGGCGTCCCACAGGTCGGCCTCGGGCGAAGGCACGGGAGCCACATCTGCTTCTATATTGATAGCACTGTGCCCTTTTCTTACCTGCGCATAGGCCAGTTTCTCCACAAAACCGGGGGCGCGGGCGGCCACGGAGCCGTCTGCATGGAGCGCAAACGAGCGGCCCTCGAACACAACCTCGTCCTGACCGCCCACCAAGTGGGCATAGACCAGCGGCAGCCCCGTTTCGAGTACCCGCTCGCGCATGGTCTGCTCGCGCACGGCGCTCTTGCCCACGTGAAACGGCGATGCGTTGATGACCACCAGCAGCTCGGCCCCGGCAGCCGCCGCGTCGCGCGCAGGGCCGGGGTACCAGGCGTCTTCGCAGATCAGCACGCCGACGCGCACGCCGTCCACCTCGACTAAACACGAACCCGTGCCCGGCACGAAGTAGCGGCGCTCGTCAAACACTAGATAGTTGGGCAGCTCGCGCTTGGCATAGGTCTGCTCGATCTTGCCATCACGCACCACGCTGGCCGCATTGGAGCAGCGACTGAAGGCCGGTGCATCGGCCGACAAGGCCTCGGGGTGCCCGAGCACGATGGCAAGGCCTTTCAACCCTGCGGTCTCGCGGGCCACGGTTTTCACGGCATCATCGCAAGCCGCCATGAAGGCGGGGCGCAGGAACAGGTCTTCCGCCGCGTAGCCACACACGGCCAGCTCAGGCGTCAGCAACAGGCGGGCGCCCTGAGCGTAGGCTTGGTGGGCAGCGGAAATGATCTTCTGGGCATTCCCGGGCATGTCGCCCACGACAAAGTTGAGTTGCGCAGTGCAAATGGAGAGCGTCATGGAACTGGAATGGGCCAATGAAGCCCGGTTGAAACCCGCCAGCGCAGGCCGGCGGCGCAGCTACAGAGGCGCGGACCAGCATGGCTGAGGAAAACACCATTATCGCCCGCGTGCTTGCATCTCCGCTGGACGTGGACAAAGCCGCCTGGAACGCGTTGCTGGCCCGGCAGGCGCACCCCACGCCCTTCATGCGGCACGAATACCTGGCCGCCCTGCACGAGAGCGGCAGCGCCATCCTACGCACGGGCTGGACACCCCGCTTCATGACCCTGTGGGACGGCGAAGAACTGGTGGCCGCCTGCCCGCTGTACCTCAAGAACCACTCGTATGGCGAATACGTCTTCGACTGGGCCTGGGCCAACGCCTACGAGCAGCATGGCGTGCCGTACTATCCCAAGGCAGTGATTGCGGTGCCTTTTACCCCTGTGCCCGGCTCGCGCCTGCTGGCACGCGATGCGGCCACGCGCGCCCTGCTGGTGCAGGCGGTGACCCAGTGGTGCGAGGACGAAGCCATTTCATCCGTGCACATGCTTTTTGCCGCAGACGACGATGTGCAGACCAGCGCAGAACAGGGCCTGATGCTGCGGCACACGGTGCAGTTCCACTGGAAGAATGTAGCCCCCACGCTCCCTGCTGCGCATGGTTCGCTGCCCCCCGAGGGGGCTCTCCCCGCCTTGGGGCGGCCCGGCGGCGGGGAGGCTGCGGCCCCCACGCTCCCTGCTGCGCATGGTTCGCCGACCCCCGAGGGGGCTCTCACCGGCTTGGGGCGGCCCTTTGAGAGCTTTGACGACTTCCTGACCAGCCTGTCGCAGCACAAACGCAAGAAGATACGGCAGGAGCGGCGTCGGGTGGCCGAGGCGGGCGTGACATTTCGCTGGGCGCGCGGCACCGACATCAGCGCAGCAGACTGGGATTTCTTCTATCGATGCTACGAGCGCACGTACCTGGAGCATGGCAACCCGCCTTACCTGACGCGCGCCTTCTTTGCGGCGATGGCGGCTGAAATGCCCGAAGCGTGGCTGCTCTTCGTGGCAGAACGTGACGGCCAACCGATTGCTACAAGTTTGATAGCTATAAGTGCATATGAATCAAGCGCTATCGGCCAAAATGACTTGAAAATGGTCGCTTATGGCCGTTATTGGGGTGCGCTGGAGCGGGTGGACTGCCTGCACTTTGAGGCGTGCTACTACCAGCCACTGGCCTGGTGCATTGACCACGGCGCGGTGCGCTTTGAAGGCGGAGCGCAGGGCGAGCACAAGATGGCCCGGGCCCTGTTGCCCGTGCAGACCACCAGCACGCACTGGCTGGCCCACCCGGCATTTGCCGAAGCGGTGGAGCGGTTTCTGGAACGCGAAGGCCAGGGCGTCAACGCCTATCTGGAATCGCTGAACGAGCGCCTTCCGTTCCGTCAGGGGACCTGAGGCACGCCCTCAACAAGTGCTCAAGTGCTGCGCTGGCAGTACGGGGCCCAAAACAAAACGCGGGCTAGGGCCCGCGAGTTACTCCGCGATCAGCGGATCAGAAGGACTCCCACTCGGCATCGTCTGCCGTGGCGGTGGCCTTGGCTTGGGCCTTGGGCACCGCCTTCACTGTAGCGCGCGGGCTGCCACCGTGTGTCGAAGCTGGCAGGCCCACACCCGGGCGTGGTTTTGGCGTCAAAGGTTGCCGGGCCAGGGGTGCTGCTGGCGCTGCGGTCAGGCGCGGTGCGCTGGCGCTGCGCGTGGCCGCGGTCCGATGCGTGACTGCAGGCACTACCGCATGATGCACAGGCACTGAGGGAGCAGGCCGGCTCGTAGTTGCAAGTTCACTGTTGTGCGCGCCCAGGCGGAAGAATGATACGGTGCTCACCAGCTCCTGGGCCTGGTGGTTCAGGCTGCTGGCGGCGGCGGCCATTTCCTCGACCAGTGCCGCGTTTTGCTGCGTGGCCTGGTCCATTTGGGTGACAGCTTCGCCCACTTGCGCCACACCCTGGCTCTGCTCGCCGCTCGCAGCGCTGATCTCGCCCATCAGGTCCGTCACGCGCTTGATGGAGCCGACCACTTCGGCCATGGTGGCGCCAGCCTGGTCTACGAGTGCACTGCCTGCGCCGACGCGCTCCACGCTGTCACTGATGAGGGTCTTGATCTGCTTGGCAGCCTCGGCCGAACGGCCTGCCAGGCTGCGCACCTCGGTGGCCACCACGGCAAAGCCGCGGCCCTGCTCGCCGGCGCGGGCAGCTTCCACGGCGGCATTGAGCGCCAGGATATTGGTCTGGAAGGCAATGCCATCGATCACGCCAATGATGTCGGCGATCTTGCTGCTGCTGTCCTGGATACCCTTCATGGTGGACACCACCTGGCCCACCACCGCACCGCCCTGCTCGGCCACGGTCGATGCGCTCACGGCCAGCTGGTTGGCCACGCGTGCGTTGTCGGCATTGCGGCGCACCGTGGCATTGAGCTGCTCCATTGAGGCAGCCGTTTCCTGCAGAGCGCTGGCCTGTTGCTCGGTCCGTGCGCTCAGGTCATGGTTGCCTTGCGAAATCTCGGTGGCCGCGTTGGCCACGTTTTCAGAGCCCGAGCGCACCTCGCCCACGATGCGCGCCAGGTTGAGCTGCATCTCCAGCAGGGCCTGGAGCAGCCGCGCGACCTCATCGCGCCCCTTGGGATCAATGGTGACGGCCAGGTTGCCGTGGGTGATCTCGTCAGCCGCCAGGGCCGCCTGGGTGAGCGGCCGAACGACAGAGCGTGTGGTCCACACGGCCAGCACAACCCCCAACACCAGCGAAAGCAGCGCTCCGATGCCGAGTACCCACTGGCTGGTGCCTGCGGCGCGAATGTTCGCGGCTTCGAAGTCATCAAGGCGCCGACGGCTGTCGTCCGCCACCTTGGCCAGCGCGCCGAGGTACTGGTCGGCCAGCGGACGCAGCTCGGCGTCGACCAAAGGAAACACGTCTTCGCCATTTTTCTTGCGCTCCAGAAGCTTGGCCCGGGCGCCCACATAGGCGGCCCGCGTTTTGGCAACAGCGGCAAGCAGGACCTTTTCCTCGTCGGTATCGACCAGTGCTTCCAGGTTCTTTTGCATCTCGGAAGCGTGCTGCGACGTGGCCGTCATTTCCGTGCCCAGTGCAGCGATGTACCCGGCGTCGCTGGCTTTGAGAGAAGCAGACGCCCGCACCCAGTTGAGCGTGATCGCCTCGCGCCACTTTTCTGCGTAGATGTTGCGGTCCAGGTAGACGCCAGCGATCTTTTCGTTGGCCTCCTTGAGCAGAGCAAGCTGGGTGACTCCTACCGCGGCAATGGCGGCTGTGATGAGCAGGACGATGCTGAACGCGATGCCCAGGCGGGTTCCGATTTTGATGTTGTTCATGGCTTTGGAAGGTGGGTCTCAGGGCAGATACGTTGGTGCGGGCGCCAATGAAAGTATCATTTTTAACGATTATAACACTTTGAGCCGCTAGCGCAATGAGGCTCCAGAAAAAGCACCGATTTGGTGCCGACTTATTCCCCTCATAGCCGTGGGCCGATTGGAGAGGCCGCTCCAGACTGGTGCCTCGAATTGACCCGGAAAACTGCTACCGTGCCTCACCCGTGCTCCTGGCCAGCACACGATTCCCCCTGGACGCTCTTCCATGCCATTGTTCAAAGCACGCACCGCCGCCCCTGTCGACCACCTGCCACCGCCCGGGCTTTCGTTGCTGGCGCTGGAGCTGCGGGCGCCGTGGGAGTTCGGGGCCGTGCTGCCCGCCTGGCCCGTACTGCAACGCGCGCCGCTGGGCGACGGCCACCCGGTGATCGTGTTCCCGGGCCTCACGGCTGGGGACGCCACCACCATTCCCCTTCGCCGATACCTTGATTCACGCAATTACCAGACGTCGGGCTGGGGCCAGGGCCTGAACCTGGGCCCCCGCGAAGGCGTGCTCGAAGCCGCCAAACGCCAACTGCAAGAAACCGCACAGGCTAGCGGCATGCAGGTGAGCCTGGTGGGCTGGAGCCTGGGCGGCATCTACGCACGCGAACTGGCCAAGGAAATGCCCGAGCTTGTGCGCTGCGTGGTAACGCTGGGCACGCCGTTCGCCGGGCCGCACACATCCACCAACGCCTGGCGCATCTACCAGTTTGCAAGCGGACGCAGCATCGAACGCGAAACCGAGCACTACAACCTGCCCGAAGCGCCGCCGGTGCCCACGACCAGCATTTTTTCGCGCAGCGATGGCGTGGTGGCCTGGCGCGGAAGCATCCAGGCCCCTGCGGATCACAATCCGCACACCGAGAACATCGAAGTGATCGCCAGCCACTTCGGCATCGGGCTCAACCCGAGCGCCTGGTGGGCTGTGGCAGACCGCCTGAACCAGCGGCACGGCCCGGAGGTGCCCTGGCAGCCTTTCAAGAGGCCGTCATTGCCGGGGCTCAAGCTGGTCTTTCCGGACCCACACCGCACACGGCATTGAGCAATGGGCGCGCACCGCACGGGAAGGTTCATCCTGCTAGCGGCAAAAGCGCAGCTTGTGACTTTTAGCGCCGCAGGTCTTCCTGCTGCGCCTCGCCCACACGGACCACCTCGCGGGCATCAGGGTCGGGGATGGTGTCCGCCGGGGTTTCGGGCTTGACCAGCGAACCCGCCGCAGCGCCGCCGAGCACGCCCGCCACCGCGCCCACCGTACCGCCCACCAGGCCGCCTATGGGCCCCGCCACTGCGGCGCCCACTGCAGCGCCGGTTGCCGCACCCGCCACAACCCCACCGCCCACCAGTGCCGAGCCGGCTTCACGTTCTGACTCGGCGGCGGTGAGCGGGAACTGCGCGGCAGGGTCCGGGTTTTGCGATGGCTCACCGTAAATGGCACGCGTCTGCGCGGCCAGGTCTTCGTCGCGGGTGACGGCTTCGATACTGGAAGGATTCATGGGGCTCTCCGGGTGAAAGAACCGCGCAATCGTGGCCATGCCGCGATGCCGGTCTCTCCCTTGTAGGCCCCCTGGACGCGCTGGCGTGCGGTCTCTCAGCCAGCTTGGCTGTCAGACATCGCCGTGGGTCAGAAGCTTTCCCAGTCGTCTTCACGGCCTGCGCCGGCCTGGGGGGCTGCGGGCGGTGCAGCCGTAGCCCCGCGCTGGGTGCCGGCCGGTGCAGCGCCCGTTGCCGGTGCCGCAATGCGGCTGGGCGCAGGTTTGGCAGTAGCACGCGGCTGCGGCGCCGGCATGGCGGCCCGGGCCCGCGCGGCTACGGGTGCCGCCCGCATTGCGCGGGGGGCGGGCGCCGGAGCAACCCGGCTTGGGCTCCCCTCCCCCAGCCTGAACACTGCCACCGCATTCACCAGCTCGCCTGCCTGTGCATTCAGGGCGCTGGCCGCTGCGGCCATTTCCTCCACCAGCGCCGCGTTTTGCTGTGTGGCCTGGTCCATCTGCGTGACCGCTTCGCCGACCTGCCCCACACCCGCGCTTTGCTCGCTGCTGGCGGCGCTGATCTCGCCCATGATGTCGGTCACCCGCCGGATGGCGCTGACCACTTCGGTCATGGTGGCCCCGGCCTTGTCCACCAGCTGGCTGCCTTGCTCCACGCGTTCCACGCTGGCAACGATCAGGCTCTTGATTTCCTTGGCCGCTTCGGCGCTGCGCCCGGCCAGGCTGCGTACTTCTCCGGCCACCACTGCAAATCCCCTGCCCTGTTCGCCCGCACGGGCGGCTTCCACGGCGGCGTTGAGCGCCAGGATGTTGGTCTGGAACGCAATGCCGTCAATGACGCTGATGATGTCGGCGATCTTGTTGCTGCTGGCGTTGATGCCTTTCATGGTCTCGACCACCTCGGCCACGACCTGGCCGCCCTGGGTGGCTACGGTGGATGCGGTCATGGCCAGCTGGTTGGCGGTGCGGGCGTTGTCGGCGTTTTGCCGTACGGTGGAGCCCAGCTCTTCCATGGAGGCTGCCGTTTCCTCCAAGGCGCTGGCCTGTTGTTCGGTGCGGGCCGACAGGTCGTTGTTGCCCGAGGCGATTTGCGCGCTGGCCGAGGCCACGCCTTCGGCGTTCTGGCGCACTGTGCTGACGGTGTTGGCCAGGCTGTTGCGCATTTCGGCCAGGGCATTGAGCAACTGGCCCATCTCATCCTTACCGCCACGGGGGACCTCGGAACCCAGGTCGCCCTGCGCAATTGCCTGGGCAGCCTGAAGTGCATGACTGGCGGGGCGCGTGACTGCACGCGTGATGGCCACACCCAGCAAGGCGGCAATCGCGCAACACACCGCCAGCGTGGCGAGGAGCGCGATACGGGCATTGGTGTACACCGTATTGATTTCTTGCTGAGCCTTGACCGAATTGTCAGCATTGAGTTTTTGCAACTCGCCCAGTGTCTCCACCACGGCGGCAAACGCTGCCTCCGACTCTCCGGAATACACCATCAGCAGGGCCTCGCCCGTCAGCTCGAGCATTTCGGCCGAGCTGAAGTCCACGTTTCCGGCGATCTCCACCAGCCTGGCCTGGAGCACGCCATAGGCAGCCTTGCGCGTCTTGTACAACGCAAATATTTCGCGCTCGGCATCGGTATCTACCAGTGGTTCGTACACCGTTTCCAGTTGCGCAATCTCCTTGGCCCGCAGCGCGACCTGCTCCGAGAACGCCTTCACCTCGGCCACATTGCGAGAGGTCACCATGCCGGCCTCCGACCGGCGCATTCGGTTGAAGAGTACGCGCAGGTCGCCGGACTTTGCCACGCTGGGCAACAGGTTGGTGGAAATCTGCTCGGCGTTGTTGTAGATGCGGGTCATCTGCACCAGGGCGATGGCACCCAGCAGCGCGGTCAGCAGCACCACGGCCAGAAAGCCGGCACCCAGCCTCGTGCCGATACGCAGATCGGAAATTTTCATGATGTGTTTCCAGGAAGCGGCAGCACCTGCGGCCAGATGGCTCGTCGAGGTGGCACGCGTGTAACGATTTGCTGCTGCAGTCTAGCAGTGGGACCCTGGCACAACGGGCACAACAGAGACACCGCGACAGCCTTTTGGCACGCCCGGCATGCACCAGTGAAAACAGCCTGCTGGCGTTGGCCAGCAGGCTGTTGAGCAAGTGCGAATGCCGCAAGCCGCACTGCGCGGCTCGGACAGCCAACCAGGGGTCAGGCGGCCTTCTTGAAGTTCTCGATGCCGTCGGCCACTTCCTTCTTGGCAGCCTCAAGGCCTTCCCAGCCCACGACCTTGACCCACTTGCCCTTTTCCAGGTCCTTGTAGTGCTCGAAAAAGTGGGCGATGGCATTGCGGCGCATCGGGTTCACGTCGTCAATGCTCGTCCAGTGGTCGTACATGGGCAGGATCTTGGACGTCGGCACAGCGATCACCTTGCCATCCACGCCCGCTTCGTCTTCCATCATCAGGATGCCCAGGGGGCGGCACGTCACCACCACACCGGGGTGCAGCGGGTAAGGCGTGATCACCAGCACGTCCACCGGGTCGCCGTCTCCCGACAGGGTCTGCGGCACGTAGCCGTAGTTCGTCGGGTAGTGCATGGCCGTGGTCATGAAACGGTCCACAAAGATCGCGCCGGATTCCTTGTCCACTTCGTACTTGATCGGGTCGGCGTTCATCGGGATCTCGATGACGACGTTGAAGGTCTCGGGAGCGTTCTTGCCGGGGGCTACGTTGTTGAGGGACATGTCTTTGGAGAGTGGTTTTGGGAAAACTGAAATCCGCGATACAGGCGCCCCATGTTGCCTCGGGCGCCGCCCGGGCCGGACCCGGCGGTGTCGGGATTAACCCTGATTTTAGAGCCACGCTCCTTTCGCCCTGCTTGCACCGGCCCGTTTGGCTGTAAATTGGGTCTGTTGGCCAATCGGCTCTGCAGGTCAGGGCACGAGGAAGCAACGCAGCGGGGACACGACCGATGCGTTGGCCCCCTTCGTGCAACACCTAAGGAGAAATGAATGGCTGCAAGCTCAGCACTGACATCCCCTCTCATCCTCGCACTGGTGTGCGGCCTGCTCGCAGTGGCATATGGCCTCTGGACCAGGAGCTGGATCCTTTCCAAAGACCCGGGCAACGCCCGCATGCAGGAGATCGCCGCCGCCATCCAGGCCGGCGCGGCGGCTTACCTGGCCCGGCAGTACAAGACCATTGCCATCGTGGGTGTTGTCCTCGCCATCCTGATCGGAGTGTTTCTGGACACCACCACGGCCATCGGCTTCGTGGTGGGAGCTGTGCTTTCGGGCGCCTGCGGCTTCATCGGCATGAACGTGTCGGTACGCGCAAACGTGCGCACCGCCCAGGCAGCCACGCAAGGTATCGGCCCCGCACTGGACGTTGCCTTTCGCGGCGGTGCCATCACCGGCATGCTGGTGGTGGGCCTCGGGCTGCTGGGCGTTACGGCGTTCTACTGGTTTCTGGTGGGCAACGGCAACCTCAAGCCCACCACCAACCTGGCCACACTGCTCAACCCCCTCATCGGCTTCGCATTTGGCTCGTCGCTGATTTCGATCTTCGCGCGCCTGGGGGGCGGCATCTTCACCAAGGGTGCCGACGTGGGGGCAGACCTCGTGGGCAAGGTAGAGGCGGGCATCCCCGAAGACGACCCGCGCAACCCCGCGGTGATTGCCGACAACGTGGGCGATAACGTGGGTGACTGCGCCGGCATGGCTGCCGACCTGTTCGAGACCTACGCGGTCACGCTGATCGCCACCATGGTGCTGGGAGCCCTGCTGGTGGCCACCGCCCCGGTCAACGCCGTGGTGTACCCGCTGGCACTGGGTGCCGTGTCCATCATTGCATCCATCATCGGTTGCTTTTTTGTGAAGGCATCGCCCGGCATGAAGAACGTGATGCCGGCGCTGTACAAGGGTCTGGCCATTGCGGGCGGACTGTCGCTGGTGGCGTTCTACTTCGTCACGCTGTGGATCATCCCGGACAACGCCATCACGGCCAGCGGCAGCCAGCTGCGCCTGTTTGGCGCCTGCGCCACGGGCCTGGTGCTCACGGCCGCACTGGTCTGGATCACCGAGTTTTACACCGGCACGCAGTATTCGCCCGTGCAGCACATCGCACAGGCGTCCACCACCGGGCATGGCACCAACATCATTGCGGGGCTTGGCGTGTCGATGCGGTCTACAGCCTGGCCTGTGATCTTTGTCTGCATGGCCATCCTGTCGGCTTACCAGCTGGCCGGGCTGTACGGCATCGCGGTGGCGGCCATGTCCATGCTGAGCATGGCCGGTATCGTGGTGGCGCTGGACGCCTATGGCCCCATCACTGACAACGCAGGCGGCATCGCCGAAATGGCGGAGATGCCCAGCAGCGTGCGCGACATCACCGACCCGCTGGATGCCGTGGGCAACACCACCAAGGCCGTGACCAAGGGCTACGCCATCGGCTCGGCGGGCCTGGCAGCGCTGGTGCTGTTTGCCGACTACACGCACAAGCTAGAAAGCTATGGCCGGGCCATCAGCTTTGACCTGAGCGACCCGCTGGTCATCATCGGGCTGTTCATCGGCGGGCTGATCCCCTACCTGTTCGGCGCCATGGCGATGGAGGCCGTGGGCCGCGCTGCCGGTGCCGTGGTGGTGGAAGTGCGCCGCCAGTTCCGCGACATTCCCGGCATCATGGAAGGCACTGCCAAACCGGAGTACGGCAAGGCAGTGGACATGCTGACCAGCGCTGCCATCCGGGAAATGGTGATCCCGAGCCTGCTGCCTGTGGTGGTGCCGATCGTGGTGGGCCTGGCCCTGGGGCCCAAGGCACTCGGCGGCTTGCTGATGGGCACCATCGTGACCGGCCTTTTTGTGGCCATCAGCATGTGCACCGGCGGCGGCGCGTGGGACAACGCCAAGAAGTACATCGAAGACGGCCACCATGGCGGCAAGGGCTCCGAGGCGCACAAGGCGGCTGTCACGGGAGACACGGTGGGCGACCCCTACAAGGACACCGCTGGCCCGGCCATCAACCCGCTCATCAAGATCATCAACATCGTGGCGCTGCTCATCGTGCCGCTGGTGGTCAAGTTCCACAGCTGACCGGCCTCCAGGACGAATGCCGTCCGGATGGCGCCCCCGGTGTCAGGCGACACCTGGGGCTGCCATCGGAAGCACCAGCGCCGCGCACAGCCCTCCGCGCGGCGTTGGCGTGAGTTCCAGGCGCCCGCCATAAAGCATGGCCAGCTCCTGCACAATGGCCAGTCCCAAGCCCGAGCCAGCCACCGACTCGTCCAGACGCACGCCACGCCGCATGGCGAGCGCCCGCTGATCGGCATCAACGCCCGGGCCGTCGTCTTCGATCTCCACGCGCAGCTGCGGTGTGGCCGGGTCGACAGGCCATACCTGTACGCCAACACGCACTGTCGATCGTGTCCATTTGCAGGCGTTGTCGAGCAGGTTGCCCACCATTTCCTGCAGGTCCTGTTCTTCCCCGGCAAAAAAAATCGGCCGGTCCGGCAGGTCCACCCGCAGCGTCAAGGCCCGGCTGGCGTGCACCTTGTCCATGACGCGCACGAGCCCCTGCACGACCGGCCCCAGTTCGGCCCGCTGGCCCGGCAGGGGCGCACCGCCTGCCATGCGCGCACGCGCCAGATGCCAGTCGATGTGGCGCCGCGCGACCTGAACCTGTTCCTGCACCAGCGGTGCCAACGCGTAAGTCAGACTGCTTGCAGGGGGCAGCGCAGCGCGGGCCGCCTGCTCCAGTACCGTGAGCGGGGTCTTGAGCGCATGGGCCAGGTTGGCAGCCTGCGCGCGCGCGCGATCCACCACCTGGGTATTGCGGGTCAGCACCTTGTTGAAACTGTCCGCAACGGGCTGCAGCTCTGCCGGGAAGGTACCCAGCAGCTGGTGTGCACGCCCCTGCTCCACGTCTTGCAGGGCCGTCTCCAGCACCTTCAAGGGCCGAAGCCCCACCGCCACCTGTGCCCAGGCCGCCACTGCCAGCAAGACCAGCAGTACCGCCAGCGAGCCTGCCAGCACGCGGCTGAACTGCACCATCGCCGCCTGCATTGCGGTCTCGTCCGCGGCCACGGCAATGCGCCAGCGGCCCGACTCACCCGCAGTGGTGACCCGCCGCTCCAGCAGCAGCAACGGCGCGCCGAGCGGGCCCACCGCATGGTGCACATGTACAGCACCGTCGTCGAGCGTATCTGGCTGCAGCGCCAGTGTGGTGTCCCACAACGACCGGGACCGCAGAATACCCGTGCGCCCCTGGCCATCGGTGGCCATGGCATCCACCTGCCAGTACAGGCCCGAGTAGGGCTTGTTCCAGCGCGGTTCCGACAGTGCCTGCTCGCTCATCACAGGCTGCCCCCGCGCATCCAGCTCGAACCGGGCCATGACCTGGTCGAGCTGGTGCGTCAGCGTCTGTTCAAACTGCTGCTGTACGTGCCGCTCGAACATGCCGTTCAGCACAAGGCCCGCCAGCAACAATGCCACGGCTACCCCCGCCACGGTGGCCACGAGTAGTCGCCACCGCAACGACAGCGGCGCAGGCGGGTGCTGCGGCTCCCCGGGTACCCGTGTCATGGCGGCACCAGCCGGTAGCCCAGGCCTCGCAGCGTCTCGATGCGCGGACAACCAGCCCCGCACGCACCGGTGCTCTTGTCGTTGCCGGGCAGCTTCTTGCGCAGACGCCCCACAAACACCTCAATGGTGTTGGAGTCCCGGTCAAAGTCCTGCGCATAGATGTGCTCGGTGAGCTCGGTGCGCGACACCAATTGGCCGGGCCTGTGCATCAGGTAGGCAAGCACCTTGTATTCGTGCGCCGTGAGCGGCACCGCCTGGCCGGCGCAGGCCACACGCGCGGTGCGGGTGTCCAGGCTCAGGTCACCGCATTGCAGCACCGCGCTGGCCTGCCCGCTGGCGCGGCGGATCAGCGCCCGCAGGCGCGCCAGCAGCTCCTCCAGATGGAAGGGCTTGGTGAGGTAGTCATCTGCACCCGCGTCGATACCGGCCACCTTCTCGTGCCAGTTGTCGCGTGCCGTGAGGATCAGTACGGGCATGTTGCGGCGTGCTTCCCGCCAGCCGCGCAGCACCGTGATCCCGTCCACCTCGGGCAGACCCAGGTCCAGCACCACCGCGTCAAACGGTTCGGTCTCGCCCATGAATTGCGCCACGCGTCCATTGCTCGCCTCATCCACGGAATAGCCTGCTTCCTGCAGGGCGCTGCGCAATTGCCCACGCAGCAGGGTGTCGTCTTCAACAAGGAGGATGCGCATGGGTACGTGCAAAGCAACAGACAGACAAGGGAGTGCCTTCAGGGGCGCACGGCGTTGTCATCTGCACGGCGCAAGGGCCTATCGTCGCGCCTGCGCGGCTCCATCGGCGCACCCGTGCGCGCATCGACCTTGACTTTGCTCAACTGTCCAGCGGGTGTCAGCAGTTTGATCTCGTAGATCCACGCCTCGCGCTCCCGTTCCAGCTCGACTTCGAGCACCTGGCCGGGCATCTCCTTTTGCAGCCGCTCCAGCACCACGGGCAAGGGCAGCACCAGTCCAGCTGCCACGGCCTGGCGCGCCCGGTCGTGGTCGTTGCGGTCACCCGCTGCATGCGTGCTAGACCAGGCCATGACGCTGACCAGAAGCCCCAGGCAAGCCACCCTTGGCAATAGCGCTTTGGGATACGTACAGCAGATTGCCCGTCGAAAACGCGAGTTCATGGGCCGATTGTCTGGTGCCAGGCTGAACGCACGATGAACGCCGTCTTCACGCGCTGTTCAGGGACCAGTTTCAACAATCTGGGCATTCATCAAAGGCAACGCGCCAACGCCGCAGACCCGAAAGCACCCTTCCATGCACTTCCAGCCAACCCGACCACGCCACGCCGTACAGGTACTCCTCCTCGCTGCGCTCTGCGCATACACCGCCAGCACGCTAGCAGCCGACACAACACCCGCCGAGCAGCTTGCGCGGTGGAGCATGCAGGCCGCCCGCCCCGGAAATGCAGTACAGGGCCAACAGTTCTTTGCTTCGCGCCATGGTGGCGAATGGTCCTGCGCTTCGTGCCATGGGGCGGTCCCCACCGAGGCGGGCCAGCACGCCGCCACCGGGAAACACATTGCGCCACTGGCGCCCGCCTTCAACCCCAAGGCGCTGACAGATACCGCCCGCACCGATAAATGGTTCAGGCGCAACTGCGGCGATGTGCTGCGCCGTGAGTGCTCACCGGGCGAGAAGGCCGATGTGCTGGCTTATCTGTTGTCCCTCCAGCGGTGACCGCCCCTGCCCAACCTCAATCCAATACATCTCATGAAGACGCTCTTCCTGTTTCCCGCCCGGTTAGCGGCTATCACGATTACCTTCGTCGCACCCTTGTTTGCCCAGGCCGACAGCGGGCGCGACATGCCGCGGAATGTGCCAGCCGCCTACGTGCAGGAATGTGCCGCTTGCCACACGGCGTACCCGCCCGGTCTTCTGCCCGCAGCTTCATGGGGCCGCGTCATGGGCCGCCTTGACACCCACTACGGCACGAACGCATCGCTGGACACCGAAACCGTGCGTCAGCTCAGCGGATGGCTCCAGGCCTACGCCGGCACCTACAAGCGCGTGAAGGAAGAACCGCCAGAGTACCGCATCACCCGCTCCGCCTGGTTCGAGCGCAAGCATCGCCAGATTGATGCGTCTGTGTGGCGCCTTGCCAGCGTCAAGACACCCGCACAGTGCGCCGCCTGCCATACCGGCGCTGACAAGGGTCGGTTCAGCGACGACGAATTGCGCATGCCTGCGGGCTTGCCCCTCTCGGCGCGCAAGGCGTGGCACGACTGAACCGCAACCCAGCACCCCAGGCCCGCCACAAGAGCCGTAGCGGCTGCGCCGTGCGTGCCATGTCTCCATCCAATTCGCCAACGAAAGGCCACCATGCCCACCGCGTCGCCCCCCGCTTCGATAGAGCCTGAACAACACGCGGTTCCCCGCACCGCACCGCGCGCCAGCCGGCGTCTGGTGACCGACGCAGCCATGCGCATGTTCCATTGGCTGTTTGCCCTGAGCTTCGCTGGAGCGTATGCCACGGCCGACAGCGAGCGCTGGCGGCTCGTGCATGTCACGCTGGGCTACACCCCGGGCGGTCTGATGGGATTTCGCATCCTGTACGGACTGATGGGCCCTCGCAGCGCCGCACTGAGCGTGCTTGTTCGCAAGCTCGCCGTTGCTCCTGCGTGGGTGCGTTCTGCCTGGCAAGCCCCAACGCCACAAAGCGTCCACTGGCGACAGGGCCAGAACCTGCTGGTGGCCGCCGCAGTCACCCTTTTGCTGCTGGCCGTTGTGCCCCTTACGCTCAGCGGGTACGCCGTCTACAACGAATGGGCAAATGGATGGAGCGGTGATCTGCTGGAAGAACTGCATGAATTTCTGGGTAACACCATGCTGGCACTGGCGCTAGCCCACATCGCACTGATTGCAGGGCTGAGTACCCTGCGCCGCAAAAACCAGGCACTGCCGATGCTGACCGGGCGGGTGGACGGACCAGGCCCGGATCTCGTCCAGCACAACCGCCGTTGGCTGGCTGCCTTGTTGCTGGGATGTGTGGTGGGGTTTGTTGCCTGGCAACTAGCAGGCGCACCAGGCGCAATGAAGCATGGTGCCGCACCACCCGACGCATCGCAAGGCAGCACAGCGAATCGTCGGCATCGGCACGGTGACGAGGAGTGAGTGGGCCGTGAAATCCGACCGCACGAGGCCGAGAGTACGGGTCAGCCAATTATTCCAAAAGCCTTCGACCCAACTGGTACAGACGAAGCGGTAACATGATGCAACTCGCCGCGCAGGAGTACGGCGACAAGTGATTCGCCCATGCTGCTGCCCCATGCCGACAAGGCCTCGCTCAAGACCGTACTGGTCGTGGACGACACGCGTGAGAACCTCACGGTGATTGGCCAGCTCCTTCGCGCCCACTACCACGTGCGAGTAGCCAATTCAGGGCCGCGCGCGCTGGAAGTGGTGCTGACCGACCCGGTGCCCGACATCATCTTGCTCGATGTGATGATGCCGGGAATGGACGGCTATGCGGTGCTGGATGCCCTCAAGAAGTCTCCGCAGACGCGCGAGATTCCGGTAATTTTTGTCACAGCGCTGGACGCGGTGGCCGACGAGGAGCGGGGGCTGATGGCAGGCGCCGTCGACTACGTGGCCAAGCCCATTAAACCCGCTGTATTGCTGGCCCGCGTGCGCACCCACCTTGAACTCAAGGCTGCGCGCGACTGGCTGGCCGACCAGAACGCCTACCTCGACGCCGAAGTGCAGCGGCGCATGGCAGAAAACGAGCTGATCAAGGACTTCAGCCTGCACGCACTGGCCACACTGGCAGAAAAGCGCGACAACGAAACGGGCAACCATCTGCACCGCACCCAGGCCTACATCGAGGCGCTGATGGACTACCTCAAGGATCAGCCACGGTTCATGGAAGCGCTCGGCCAGCCTCACCAGCGCCAGCAGATCGCAAAGGCAGCCCCTTTGCACGACATTGGCAAGGTGGGCATCCCCGATGCCATCCTGCTCAAGCCCGGCAAGCTCACCCCCGAGGAGTTCGAGGTCATGAAAACGCATGCCCGGATCGGGGCAGACGCCATTCAAGAGGCCATGCAAAGCGTGCTGCAGATCGGTGGTGCACACGGCCGGAGCGCGCTCTCGGCACATGGCGAACTCGCACTGCACTTTCTGGAGACCGCGCGGCAGATCGCAGCCGGCCATCACGAGAAATGGGACGGCTCAGGCTACCCTGCAGGGCTGGCCGGCGATGCCATCCCCCTGCCCGCGCGCCTGATGGCCATTGCCGATGTGTTTGACGCGCTGATTTCCCGGCGGCACTACAAGCGCGCTTTCCAGACGGAAGACGCCGTCAGCATCATCCGCGAAGGCCGCGGCAAGCACTTTGACCCCGACATCACCGACGCCTTCCTGGCGCTCGTCCCGCAGTTCACCGCCATTGCCGAACGGTTCAGCGACCACGCAGACGTACCACCGCACAAGGACTGACCATGCACCTTGGCACACGGTTGCTGATGCTGATGGCTCGCGGCGCTGCGGTTTTGGCAGCGGTGCTGACATGCACCGTTGCTAGCGCCCAGCACCCAGTCTTCCGCGAAAAGCTGGTGGACCAGGCACTGCTGGCACAGATGCACGCCGGCGGTTTTGTGCTGTACATGCGGCACGCCACCAGCGACAGCAGCCGGGCCGACCGGGCCCCCACGGTGGACCTGGCCGACTGCAGCACGCAGCGCCTGCTGAGCGACGAAGGGCGCAAGCAGGCCACCGCCCTGGGCCAAAACCTGACTCGTGCCCGCATACCCGTGGGCGAAGTCATCCACAGCCCCTACTGCCGCACACGCGAAACGGCGCAACTCATGTTCGCGGGCCAGCCGCAACTGCTGCGGCAGGAGCCCCTCCTGGCCTACAGCGCCAATCTGCCGTCGGAAGAAAAAAAACCCCTGCTGACAGCGGTGCGCAACCTTTTGTCCGCGCCAGTGGCGCCCGGCACCAACCGCGTGATCGTTGCGCACGCACCCAACCTGGCAGACCTGATGGGCTACTTCGTAAAGCCGGAAGGTACCTTCGCCGTTTTCCGGCCCCTCGGGGCGTCGCAATTTGAATACCTGGGCAGCATCCCGCCGCCGCTGTGGGGCACCCTGCTCCCTTGAATCCTAGCCCGGCGAGCTCCACACTCCGCCCCTTGCCTGATAAATGTTCCACCTGCTCAAACGCCAACGATTCTTCCTGCGGTTCTTTCTCCCTGTGGTGCTCGCGTTGCTGCTGGGCGGGGGGTTCGACTACGCGGTGGAGCGCCACTACGAGACCGCGCACGACGCCGCTTTCAAGGAGCAGGAACAAGACATCCAGGTGGCGATGCAGGCCGAAGCACTCAGCCAGCAGCTTCTCACCATCAAGCTGCGTCTGTCCCAGGCACTGAGCGCCAGCAAAAGCAGGCAGATTGACGAAGCGGGTGCCTACGCGCTTCACAGCGCTATGGTCAACGATCTTGCGTCCCTGGAAGTTGGCATGAAGGCTCTGGCCGGTGCGCATGATTTCGAGCAGGTACAGGCTGCCTACCCGGGCGCCATGTTGGCGTTCAGCGACTTTCGCAAGTTTGCGCTGATGAGCAGCGACCAGATGACCATCGATCCGGCCATGGCGGGTGAACACCTGGCGCGTGCCACGGCGTTCTACGGCGCGTTTGCGCTCAGCATGGGGGAGATCGGCAGGAGCTTCATGGAGCGCGCCGGCCAGAACGCCACGAACACACGCTTGGAACTCGCTGCCTTCAGCGCCAGAATGCGCCTGTACCGCGGCCTGGCACTGGTGCTGTTCATGGGACTGTGGTTCGCGTTATCGCTCAGCATCTCCCGGCAGCTCGACCACCTGAGCAGCATCCTGCAAAAGCTCTCGCGCGGGGAAAACGGCCTGGGCAACTACCGCAACTTTTCGCGCATCAAGACCATGTCGGAAAAGCAGGGCACGCTGATCGGCGATATGGCAGCGGCAGTGCTGGCCTTCCAGCGCGCACAGGACGAGCGGCGCAACGCGCTGTCGGACCTTCACGACCGGGAGGAGCTCCACGCCAACATCATCAGCCAGGCGCCCGTGGGCATCGTGGTTATCGACACGCAGACGCTGCAGTTCATCAGCTTCAATGACGCAGCATTTGAATCGCTGGGCTACACCCGCGAGGAGTTCTCCAGCCTGAGCCTGTATGACCTGCAGGTCGCACTGACCCGGGACGAGGTGGACGCCAAGGTACGCAAGGTAACGGAGCTCGGAAGTTTCGACTTTGAAACCCAGCGGCGGCACAAGCAAGGCCAGATACTGGACTTCTGGGTATCCATGCGCCCCTTGCACTTGCAGGACCGCGACTGCATGACCGGCATCTGGATGGATGTGACCAACAGGAAGGAATCCGAACGGGAGCTCACCCGCTACCGCGACGAGCTCGAGACCCTGGTGCAGGAACGTACGCTCGACCTGGAAAAGACCGGCCATGCACTGGCCCAGCAGACCCTCGAGTTGCAGCATACCAACGAGCAGCTGCGCAGCGCCAAGGCCATGGCTGATGACGCCAACCAGGCCAAGAGCGCCTTCCTGGCCAACATGAGCCACGAGATTCGCACCCCCATGAACGCCATCATCGGGCTCACGCACCTGATACGGCGCGACGCTACCGACGACCGCCAGCGCCAGCAGCTGGACAAGGTCTCCGGCGCGGCAATGCACCTGCTGGCGGTGATCAACGACATTCTTGATTTCTCGAAGATCGAGGCAGGCAAGATGACGCTGGACCCCACCGATTTCGAGCTGGAGACGGTGGTGTCCAACGTATTCACCATCACCGGCGACAAGGCCGAGGCCAAGGGCCTCGAAGTGATGGCTGAACTGTCGACCGTGCCTCCCCGCCTGCATGGCGATGGCGTACGCCTGGGCCAGATCCTGACCAACTTCATGGGCAATGCGGTCAAGTTCACGGAGCGCGGCAGCGTGGCGTTGCGGGCATCAGTCACGCACCGCGATGGCGATATGGTGACGCTGCGCTTTGAGGTGCGCGACACCGGCATTGGCCTGACTGCAGAGCAGCAGGCCAAGTTGTTCACGGCATTCCAGCAGGGGGATGTATCGACCACGCGTACCCATGGCGGTACAGGCCTTGGGCTGGCCATATGCCGCCGGCTGGCCGACCTGATGGGCGGCCGGGTAGGCATGCGCAGTGAGCCCGGCAAGGGCAGCACGTTCTGGTTCGAGGCGCCGTTTGGCGCGGGGGTCAATGCAGCGCCAGTACATCGCCACGACCTGCCCCTGCCTCCGCGGACCCGCGTTCTGGTGGTGGACGACATGGAAGAGGCGCGCGAACTGCTGGCCGACATGCTCACCCACATGGGCGCACGCGCCGACGCCGTCGACTCCGGCGCCAGGGCATTGGCCGCGGTCACTCAGGCCGATGAGACGGGCGACCCATACGAGCTCATCCTGACCGACTGGCTCATGCCCGGCATGAATGGCACGCAGATGTGGCAAAAGATCTGCGCGCTGCAGCTGCAGCACCGCCCCCAGTGCATTCTGGTGAGCGGCAGCCTGAGCTGCCCGGCTGACGAAGTGCATGCGGGCCCGTTTGCGGCGTTCCTGCCCAAGCCGGTGCTGCCCAGGCTTCTGCAGGAAACCGTGGCGCGTGCCTGGAACGAATTGCGCGCACCGGGCAAGGTGCCGGACGCACCGCCGCCCGCACCGAAGTTTGTCCCTGGCATGCACCTGCTGCTGGCCGAGGACAACGCACTCAACCAGGAAGTGGCCTGCGAGCTGCTGCGCGGCATGGGCTTTACGGTAGATGTGGTCGACGACGGGCTGGCTGCGGTGGCACAGGCCCGTGCGCGGCACTATGACCTGATCCTGATGGACATCCAGATGCCACGGCTGGATGGCCTGCAGGCAGCCCGGCAGGTACGCGCCCTGCCCGGCCACGCACACACGCCCATCGTGGCCATGACGGCCAACGCTTTTGCCGAAGACCGCGCTGCCGCACTGGAGGCGGGCATGAACGACCACCTGGCCAAGCCGGTAGACCCGGACCAGCTGGCCCGCGTACTCGCACGCCTGCTACCCCGTGCGGCACATTCCGGGCTGCACAGCAGCATGCCCTCGCCCGCGCCGTCGCCTGAACTCCTTGCCGACCCCGGCGGCCTGCGCGCGCAGCTGGAGACAGTGGAAGGACTCGACGTGGAACAAGGCCTGCGTTCGGTGGGCGGCAAC
Source organism: Acidovorax sp. BL-A-41-H1 (assembly GCF_051942715.1). Lineage (NCBI taxonomy): Bacteria > Pseudomonadati > Pseudomonadota > Betaproteobacteria > Burkholderiales > Comamonadaceae > Acidovorax > Acidovorax sp. BL-A-41-H1. The sequence continues at coordinate 130,719 of NZ_JBPVJQ010000005.1, read as the reverse complement.
CTCGCGTCGCTGGCGAAGCTGCTGTACCGCATCAGCGTGCAGCACCGGCTCGATGCCCAGCAGGCCCTGGCCCTGCTGCAGGGCGGAAGCATTGCCGATGCACAGCGGGTACTGCACACCATCAAGGGCCTGGCCGGTACGGCCGGCCTGCATCCGCTGCAGACGCTGGCCCAGCAGGCAGAGGCGGCCGTGCATGCCTGGCAGACCCAGCCAGAAGCCGATACCTCGGGGCCCCTGCTGCGCGTGGATGCGGCGCTGGCCCAGCTGGCGCGGGCGCTGGCCTTTCTGTCGCCCGACAAGCCAGCGGCAGGGCCGGCGCTGGACGCGGCAGGCCTGCGGAGGTCGCTGGAGAACCTGCGCGCCCTGGTTGCCAGCGACGATATCGATGCAGCCACCGCCTATGCCGACATGCAGGCTGCGGTGGAGCAGCGCTTTGCGCAAGAGGCCCAGGCGCTAGAAAAAGCCATCGACGATTTCGACTTTGTGGGTGCCCTCGCGGTGGTTGATGGCCTGCTGGCCCAGCTGCCGCCAGCCGAAACCGACGAGCCGCCACTGCCTGCCTGAGCCCACCGCGCGCAGCCAGGCACTCGTTCGCCCGTGGGCTTCAGCCAAATCCTTCTTGCCCCAGGACAACAGCGCGCTAGCAATCAGCAGCCACCGCCGCCTGCAGCAGCGCTGCCGCAGGCCTGACCAGTGCCTGCAGGTCTGCCGCACGCCCCTGCTCGATGGCGTCCAGCACCATCTCGTTGATGCCGCCCACCACGGCCACGGCAATGGTCGGGTCCAGGGGGGACTGGCGGGGCCGCTCGCCCGTGCGGGTGTTCACCACGTCAACCATCAGATCTGCAAGTGCGCGCGTGGCGCGGCGACGTGCTGCGAGGCCCGGGGCACCCAGGCCCAGGATTTCGACGAACAGGGTGCGCAGCAGCACCGGGTTGCGCGCCAGCACGCCGAGGTACGCTGACAGCGCCTGCTCCACCTGCGTCTTCCAGTCACTGGCGGGGTCGATGGCTCGGCGCAGCACGGCCAGGGCGTTGCCGCTGGCGGCCTCGTACAGCGCGATCAGGCAGCCGGACTTGTCCGAAAAGTTCTCGTAGAAGGTGCGGCGCGACACGCTGGCCTCGCGCACGATGTCGGAGATGGTGGTGTCTGCGTAGCCCTTGGCCGCCACGGTGCGGGCCATGCCTTCCAGCAGGCGGGCACGGTGTTCGGTGGCGTTGGCAACGGGGGCGTCGACAGCAGTCATAAATCCTTGCGCAGGAAGTTGGCTCAGGGCGGGTACTTGACAGTACCACAAGCCCGCTCCATCATGCCGAGAACGCCGGTACCGCCACGTACCACCCTACCCTCTCGCACCCCTGACCGACGCCGCCATGACCGAACTTGTTGTCCGCCGCCTGCTGATCGACCTGGAAGCCCCGTTCGAGCGTCACTGGTGCGGGGGCGATGCGTTTCGCACCGCGTTCTTCAATGCGCTGTCGATGAGCTTCCCGGTCGGCGAGCAGTTTTTCATCGATGCGGTGAAGGGCGGGCACAAGGCCATGCCCGCCGAGCATGCAGCGCAGTTCGCCGACGAGGTGCGCGGCTTCATCGGGCAGGAGGCCACGCACCGCCGCATTCACAGCCTGTTCAACGGCCACCTGGAAAAGCAGGGCCTCGTCAACGACTGGGCGCCGCGTGCGCAAGAGCGCATGAAGCTGTTTGCCGGCTCGGACCCGCGTCACGCACTGGCCGTGACGGCTGCCAACGAGCACTTCACCGCCTTGCTGGCCGAATGGCTGCTGGCGCACCCTGAGACGTTGCAGGGCGCAGAGCCCCGCCTGGCAACGATGTGGCAATGGCACTGCGCCGAAGAGTCCGAGCACAAGAACACGGCGTTCGACATCTACCAGGCGCTGGGCGGTAACCACGACTGGCGCATCACCTGGTTCCGGCGCATCACGCTGGTGTTTGTGGGCGACGTGCTGCGCCAGACCGTGCTGAACCTGCGCCACGACGGCACGCTCTGGAAATGGGGCACCTGGGCAAGCGCCGCACGCACCTTGTTTGGCAAGGGCGGCCTGGTGCGCGAGAGCTGGGGCCCCTGGCGCCAGTACCTGCGCCGCGACTTCCACCCCAGCCAGCACGGCACTGACCGTTCGGAACGCTGGCTGGCCGAGCACAGCGACCGCTACGTGCCCGTGGGTGTGCGCTGAGGTCACTCGGTTCGCGCGGGGCCGCCACCATGGGCACTACGCCCGCTGGGGTGGGTTACGCGACCACCGACTGATTTGTCTCACTGCCGCAGTGCGGCCGCGCCGTAAACGTTAAACCGTGGCACGCTCCCCGCGCTGGCGCACCGGTCCGCTGCGCTGCTCCACCGCCGCCTGCACTTCCTTGCGCAAGCCCAGCGCAAAGGCCCATTCGGCCACCACAAAAAGCGGCCCCACGATCAGGCCAACAAGGTCATCCACAAACGCGGGCTTGCGGCCCTCGTAGTAGTGACCCACAAACTGGATCACCCAGCCCACCACAAAAAGGCCCACACCCGCGCCCAGCCAGAGGGCCGTACCCTGCGCCGCCAGCCACTGCCCGCCGGTCAGCATGGCAGCCAGGATGGCAGCCATGGCCAGGCCAAAGCGCGTGTCAAGGCGAAAGTAGAAAACACAGCTGGCCAGGGCCCCCGCCAGCGCCGGGCTCAGCGGCATATCGCCCGCCATCCACGTGGGGCGCGACAGCAGGATGACCACGGCAAACATGATCATCGGCACACCGACAAAATGGGTATGGATGTTGCGCGGATCGCGGTGGTAGTCGGCGTACTGCGAGAGGTGGTCGATCAGGGTTTTCATGGGTGTCTCCGGGGCCTGTTTTGAGCAGGATCAATGGTCACTTTGCCGGGGTGCCAGCGTCTGTCAGGCACACGACAAATCCCGGCGCGGCGGCTATGACAGCCGCATCTTTCGCACTGCTCTCACGCCGGTCCCGCGCCCCTGCCGCCCGCATTGCCTTCTATCCTCATTCCATGACCAGTCCCGCCCCATACCAGCCCATCCTTGCGTCCGGCCGCTGGTTTGCGCAATTGCCCACTGCGTTTGCCGAGGCCCTGGTCGCCATGGCCCAGGTGCGCCAGCTGCAAACAGGCGAGGTGCTGTTTTTGCGCGGCGATGCGCCCTGCGGCCTGTATGCCGTAGTGCGCGGCGCCATCAGCATCTCGGGCACCGGCGGCAAGGCCGACGAGGCGCGCGCCGCACTGCTCATCCGGCTGGAGCCGCCGCACTGGTTTGGCGAGATCTCGGTGTTTGACAACTCGGCACGTACCCACGATGCCCATGCCACCGAAGCCAGCACGCTCGTCCACATCCCGCATGAAAAACTGCAGGCCTGGCTGCAGCAGCACCCCGAGCACTGGCATGCGCTGGCCCTGCTGCTCACCGACAAGCTGCGCGCGGCATTTGTGGCCATGGAAGACCTGGCCCTGCTGCCCGCACCGCAGCGCCTGGCGCGCCGTTTGGTGATGATGGCCGAGGGCTATGGGCAGTGGACGGCGCAGGGCCGCTCGCGCCGGGTCATCGGCATTTCGCAGGAGCAGCTTTCGCTGATGCTGGCCATCTCGCGCCAGACCACCAACCAGATCCTCAAAGACCTGGAGTCGCGCCACCTGGTGCGCGTGCAGCGCGGCGAGGTCGAAATACTGGACCTGACTGCACTGCGGGCCGCCTGCCAGTAAATGCTACTATTTTTATAGCTGTCAGGGCAATTATTACCTGGACTTAAGGCCAATCCGGCTCAAATAATAAGCACACGTTCCATTTCCGGGCAAAATGACGGGCATGCAACTGAACTACATCGCCAACGCCTCGGTGCCGTCTTCTTCAGGCCGCACGATCCCCGTGATCGATCCGTCCGACGGCCAGCCCTTCGACGAGATCCAGCGCAGCAACGCGGATGACATCGATGCGGCGGTGCATGCGGCGCGGCAGTGCTTCAACGCGGTGTGGCAAAAGCTGGCGCCTGTGGAGCGCGGCCGGCTGCTGCAGAAGCTCTCGGCAAAAATTCTGGAACATGCCGACGAGCTGACCGCGCTGGAGCAGCGCGACTGCGGCAAGCCCACCAAACAGGCGCGGGCCGATGCGATAGCGCTGGCACGCTACTTCGAGTTCTACGCCGGTGCCTGCGACAAGTTCCACGGCGAGACCATCCCCTACCCCGACGGCTACAGCGTGCTCACCTGGCGTGAGCCGCATGGCGTCACGGGCCACGTGATTCCGTGGAACTACCCCATGCAGATCTTCGGCCGCAGCGTGGGCGGCGCGCTGGCGGCGGGTAACGTGTGCGTGGTCAAGCCGGCCGAAGACGCCTGCCTGTCGCTCATCCGCGTGGCGCAGCTGGCGGCCGAGGTGGGGTTCCCGGCCGGGGCACTCAACATCGTCACCGGCTACGGCCACGAGGTGGGCGACGCGCTGGCGCGCCACCCGGGCATCGACCACATCAGCTTCACCGGCAGCCCCAAGATCGGCACGCTGATCCAGCAGGTCGCCGCCGAGCGCCATTGCCCCGTGACGCTGGAGCTGGGCGGCAAAAGCCCGCAGATCATCTTTGCCGACGCCGACCTGGATGCCGCCATCCCGGTGGTCATCAACGCCATCGTGCAGAACGCCGGGCAAACCTGCTCGGCAGGCTCGCGCGTGCTGATCGACTCGCTCATCTACGAGCCGCTGCTGGAGCGCCTGGGCCGAGCCTTTGAAAAGCTGCGCGTAGGCCCCGCAGCCATGGACCTGGACGTGGGTCCACTCATCCGCCAGACCCAGCAGCAGCGCGTGTGGGACTTTTTGTCTGACGCGCAAGTGGCAGGCATTCCCATGGTGGCCCAGGGCGTGGTGGTGGATGAAGCCCCCGACACCGGCTACTACCAGGCGCCCACGCTGCTGCGTGATGTGCCGGTGCAGCACCGGCTGGCGCAGGAAGAAGTCTTTGGCCCGGTGCTTTGCGCCATGGCCTTCCATGACGAAGACCACGCGGTAGAGCTGGCCAATGCCACGCAGTTCGGCCTGGTGGCTGGCATCTGGACCCGCGACGGCGCCCGCCAGTTCCGCATGGCCAAGCGCGTGCACAGCGGCCAGGTGTTCATCAACAACTACGGCGCTGCAGGCGGTGTGGAGCTGCCGTTTGGCGGCGTCAAATCGAGCGGCTACGGGCGCGAAAAGGGCTTTGAAGCGCTTTACGGCTTCACCACGCTCAAGACGGTGGCGATCAAGTACGGCTGACAGCGCAGGCAGCCACCGTTGCAGCCGCTGTCGCGCCTTTGCACGACGCGGCTCTCTTGCGGCGCTAACCTTTGAGCCTTCTGCACCACGTCTTTCCCATCCCATGCCCCTGAGCCCCCCCGCCCCCCGCACCCTGAAGCACGTTCGCCGGGTCCAGTACCAGGGTTTTGAACGCGAAGACGGCCTGTGGGACATCGAAGGCGAGCTGCACGACAGCAAGGCCTACGACGGCCCCTCCTACCGCAATGCCTCTGGCATGCGGCTGGCCGGCGAGCCCATCCACCACATGTGGCTGCGCGTCACGGTCAACCTGCAGCTTGTGGTGCAGGCCATCGAAGTGCAGATGGACGCACACCCCCTCAAGGGTTGCCGCGAGGCCCAGAGCGCGCTGCAGCGCATGGTGGGCTGCAGCATGGCGCGCGGCTGGCGCCAGTCCATCCAGAAGCACCTCGGCGGCGTGGCCAGCTGCACCCATGTGCGCGAACTGCTGTTCAACCTGGCCACCGCCGCGTTCCAGTCGGTGCCCGCCGTGTTTGCATCGGCCAACCCCGACGAGCCGCCGCGCCACCTGGGCCAGTGCACCGGCTGGGACTTCAACGGCCCCGGCGTGAAAGAGTATTTCCCGCAGTTTTATGGCCGGGTGCCTGCTGCAGCTGCAGTGCAGCCGCCCGCGCCGGCCGCCGCCAGCAGCCCCGAACAGGCTTCCCCAGGCGAAATTCAAGCCAAACTGGCCTCTGGTGCTTGATTCATATGCCTGTGTAGCTATCATTTTTGATTATTCACCCCTCACACCCACCGGAGACCCGCATGCGCGTGCAAAACAAATCCATCATCGTCACCGGCGCTGGCAACGGCATTGGCGAGGGCATCGCCAAGCGGCTGGCAGCCGAGGGCGGCAAGGTGCTGGTCAATGACATCAACGAAGCCGGCGGCCAGCGCGTGGTGGCCGAGATCACGGCCGCGGGCGGCACGGCAGCGTTCTTCAAGGCCGACGTGACGAAATCGGCCGAAGTGAAAGCCATGGTGGATGAAGCCTTGCGCCTGTACGGCCGGCTGGACGTGGTGGTCAACAACGCTGGCTGGACGCACCGCAACCGCCCCATGCTGGAAGTGAGCGAGGACGAGTTCGACAAGGTCTACGCCATCAACATGAAGAGCATCTACCTGTCGGCCATCCACGCCGTGCCGGCGATGCGCCAGGCCGGTGGCGGCAGTTTCATCAACATCGCCTCCACTGCCGGGCTGCGCCCCCGCCCGGGCCTCACCTGGTACAACGGCTCCAAGGGCGCGGTCATCATCACCAGCAAGTCGATGGCGGCCGAGCTGGGCCCCGACAACATCCGCGTGAACTGCATCAACCCCGTGTTCAACCCCGACACCGGCCTGGCCGCCGAGTTTGCAGGCGGCCCGGTAGACGAGGCGCGCCGCGCCAAGTTTCTGGCCACCATCCCGCTGGGGCGCTTCTCCACCGCGCTGGATGTGGCCAATGCTGCCCTGTACCTGGCCAGCGACGAGGCCGCCTTCATCAGCGGCGTGTGCATCGAGGTGGATGGCGCGCGCTGCGTGTAGCCGCACGCCGCTGCGATGGCCAGGGTTTCCGGGTGCCTGTCTGCAGGTGAGGAGCGGAGCTCCAAGGTGTAGGTGCCCACCGGGCTTGGCGTTGGCGAAGGGGCATTGCACCCCGCCCCTGCCGGTCAGCGCCAAAGCTGACACACTGCGGCGCTCAGGAGAACTCCATGCTCATCCAACTGACCTACGCGAGCCGCACCTCACGCGTTCTCGGCCCCGCCGACATCAAGGACATCCTGTCGGCCTCGCAGCGCAACAATGCTGCGGCGGGTGTGACCGGTGCACTGTGCCTGAACAACGGCATCTTCCTGCAGCAACTCGAAGGCGACCGCGCGGCAGTGAACACCCTGTACCACCGCCTGCTCAAGGACCCCCGCCACCGCGACACCGCCGTGCTCGACTTTTGCGAGATCCCGTACCGGCGCTTCACGGGCTGGTCAATGGGGCTGCTGGGCTCGCTCGACGCCAACCGCCAGCTGTTTTTGAAGTATTCCAGCAGCGCCGCCTTCGACCCCTACAGCATGAGCACGGCAACGTTGCGCAGCTTCTTTGACGAAATCCTGGAGAACGTTCGCTGGCTGGAGTGAGAAAATGGCGGGCATGCACCCCACCGCGCCCATCGCCGAGCCGATTACCGAGCCGACCACCGAGCCCCACCATGGCTGAACGTGTCATCCCCCTGGTTGATGAGCGGCTGGCCTCGCTGGCAGCCCAGGTACCGGCACAGGCCATTGCGCCTACAGGGCTCCTTACCGACACGCGTGGCCGCCCGCTGCGCGACCTGCGCATCAGCGTGACAGACCGCTGCAACTTCCGCTGCAACTACTGCATGCCCAAGGAAGTCTTCGACAAGGACTACCCCTACCTTCCGCACAGCGCGCTGCTGAGCTTCGAGGAAATCACGCGTCTGGCCCGCCTGTTCCTGGCGCACGGCGTGCGCAAGATCCGCCTGACCGGCGGCGAGCCGCTGCTGCGCAAGGGTCTGGAAGAACTGGTGGCCCTGCTGGCGCAACTGCGCACGGTGGATGGCACCGCGCCCGACCTCACCCTCACCACCAACGGATCGCTGCTGGCCCGCAAGGCAAAAGCCCTGAAGGACGCGGGCCTGAACCGCGTGACCGTGAGCCTCGACGGCCTGGATGATGCGGTGTTCCGCCGCATGAACGATGTGGACTTTCCGGTGGCGGATGTGCTGGCGGGCATCGACGCCGCGCACGCCGCGGGCCTGTCGCACATCAAGGTCAACATGGTGGTCAAGCGCGGCACCAACGACCATGAAATTTTGCCCATGGCGCGGCACTTTCGAGGCTCGGGCACCACGCTGCGCTTCATCGAGTACATGGACGTGGGCGCCACCAATGGCTGGCGCATGGACGAGGTGCTGCCGTCTGCCGAGCTGATCGAGCGCCTGCGCGCCGAGCTGCCCCTGGTCCAGCTGGACCCCAGCAGCCCGGGCGAGACCGCCGAGCGCTGGGGCTATGCCGACGCAACCGGCCGCCACGACCCCGCCCTGGGCGAGGTGGGCGTGATCAGCAGCGTGACCCAGGCCTTCTGCCACGACTGCAACCGCGCGCGCCTTTCCACTGAGGGCAAGCTGTACCTGTGCCTGTTTGCCACCCAGGGCCATGACCTGCGCAGCCTGCTGCGGGGCGGTGCCAGCGATGCGGACATCGCGTCGGCCATTGCGCCTATCTGGCAGCAGCGCACGGACCGCTACTCTGAGCTGCGCAGCAGCCTGCCCGCCGACACCAGCCCGGGCGGCGCGCGGCGGGTGGAGATGAGTTATATCGGTGGATGAGGATGTGGCAACCCCCTGAGCGACTGCGTCGCTTCACCCTTCTCTCGCATCGCTGCGCGATACGGGAAGGGGGACGCAGCCCTCGCTGCGGGGCGGCCCTTGCTCGGCTGCCCGCACCTGGGCTGCGCAATAACAATCGCTGCGGGGCTTCACCACGAATCAAGCCCGATCACTCACTGAGCGTCAATCCCGTTTCACTGTATTCGCCCGCATCGCGTCTCCCTATCCGGCCACGGCCACCTCGATTGAACACATGATTGAAACCCAGGACATCACAGGCCTCGTACTCGCAGGCGGCCGCGGCTCCCGCATGGGGGGCGTGGACAAAGGCCTGCAAAACTTTCGCGGACTGCCGCTGGCCTTGCACACGCTGATGCGGCTGCAAATGCAGACGGGCAACGTGATGGTCAATGCCAACCGCAATCTGGCGGCCTATGAGGCGTTTGGCACGCCGGTGTGGCCCGATGTGCTGAGTGACTACGCGGGCCCGCTGGCAGGCTTTCTGACCGGGCTGGAGCGCTGCGAAACACCGTGGCTGCTGACGGTGCCGTGCGATACGCCGCTGTTCCCACTCGACCTGGCGCAGCGCCTGGCCGCCGCGGCCGACGCGCAGGGTGCCGACATCGCCATGGCCGCGGCGCCAGAGGACGACGGCACGGGCCATACCACCGTGCGCCCGCAGCCGGTGTTCTGCCTGCTGCGTGTGGACCTGCTCGAAAGCCTGGTCGCCTTCACGCAGGCCGGTGGCCGCAAGATCGACGCGTGGACGGGCCAGCACCACTGCGCCATCGTGCCGTTCGACCAGCCGGGCGACGACCCCAAGGCGTTTTTCAACGCCAACACACTGGCGGAACTGCAGGCACTGGAAGGCCAGTGAAGCGTGGCAGTGGAGCCCCGTTGGCTCCCTGCCAGCAACGCCAACAGACAACCCCGCACCGGCCTGCGCTGCACACAGACAGAGCACTGATCACACCCTGCGCCGCACCCCATGCCGATTCGCATCCGCACCCTTGTCGCTTCCGATGCCGCCGCCTACAAGGCGCTGCGCGATGAATCGCTGCGCACCGCGCCCGAGGCGTTCACGTCCGACTGGGCCTCGTCGGTGGGGCGCGAGGCCAGCGAATACGCGGGCCGCTTTGGCGAGCCGTCCACAGGCAAGTTCTTTCTAGGTGCGTTTGACGGTACCGACCAGCTGCTCGGCTGCATCGGCTGCGAGCGCGAGGCACGGCTGCAGCAGCGCCATTGCGCGCACGTTGTCAGCATGATGGTGGCACCCGCGGCGCAGCGACAGGGCATCGGCCAGCAGCTGGTAGCCGCGTGCATCGATACAGCCCGCCAGGTGCCAGGCCTCACGCAACTGCTGCTCACCGTCACCGCATCCAACACCCATGTGGTGCGCCTGTACGAGCAGGCCGGCTTTCGCGCCTGGGGCCTGCTGCCGCGCGCCATCGTGGTGGACGGCGTGGGGTACGACAAGCTGCACATGCTGCGTTTGTTAACCTAGCCCGCTGAGCTGGGTGGGCACAATCACTGGCCCGCCTGCCAAGGCCGCCATACCTACGACCCGAAGACCGCCATCGCCATGAAGACCATCGCCCAGATCGCCGCCGAACTCCAGGGCTACGACCCGCAGGCCCTGCGGGCCGCCGACGTCAACACCTTTCTGGACCGCCTGGTGGAGCCAGTGCGCGAAACCGAAGAACTGGGCATCTTCGAGGCCCTGGGCAGGGTGGTGGCGCGCGACGTGGTGTCGCCCATCAGCGTGCCCCCCCACGACAACTCTGCCATGGACGGCTATGCACTGGCGGGCGCCCAGCTGGTGCCCGGCCAGCCGCTCACGCTGCGCGTGGTGGGCACCGCGCTGGCGGGCAAGGCCTGGACCGGGCAGGTCGGCCCCGGCGACTGCGTGAAGATCATGACCGGCGCCATCATGCCCGCAGGGCTGGACACTGTGGTGCCGCAGGAGTTCACCACCCCAGACGCAGGCGGCACCGCGGTCACGCTGGCGGCCGATGTGGTGCGCACGGGCGACAACCGGCGCTTCAAGGGCGAAGACCTGATGGAAGGCGGCGTGGCGCTGGCGCGCGGCGAGCAGCTCACGCCGGCTGCGCTGGGCCTGCTCGCCAGCCTGGGCCTGGCCACGGTCACGGTCTACCGCCGCCTGCGGGTGGCCTACTTTTCGACTGGGGACGAAATCCTGAGCCTGGGCGAGCCCCCGCGCGAAGGCGCCGTGTACGACAGCAACCGCTACGCCGTGTTCGGCCTGCTCACGCGCATGGGCGTGGAGGTGATCGACATGGGGGTGGTGCGCGACGAGCCCGCGCTGCTGGAAGCCGCCTTTCGCAGTGCTGCAGACCGGGCCGATGCCATCATCACCAGCGGCGGCGTGAGCGTGGGCGAAGCCGACCACACCCGCACCATGATGAAAAAACTGGGCGACGTAGCCTTCTGGCGCATCGCCATGCGCCCCGGGCGCCCCATGGCGGTGGGCCGGATAGGCGGAGTAGCAGATTTTGAAGAAGAATCGGCCGCTAGCGCAGGTGATACAAGCACTTTTAGCTATAACAAAGATAGCAAAAAACCATCCGCGGGGGCAGTGCTGTTCGGCCTGCCCGGGAACCCGGTCGCGGTGATGGTGACCTTTCTGGCCTTTGTGCGCCCCGCCCTGCTGCGCATGATGGGCAGCACCCGCACCGCACCGCCCCTGCTGCGCGCCATCAGCACCGAAGCCATGCGCAAGAAGCCCGGTCGCACCGAGTACCAGCGCGGCACAGTCACCACCGCGGCGGATGGCACCCTGCAGGTGCGCACCACCGGCAACCAGGGCTCGGGCGTGCTCAGCTCCATGGTGCAGGCCAATGGCCTCATCGTGCTGCACCATGAGCAAGGCAACGTGGCGGTGGGCGATGCGGTGGACGTGATGGTGTTTGACGGTGTGATTTGACCCCCCCTGAGTCACTTCGCGCCTTCCCCTCATGGGGGACGACGCCTTCGCTGCGGGGCGGCCCTTGCTCGGCGTTACTGACGGATCTGCGCTCGTTGCGACCGGTTGCAGACACGTATGCCAACCCGCCACACAATGAAGCTCCCCTTGCAGTCCCCCTCACCACCATGCCTTACGCCGCCAGCCACCTTGCCCAACCTCCATCACGCGACGACGTAGACCGGATGCCCGGTGCCACCGTGGTCGAATTCGGCACGCCGTGGTGCGGCCACTGCCAGCGGGCGCAAAGGCTGATCGAGCAGGTACTAGGCGGCCAGTCAGGCGTGGCGCACGTCAAAGTGGAAGACGGCCCGGGCCAGCGCCTGGGCCGCAGCTTTGGCGTGAAGCTGTGGCCTACGCTGGTGTTCTTGAAGGACGGCAAGGAAACCGCACGCCTGGTGCGGCCGCAGACCACCGGCGAGATCAGTGACGCACTGGCTGCACTGACTTCTGCGGGCCACTGACCGCCTGTTACCCAACGGCTCGTCAGTCATCCACGGCGTAAAGCTCGGGATTACTTGGCCACGTAGTCGTGCCCCTGCGGATGCGCCGGGTGCACCGGCTCCTCCACCGCGGTGGCTGTGTTGGCACCGGGCACAGCCTTGCGTGCAAACAGCGTGTACATGGTGGGCACTACAAAGATGGTGAGCAGCGTGCCCAGCGACATGCCCCCCACAATCACCCAGCCGATCTGCGTGCGCGTTTCTGCACCGGCACCGGTGGCCAGCGCCAGCGGAATCGCGCCCAGCACCATGGCGCCGGTCGTCATCAAAATGGGGCGCAGGCGCTGTGCCGATGCTTTGACCAGCGCATCGACCATCTCCATGCCCTGTTCGCGCAACTGGTTGGTGAACTCCACGATCAGGATGCCGTGCTTGGTGATCAGCCCCACCAGCGTGATGAGACCAATCTGCGAATACACGTTGATGGAGCCGCCGCTCCACTTGAGCGCCAGCAGCGCGCCGATCATCGACAGCGGCACGGACACCATGATCACCAGCGGGTCGATGAAGCTCTCGAACTGCGCCGCCAGCACCAAAAAGATGAACACCAGCGCCAGCACAAACACGATGCCCAGGGCGCCCTGCGAGCTCTTGAACTCGCGCGATGTGCCATTCAGGTCAGTGGTGTAGCCGGGCTTGAGCACCTTGGCGGCGGTGGCGTCCATGAAGTTGAGTGCTTCGCCCAGCGAGTAGTCGGGCGACAGGTTGGCGGTGATGGTGGCCGAGCGGCGCTGGCCGAAGTGGTTGAGCTCGCGTGGGCTCACGCTCTCGCGCACATTGACAAGGCTGGAGAGCGGGATCATGGCCTCGTTACGGCCACGCACGTAGATGGTGTCGATGTTCTCGGGGGTGGTCCGGCCGCGCGCCTCGGTCTGCACGATCACGTCGTACTGCTCGGCATCGCGCTTGTAGCGCGTCACGGTGCGTCCGCCCAGCATGGTTTCGATGGCCTTGGCCACCACTTCCACGCTCACACCGAGGTCGGCAGCACGTTCGCGGTTGACCTCGATGCGCAACTCAGGCTTGTTCAGGCGCAGATCCACGTCGGGGCCGATGATGCCAGGGTTCTGCGCCATCTCGGCCATGAAGGCCTGCGTCACCTTGCTCAGGTTCTCGTAGTTGTCCGAGGTCTGGATCACGTAGGTGAGCGGACGCGACCGAAAGCCCTGTCCCAGCGACGGTGGCGTGATCAGGAACGCGCTGACACCGGGCAACCCGGCCACCTTGGGCTGCAGTTCGCGGGCCAGGTCGAGCGTGGTGCGCGTGCGGTCCTCCCAGTCCACGGTACGGTAGATGACGCTGCCCTGCGCCACCGTGGGGTTGCCAATGTTGGCGAACACGCGGTCGAACTCGGGGTAGGCCTGGCCGATTTTTTCCAGTTCCAGCGCATAGCGGTTGGTGTAGTCGAGCGTCGCGCCGTCGGGCGCGGTCACGCTGGCCAGGATGGTGCCCCGGTCTTCAATGGGCGAGAGCTCCTGGCGCATGCCGGGGTACACCACCACCAGGGCCGCGCCGCTGGCGACCATCACGGCCACCACCAGCCAGCGCGCCTGAAACACCGCCCCGCGCAAGCCGCCGCCCTTGCCCTCTTTGCCCTCCTTACCCGCCCCCCAGCGCGCGGTCACCACCCAGCGCAGCAGCCTGCCGTAGCCGTTGGAAAGCGCGGTCAGCCACCGCTCCATCGAGCGGTCAAACCAGTTGGGCTTGGGGTTGTGCTTGAGCAGCAGCGAACACATCATGGGCGAGAGCGTGAGCGCCACAAAGCCCGACACCACGACCGCGCCCGCCAGTGCCAGCGCAAACTCCACAAACAGCCGCCCGGTGCGGCCCGGCGTGAAGGCCAGTGGCGCATACACCGCCACCAGTGTGAGCGTCATGGCCACGATGGCAAAGCCGATCTCGCGCGCGCCCTTGATGGCGGCCGAGAACGGGTCCAGCCCTTCCTCGATGTGGCGATAGATGTTCTCCAGCATCACGATGGCATCGTCCACCACAAGGCCGATGGCCAGGACCAGCGCCAGCAGCGTGAGGGTGTTGATCGAGAACCCGGCTAGCGACATCAGCGCAAAGCTGCCCACCAGGCTCACCGGGATGGTGATGATGGGGATGATGGATGCGCGGAAGGTGCGCAGGAAGACGAAGATCACCAGCGCCACCAGGACCACGGCTTCTGCAATCGTGGTGTACACGCTCTTGATGGATCGGTCGATGAACAGAGAGTTGTCGTTGGCGATGTCGATGCCGATGTCGGCGGGCAGGTCGGCCTTGAGCGTGGGCAGCATGGCGCGCACGCCCTTGGACAGCTCCAGCGGGTTGGCGGTGGCCTGGCGGATCACGCCCACCGAGATGGCTTCGCGCCCGTTCAGGCGCACGCGACTGCGGTCGCTGGCAGCGCCCTCTTCCACCCGTGCCACATCGCGGATCCGCACCGGGAAACCGTTCACAGTGCGGATCACCACGTTGGCAAACTGGCTGGCTGTGGACAGGTCGGTCTGCGAGGTCACGCTGAATTCGCGCTGCTGCGACTCGATGCGGCCCGCGGGCAACTCGAGGTTGTTGCGGCGGATGGCGTCTTCCACGTCTTGCGTGGTCAGGCGGTAGCCGGCCAGTCGCTCAGGGTCCAGCCACACGCGCATGGCGTACTTGCGCTCACCATAGATCGGTACATCGGCCACCCCGGTCACGGTCTGTAGGCGCGGCTTGACGATGCGGTTGACCAGGTCGTTGATCTCCAGCGGGCTGCGGGTTTCGCTGCTGAAGGCCAACCACATCACGGGCGAGGCATCGGCCTCGACCTTGGCGATCACGGGTTCATCGACGGCGTTGGGCAGGCGGTTGCGCACGCGAGCGGTGCGGTCGCGCACCTCGGCGGCGGCGTTGTCAGCGTCTTTCTCCAGCCGGAAGCGCACGCTGATCTGGCTTTGCTCGGCGCGGCTGATGGAGGTGATCACATCCACCGCATCGATGCCTGCAATCGAGTCTTCGAGCGGCTTGGTCACCTGCGACTCGATCACCTCGGCCGATGCACCGGCGTAGCGCACGGTGACGGTGACCACAGGCTCGTCGATCTTGGGATATTCGCGCACCGACAGCTGGGTGAAGCTGACTGCGCCGATCAGCAATACCAGCAGCGACAGCACGGTGGCAAACACCGGCCGGCGGATGGAGATTTCAGCGAGTTGCATGGCTGGGATTACGTCGTGGTGCGGTCAGGTTCAGGGAAGCCAGGGCCTGGCGCTGCCGGTAACGGCCTGGGCTTGCAGCATGGTCGTGGTGGCTTCAGCGCTGGGCCACGGGGCCCGACTGGCAGGGGCTTGCACCGGGCAGTGCCGCCACCAGCGTGGCCCCCTTGCTTGCGTTGCGTGCGCCAGACGGGGTGGAATTGCCGGCAGCATCGGCACGCGCGGGGCCCGGGGCCGCCACGTCTGCAGGCGCGACGGGTACGCCGCGTTCGGCAGAGGCCCTGTCAGCAGGCGTCGGCGCGCCAGAGGCTGCAGCAGAAGCCGCCGCAGCCGGGCCCTTGCCCGCGCCGCGCTGGGCTGCGCCTGCTGCACCAGCGTTTGCTGCCAGGTCCACCACCCGCACCTGGGTGCCGTCGCGCTGCAGGCGCTGCTGCCCGGCCGAGACCACCGTATCGCCCACGGCCAGCCCGCTCACCACCTCGACCAGGCCGGGCACGCGTGCGCCCAGGGTGACAGGTGTGCGGCGGGCGACGCGGGTGCCGGGCTCCTTGCCCTCGACAATCTTGAACACGTAGGGGCTCACGCCGTCAGGCACCACGGCCTCTTCCGGGATCACCAGTGCGGCCGCGCGCTCTGCAAATACGGCCGTCACCCGCGCAAACATGCCGGGGCGCAGCTGGAGCCGCCGGTTGTCGATGCAACCGCGTACCGCAATCGAGCGACCATCAGCGTCGATCTGCGGGTTGATGGCCTGCACCAGTGCCGGGTAGATGACGCCCGGCAAGGCGTCAAACGACACCTGCGCCGTCTGACCCCGGCGCACCTTGGCCTGCAGGCGCTCCGGCAGGCGGAAATCCACGTACAGGGTGTCCAGGTCTTCCACGTTGACGATGTCGGCTCCATCCTTGAGGTAATCGCCCACGTTCGCACCGCGGATGCCAGCCACGCCATCGAAGGGCGCCACGATCTTCAGGCGCGCGGCGGTGGCTTGTGCCAGGGCCAGCTTGGCCTGTGCGACCTCCAGGTTGGCAGCGCTTTCATCGACCGAGCGTTGGCTGATGAAGCCTTGTGCCACGAGTTCCTGATTGCGCTTGTGGTTGGCCTGCGCAATCGACATTTCGGCCTTGCTTTGCTGGATCTGCGCGCGCTGCAGCTGGTCGTCAAACTGCACCAGCAGCTGGCCCTTGCGCACCCGCTCGCCATCGCGGAAGTTCAGCTGGGTGATGCGCCCGCTGACTTCCGGGCGCAGCACCACGCTCTGGCGCGACTTCAGGCTGCCCACGGCCTCGGCATCATCCCGCAGAGCCATCTGGCGGACCTGCACGGTCTCCACCGCCACCGGCCGCGCGGGCCCGCCGGGCTGGCCGCCACGGCTGGCGCCCGCCGCGCCACCACTGGGGCTGCCCCCCGAAGGGCTGTTGGCGCCTGCGGCTACCGCGGGTTCGGCGCGTAGCGCCTGGCCCGGCCGCTGCAACCACCAGGCTGCGCCCGATGCAGCAGCGATGCCGAGGATCGCGAGAATGATGTATCTGTGCTTTGACGCCATGTATGAACCAGCCGGATGATGAAACGCAGCCAGCCAATGTATCAGCGCGTGTCGTGCCGCGCTGACGGTGCAGCCTTGACCCCAAGCCGCCAGAGCAGGCTTTACATGGGCTTTACGCTGGCTTTACACCACGCCGCTGCAAGCTGGTCTGTTGCTCGCGGCTGTACAGAGCACTCAGCCGCGCCCCAGCGCCTTCTCCACGCCACGGTTGGCCAGCCCGTCGGCGCGTTCGTTACCCGGGTCACCCGAGTGACCGCGCACCCAGCGCCAGTCGATGCGGTGGCCGCCGGTGCTGACCAGCGCGTCCAGCCGCTGCCACAGTTCGACGTTTTTCACTGGCTGCTTGGACGCCGTGCGCCAGCCGCGCGCCTTCCAGCCGTGGATCCACTCGGTGATGCCCTTGCGCACGTACTCGCTGTCCAGGTACAGCGTGACCGCACACGGCCGCTTGAGGGCCGACAGCGCTTCGATCACCGCCATCAGCTCCATGCGGTTGTTGGTGGTGCCCAGCTCGCCTCCGAACAGTTCTTTTTCAGTGTTGCCCGCGCGCAGCACCACGCCCCAGCCACCAGGGCCGGGGTTGCCCTTGCAGGCGCCATCTGTGTATATCTCGACCTGATTCAAACCGTGTTCCTGTGATCGTTTTTGCCCCGTGCGCGCGGCGCCATTGCGCTGCCCCGGTGGCTGTTGTGTGGCTGTGCCGGAGCGGGCGCCGCGCCAATGCCGGCCCGGTTGGCGATCGGCACCGTAGCCGTGGCCCGCTGCCGGGCGGTGCGCCAGGCGGGCTCCATGAGGCGCATGCCGTGCACGCGTTTGACCGCGACCAGAAAGTACGCCGAACCAAAGATGGGCCACCACTTTTCGCCCAGGGTGTCCATCCAGCCGAAACGCTCCAGCCAGCCCGCCGTACGCACCGCTGGACGATAACAGCCAAACTGGGCCGATTCGACCTCGAAGCTCAGAAGCCGCAACCAGTCGCGCAGCCGCCGGTAGCCGATGAACTCGCCTCCTTCGGGCAAGTAAAGCGAACCTTTGCCCAGATGCCGCACGAGTCGCGCACGCCGCTGACGCAGGCCCCACAGGCTGGCCGGGTTCAGCCCGCTGATCACGACGCGCCCTTCGGGCACCAGCACGCGCTCCGCTTCGCGCAGGGTGGCGTGAGGGTCAACGCTCAGCTCCAGCGTGTGCGGCAGCACCAGCAGATCCAGGCTGGCCTCGGGAAACGGGAGGGCCACCGATTCGGCCAGCAGGTCCACCGGGCGGCCGCCAGTTGCGGGGCCCGTTTCTGTAAAGGATGCGGTGTGGTTTGAGAGGGGCTCGGCAGGCATCGCATCACGGCTCCACACGTCCGCCACGCCTTCCTGGCCCTGTGCCAGCCACTGGTGCGGCATGCGGTTGGCGCGCAGCCCGTCCACCATGGGCAGGCCCAGCTGTAGGCTGTGGTAGCCGAAGATGTCAGCCACGGCTTCGTCAAAGCGCGCCTGCTCCCAGGCCAGCAGGTACTGGCCAGGCGGGGACTCGAACCAGTGGTGCAAACCTATAATTTGATCGCTCATGAACCTGCTGCCACTACCCGCGTTGACCGACAACTACATCTGGATGCTGCACGACGGGCGCCAGGCCATCGTCGTTGATCCGGGGGAAGCCCCACCCGTCATGCGGGTGTTGCAGCAGCTGGGGCTGCAATTGCAGGCCATTCTAGTCACGCACCACCACGGCGATCATGTGGGCGGCGTCGATGCACTGCGCAACGCCACGGGCGCCACCGTGCATGGGCCCGCACGCGAGCGCATTCCGCAACCAGCGATGCCTCTCGCGCACGGCGACGCGGTCACCGCGCTCGGGCTCCGCTTCGACGTGATGGATGTTCCGGGGCATACCTCAGGCCACATCGCATTCTTTTGCGCCGACATGGATGGAGCACCGTTGCTGTTCTGCGGCGACACGCTGTTTTCGGGGGGCTGCGGGCGGTTGTTTGAAGGCACGCCCGCGCAGATGCTGCAATCCCTGGACAGCCTGTCGGCGCTGCCGGGCAACACCCGCGTGTGCTGCACACACGAGTACACACTCTCCAACCTTCGATTTGCGCGGGCAGTGGAACCTGCCAACGCTGCATTGATCGACTACCAGGGCCATTGCGAAACGCTGCGCGCCAGCCACCAGCCCACCCTGCCGTCGAGCATTGCGCTCGAACGCGAGATCAACCCCTTCCTGCGCGTTCGCGTACCCGCCGTGGCGCAGGCCGCACGCGAGCACGAGCCTCAGATGCCTCATGAAGAAGACGCTGTGGCGGTACTGGCCGCACTGCGCGAATGGAAAAACAACTTCCGATGAAACTCCTGCACATCGCACTCCTGTCTGCTGTGGTCTGGCTTACGGGTTGCGCCACCACGGGCACCCCAAGCGCCACACCTGCAGAGAAACCGGGCACGTCGACCACTGAATCCGCCGCGCGTACATCTCCGCATGTGGCCCTGTACCCCAGCGGGCCGCTACGGCCGATACCGCTGGCAACGGCCAGCAGTGCCGAGGTCGCCTCGCTTGCAGCGCCGGCCGACCTGTGGGACCGCATTCGCCGCGGTTTTGCCATGCCCGACCTGCAGCATGAGCTGGTGCAGGACCGCGAGCAGTGGTATGCCGCGCGGCCCGACTACATCCAGCGCATGACCGAGCGCTCGAGCAAATACCTGTTCCACATTGTTGAAGAGCTCGAACGCCGCGGCATGCCGACCGAGTTGGCCCTGCTGCCCTACATCGAGAGCGCCTTCAACCCGCAGGCCGTATCGAGCGCCAAGGCAGCGGGCATGTGGCAGTTCATGCCGGCCACGGGTAACTATTTCGATCTGAAGCAGAACGCGTTTCGCGACGACCGGCGCGATGTGCTGGCATCCACCCGCGCTGCGCTCGACTACCTCCAAAAGCTGTACGGCATGTTCGGCGACTGGCACCTGGCGCTCGCGGCCTACAACTGGGGTGAAGGCAGCGTGGGCCGCGCCATTGCCCGCAACCAGAAGCAAGGCCTGGGCACCAGCTACACCGAGCTGAACATGCCGGCCGAAACCCGCATGTACGTGCCCAAACTGCAGGCCGTAAAGAACATCGTGGCCAACCCGGCAGCCTTCCGCGCCGAGCTCCCGCTGATCGAGAACCACCCCTATTTCCAGACAGTGGACATCACCAACGACATCGACGTGGCGCTGGTGGCCAGCCTCGCGGGCATTCGCGAGGAAGACTTCAGGGCATTGAACCCGTCCTTCAACAAGCCGGTGATCATGGCGGCGGGCACGCCCCAAATTCTGCTGCCCTGGGACAACGCCAAGGTCTTCGAACGCAACCTGCAAGCGCGGCGCGAAGGCCAGTACGCCAGCTGGACGGTATGGACCGCCCCATCGACCATGACGGTAGCTGATGCAGCCCAGCGCACGGGCATGAGCGAGCAGGATCTGCGCACGCTCAACAACATCCCCCCACGCATGCTGATCCGCGCGGGCTCGGCCCTCATGGTGCCGCGCACGGCCGCCACGCGGCAGGATGTTTCATCCCATCTGGCCGACAACGGCCAGGTGTTCTTCACGCCCGAAATCGTGACCCGGCGCACCACTGTGCGCGCAGGCAAGGGCGAGACCGTGGCGAGCATTGCCCGGCGCTACAAGCTGGCGCCCGCGATGGTGGCCGACTGGAATGATGTGCGCGCCAACGCAGCCTTCAAGGCCGGTGAAAAAGTGGTGGTGTATCTGCCCGTCAAGGCCGCCGCGTCGGCCGCCGCGAGGAGCGTGAGCGGCTCGGGCAACGAACGCGCCAAGTCCACGCAACGCGGCGCAGCGCCCAAGAAGGCCACGGGCACGGCACGCGGCGGAACGCCGTCCAAGCAGAAGCGGCGCTGAACGCGGCGGGCGCGCGCCGGCATGGCGGGCCTTGGCCCCGCCTTGGCGGTCTAGAACCTCATTGAGTGCATGCCCAGCAGGCCTAGCACGCCCATGACGATGAGGTAGATGGCCACGATGGTGCTGAGCAGCCGCGGCATGACCAGAATCAGGATGCCGGCAATCAGGGAGACCAGCGGGCCGACGCTTAGGGTGAATGTCATGGGGTTTTCCTTGGGGTGACTGTTGTCAGCGCTGCGCTGACCCGCGGCTATGGCGGTACGCAGCCCTGGTTTGCATGGCAGCAGCACGGTAAATGCACCGGTGACGTGCGCCTGTCGAATCTACTTCATGTGCCGGTGCACTCGTGCCCCCCAGAGAGGTCACGAGGTAGTCCACGGCCGCGTATCTTCGTAACAGTGCAGCTACTTGGGCCAGCGCAGGTTCGCAGTCGGCTCCCGCCCACTCACACCCCGTACTTCGCGCGCGCCTTGCGAACGAATTCAGGATTGAACGTGCGCGCGGGGTCGAGCTTCATCCCTGCAATTTCAGGCTGTGCGCGGATCAGCACGCGCAGCGCGGTGGCAACGCCGTCGTCGGGCATCGCACCATGGGTGGAATAGGTTTCGCGCACCCGGCCAAAGGCTGCCAGGTAGGCGCTCCGGTCGCCCAACAGGTAGCCCTCCGGAACCACTTTGACAAGATCAGCCGGTCCAGCCGTCTGCAGCCATTTGAGAGCGTGCACGATCGCGCTGACCAATGCCTGCGCCTGAGCGGCGTTTTTCTGTATGTAGCCTTGCTTGGCGTACAGACAGCCAGCTGGCATGGTGCCTCCGAAAAGGTCCTGCCCGGACTTGAGCGAGCGCACGTCTCCGATGATGCGCAGTCCTTCCTTTTGCTCCAGCACCGTCATGATGGGGTCGGCGTGGCACAGCGCATGGATCTGGCCGGACCGGAGCGCACTGAAGGCGGCCATGCCGGTGCCCACATTGACGAACGACACGCGCCGCATGTCCACGCCTTCGCGCGCGAGCAGCAGCGTGGCGGCCAGATGGGTGGAGGAACCGACGGACGAAACGCCGATGCGCTTGCCGGCCAGCTGACCAGGTTCCCTGTAACCCGGCATGGACCGCAACGACACGCCCAGCGCCAGTTGCGGGGCCCGCCCCATCGTGACAACTGCCTGGTAGTTTTGCCCCAGAGCCAGGCGACGCAAGGTGTGTTCAAACGCACCCGCGCACACGTCGGCCTGCCCCCGGTCAACTGCCTCCAGCGCGAGTGCGCCCGCTGCAAAGTCACGGATCGAGACCTCGACCCCCTCGGCCTTGAAATACCCGAGCAAATCCGCCAAAACCAATGGCAAGTGGTACAGCACACCTTGCCCGCCTACCGCCACCGTGACGCGCGAGGGGCTCGCGCCCGAACCCTGCGCCCGCAGCCCCGGCGCAAACACAGCAGCGGTCGCAACCGCCGAAAGGGCAGATGCGGCGCCAAATGCGCGTCGGCTGGGAGAAAAGGGTTTCATGGAAGGGAAAGAAAGCAATGCTGCATTGCAACAATCGTGCCCCAGCCACAGCGGCACCACATCAGGGTGAGCCCCTGCGGAGTTCTACGTAGGCCCGTCTCGCAGGCGACAAAAAGGAGCGAAAGCACCTCGAGGCAACGCCAAGGGCGAGCGTTAAGCCGTCAAAAACGTCAGCGATACCCGATGAAGAGGATGGCGATGTTCACCAGCAGCGCACCCGCCCACACCGCGCTGCGCGCCATCGCCATGTCCGACACATACATCAGGATGTAGAAGATACGCAGCATCACATAGGCAAAGGCCAGGATGTCGAGCAGCGTCTGCCCGGCGCCAAGCGTGTGGGCAATGATGACGGCGCCGATGAAGAAAGGGAGTGCTTCAAAACTGTTGGCCTGCGCCGCGTTGGCGCGGGCACGCCAGTCCTTCTGGCGCGCCAGCCAGGCACGGGGGTCGTTGTTGTCGTAGCCACCGTCCTTGCGCGATTTGCCAAAAGTGCCGCTTTTGGCAAGCCATGCGCAGGCAATGGGCAACAGTGCCGCAATGAGCACGCACCAGTACGCCACAGTAAAGCGTGCCACATGCATCGTTGTATTCATTTTTATCAGCCTTTTTGCACGCTAGCGCTTGTCCGTAAAGCATGTCTAGCTATTGATTTGTGAGTATTCTAGCGCCCGCCTCTGTGATCTGCCGGGCCGGCGATCGGACCCCGTCACGCGGGCAAGACGGCATCCGGCAGTCACTAGGACATTGGGCGCAACGGTGTGATCAGCCGGCCCGCAGCCCGTTTGGCGGGGTTCAAACCGCAGCCTGATGGACGGAGCGGTCAAGCCGTTGCAGGGCGACTAGCGACGGTCTACCAGAGCATGGGCAATGGTGCCCAGATCGACGTATTCGAGTTCACTGCCCACCGGCACGCCCCGGGCGAGGCGCGTGACGTGCATCCCGCGGCCCTTGAGCACGTCGCTGATCACATGGGCGGTGGCTTCTCCCTCGGCATTGAAATTGGTCGCAAGGATCACTTCCTGCACCAGGCCGTCGGCTGCGCGCTCCAGCAGCTTTTGCAGGCCGATTTCCTTGGGACCGATCCCGTCGAGTGGGCTGAGCCGCCCCATCAGCACAAAGTACAGCCCTTTGAAGGCCCCGGTGCGCTCCATCGCAGCCTGGTCTGCAGGCGTCTCGACCACACAAAGGCGGCTCGGGTCCCGCGCGGGGTCCAGACAGGTGCTGCACACATCAGCTTCGGTGAACGTATGGCAACGCGCGCAGTGGTGCACTGCCCCCACCGCCTCGTGCAGCGCGCGCGACAGCACCTCTGCCCCCGCCCTGTCGTGCTGCAGCATGTGAAACGCCATGCGCTGTGCCGACTTCACCCCCACCCCCGGCAGACGGCGCAGCGCCTGGATCAAGACATCAAGGGCGTTAGTGGAGGACATGACTTTGCAAGATGAGATGCTAGGGAGTGAAAGTACGGAACGACGGACCCAGCTTCGACAAGGTCAGCCCGAGCGGATGCGAAAGTAACAGGAAGAATGCGCCCCTGCCTTCACCCCCCACCCTCAAGGGCGTAGCGAGCGGGCGTCAGGCTAGGCGCGGGTGGCGGGAAACCGGAGCGACCTTCCGGGTCGTGAGGATTTCCCGACGGGACCCGCAACGACGCATCACGCCCGCGCAGTAGCCAACCTCAGAAAGGGAATTTCATGCCGCCGGGGAGTCCTGGCATCCCTTGCGTCAGCTTGCCCATCTTCTCTGCCGAGGTCTCCTCTGCCTTGCGCACCGCGGCGTTAAACGCTGCTGCCACCAGGTCTTCCAGCATGTCCTTGTCGTCCGCCAGCAGGCTGGGGTCAATGGTGACGCGCTTGACGTCGTGCTTGCAGGTCATCAGGACCTTGACGAGCCCTGCACCCGACTCGCCCTCGACCTCGATGAACGCCAGCTCGTCCTGGGCCTTCTTGAGGTTGTCCTGCATGGCCTGGGCCTGCTTCATGAGGCCGGCGAGTTGTCCTTTGTTGAACATGGAAGTTTCCTTTGATGAAAGTCGAAAGTTGTGTGAAGAGCAATGGTTGGAGAGCATTGCCCGGAATGACTGGTGTGCCACGCATCTTCGGCGGGATTCACCCGCCGCTGTCACCGGCTACTTCAAACTGGTTTGATGCTGCCAGGCACGATTTTGGCCCCGTAGTCACGCATGAGGGTCTGCACATACGGATCGTTGTTCACGATTTCCTCTGCCCGGCGCTGCCGCTCGGCCGCAGCCGCCGCATTGCGCCGTGCCGGGCTGTCGATCACCACGCCCAGCTCCACAGAAATCTGGCTGGCATGGCCTGCGGCCTCCAGCGCGGCCCGCAGGCGTTCCCGCGCGGTGGGCTGGTTCAGAGATTCGCGCTCCACGCGCAGCAGCCAGTGGGTTCCATCGCGCGCCACCAGCTGCGACTGCAGTGCCAGTTCACGCACCAGTGCCGTGATGGTCTCCGCCGCCACCATTTGCTGCACGGTGGCATGCCAGACATCGCCCTCCTCGGTCGGCGTGTAGCGCGCCGATGCAGGCGCCGGTGTGGAATGCGGCGTGGGCTGCAGGCGCGCACCGGGCTCGGGCGCCAGGCGCACCGGAATCGACATCACATCGGCCGCCCCCTGGGGCACCGGGGTGCGGTCAGGCGGCGCAGCGCGGTCAAAGTCGTCCGGGCTGCGCACTGGCAGGGTCGTGGCAGCGCTGCCCATCACCGCGGCTTGCGCTGGCAAGGCAGTGTGGACAACCGATGCGCCAAGCGGTGCCAAATCTATATCGGGTTTTGCGGTGGCGCCCTCGTGCTCGGGCGGCATCGCGACGGGGATGCTCGGTACCGGAGCCAATGCGCCGCGTTCCCCCGAGGGCGCTGCTGCGCGGGCCACAGAAGCTGCCACCGCACCGGCGGCTGCAGGTACCGCCTGTGCACTGCCCGCTGCAGGTGCGACGGCGGTATCAGGCCGCGTCAGAGTTTTTTTTTCAGCCGGTTCGCTGCGGGGCTTGAAGGCCAGCAGGCGCAGCAGCACCATGGTCAGTGCCGCGTATTCGTCGGGTGCCAGGCCCAGCTCGCCGCGTCCATGCAGGCACATGCTGTACAGCAGCTGCGTCTCGTCCGCGGGCATCTGGCTCGCGAGGCGCGCAGTTTCTGCCGCCTCCGGGTCATCCTGATCGATGGCAGCCGCCATCTGCGGCACAGCCTGGAAAACGGCCATGCGCTGAAGCACGGCACTCATCTCTTCCAGCGTCGACGCCGCGGACAGGCCGTTCAGGCGCAGCACATCGGTGGTTTCCACCACGGTCCGGCCATCGCCGGCCGCGAGGGCGTCGATAAGGCGAAACACGTACGAGCGATCGACTGCGCCCAGCATCTGCCGCACGCTGGCTTCCTGCAGCTGGCCGCTGCCGAAGGCAATGGCCTGGTCTGTCAGCGACAGGGCATCGCGCATGGAGCCGCGCGCCGCACGGGCCAGCAGGCGCAGCGCAGGCGCCTCTGCCGGAACGTTCTCTGACGCGAGCACCTGCGTCAGGTGCGTGAGCACGGTTTCAGGCGCCATCGGCCGCAGGTTGAACTGCAGGCAGCGGCTGAGCACGGTGACAGGGACCTTTTGCGGGTCGGTCGTGGCGAGCACGAACTTCAGGTACTCGGGCGGCTCCTCTAGCGTCTTGAGCATGGCGTTGAACGCCGTGTTCGTGAGCATGTGCACCTCGTCGATCATGAAGACCTTGAAGCGCCCCTGCACCGGCTTGTAGACCGCCTGCTCTAGCAGGCTCTGCACCTCGTCCACTCCGCGGTTGGAGGCAGCATCCAGCTCGGTGTAATCCACAAAACGGCCGCTGTCGATGTCGGTGCACGCCTGGCACACGCCGCAGGGCGTGGCAGTGATGCCGCCCTGCCCGTCCGCGCCCTGGCAATTGAGCGACTTGGCCAGGATGCGCGAGACCGTGGTCTTGCCCACACCGCGCGTTCCTGTGAACAGGTAGGCGTGGTGCAGCCGCTGCTGGGTCAGCGCATTGGTCAGTGCCTGCACCACATGCTCCTGCCCCACCATTTCGGTGAAATTGCGGGGGCGGTACTTGCGGGCGAGCACGAGGTAGGACATCTGGCAGATTCTACGGGTTGGGGCAAGCCCGGCGTCCTTTGCGGGAAGGTAACGGCCCCGGCGATCGGCGCGGCGCCTGATCTCCTCAAAGCGAGGTCCTGCGTGGGCGGGCTGCACGGCGGAGGCCCCCCGACTGCTGCCCGTGCGGCCACCACCCAGAGCCTTCCCAACCCTGCCGGCCATGCGGCGATGCAGCAAAGGGGCCTTTCATCCAGCGTACAATCAGTGGTGACGGGCCTCCCCGCATGGTGAAGCGGCCAACCGGGTCAGGTGGGGAACCAAGCAGCCCTAACTGTGGAGCCAGTGCCGGGGGTAAGGCTCGTCAACTTCTTTCTTCTGCCGATGGGTTCTTGCCCATCGCGCCGTCACCGGTGGCGTCCCGCCACATGCCTCCAAAGACTTCTTAATCGCGCTCCAACGAGTGTGCCAGCTAGGTCGCGCGGGCAGCCCTGTGCAGCCTCAGGCCCCGGCACCGCCCAGCCAGCGCAGCACTCCTTGTGCAGCGGCGCGGCCGCTGGCCATGCTGGCCGTCAGCAGATAGCCCCCGGTGGGCGCCTCCCAGTCGAGCATCTCGCCCGCACAAAAAACGCCAGGCACCGCCTTCGCCATCAGGTGAGCATCCAGCGCATCAAACCGCACGCCACCCGCGGTGCTGATGGCTTCATCGATGGGGCGTGGAGCGACTACGGTGATGGGCAGGGCCTTGATGGCGCGGGCCAGCGCTACGGGATCGTTCACACCGTCTTTGCCCAAATGCTCGTACAGGATGCCTGCCTTGATGCCGTCGAGGCCGAGGCGGCTCTTGAGATGGCTGGACAGCGACCGCGAACCGCGCGGATGGCGCACTTCCACCAGCACGCGCTCGTGGGAGTGATCTGGCAGCAGGTCGAGGTGAAAGGTGGCGTGGCCGTGGGCTTCGATTTCGTCCCGCAGCAGGTGGGAGGCCGCGTACACCAGGCTGCCCTCCACGCCCGTGGCGGTGGCCACAAACTCACCCTTGCGGCTGAAGCTGCGGCCCTGGCTGTCCGTGAAGGTAAGCGCTACGGTCTTGAAAGGCTGGCCTCCAAAGCGCTCGGCAAAATGGGGCGTCCAGCCCACCGTGCTGGCGGGTGTGCGGCCTACCAGCTCCTGCAGAAACTCGCGCCGGGTTTCGCCCGCCGACGCGTCGGCTCGCAGCACGTCGAAACCACAGTTGGCCGGGCGCAGCGGTGCCACGTCCACACCCCGTGCTGCCACCAGCGGCACCCATTGGCCGTCGGAGCCCAGGCGCGCCCAGCTGGCCCCGCCCAGTGCAAGCACAACGGCACGCGCCGCGACCACGCTGGCGCCGGCCGGGGTGGTGAACTGCATTGCACCCTCATCCGTCCAGCCTATCCAGCGATGCCGCATGTGGAATTTGACGCCTTGGCCGCGCAGCCGTTGCAGCCAGGCGCGCAGCAGGGGCGCCGCCTTCATGTCGGTGGGAAACACGCGCCCGGAGGTGCCCACAAAAGTGTCCACACCCAGCTCCTTGGCCCAGTCGCGCACCTGCTGTGCACCAAACCCTGCAATCAGCGGGCCAACCTGGGCCTCGCGCCCCTCGAAGCGGGTGGCAAACCGTGCATGGTCTTCGGAATGTGTGAGGTTGAGACCGCCCTTGCCCGCCAGCAGGAATTTGCGGCCCACCGATGGCATCGAATCAAACAGATGCACGGCAACGCCGGCCTGGGCCATCACCTCGGCCGCCATCAGCCCGGCAGGGCCGCCGCCCACCACGGCTACATCGCAGGCAAGGCGCTGGGCTTGGGCAGGCTCGCTGGCGGGCATGGCGGTAACCGGGTCGAGGGTGAGTTGCATGGATGGGGTTCTCGGTAGCAAGGGAGAAAAATGAGTGCCTACGCGCGGGGCGCAGGGTCTGGTCAGAAGAGTGACCCCTGGCTGGGCCCGGATGGCGCAGGGGGCGCTGACGACAACGATGGATCGCCAGGCCGCGCGGGGGCCGGAGTATGCCTCACTGGCGCCAAGGCGGGGCCGGCCTCGGGCCCCACGGGTGCGCTGGCGTGCGGTACCTCGCTCGCAGCTACTGCCACAGATTCCGCCGTCACGCCCTCTTGCACCGGAACCAGCCTCCCGTCTCCCGTCAAGAATGCGGCAAACACGCGCTCGCCGGGGGTCTGGCTTTGCACGGCCTGGCGGTACAGCGCCATCTGCGCCACCAGTTCCGGCTGGCGCTCTGGCTGGTGGGCGCTTTTGTAGTCGAGCACCCACCACCCGGCCCGTGCGGCAGGCTGGTGGCAGTGCACCAGGCGGTCGATGCGCAGGCTCTGCCCACGGTAGCGCAACGGTGCCTCGTTGATGGCCGTATCGATGCAGGCCGGGTCCCACGCCCAGGCGCCCTCACCCGCCAGAATGCGTTGGGCCGTCTGGCACGCCTGCCCGGCAGCGGCGACAGTGATGTCGAAATCCTGCGCCAGCCGCGCCTTGCGCACGGCAGAAAAGCCGTGTTCGCGCAGATGGTGGAGCGCACCGCCCGCCACACCGGCCTGCTCCAGCAGCTGGTGCATGGCCTCGCCCAGGCGCGATTGGGGGGTCGAGCTCGGGCCTTCCGCGGGTTCGGCAACGCCTTCGCCCCGCCCCGGCTGGCCTGTCGGTGCCCGATTTGCAGGCACCTTTTGCAGGTGCGCTGGCTGCACCGGAAGCTCGA
This sequence comes from Acidovorax sp. BL-A-41-H1, assembly GCF_051942715.1. Lineage (NCBI taxonomy): Bacteria > Pseudomonadati > Pseudomonadota > Betaproteobacteria > Burkholderiales > Comamonadaceae > Acidovorax > Acidovorax sp. BL-A-41-H1. Next base: position 101,717 of record NZ_JBPVJQ010000005.1, on the reverse strand, counting down.
CCACCGAGAACACCTCGTGCGCGACCTCAGTGGGCTCGCCGCCTTCCGGGGCAGCGGACGATGGAACATCTGCAAGGCCTCTGTCGGGCACCGCATCCTCGGCCACAGACGCGAGCCGGTTCCACCAGCTGCCAGGGGCCGAGTGGGACGGCTGCACGGATGACAGCGCCAGGCAGTGCTTGGCACGCGTCATGGCCACGTAGAGCATGTTCAGCTCTTCGCGCTGGCGCGCCTGCTGCTCGGCCGCCACCGCCTGCGCGGCGCTGGGCGGCGGGCTGGATTCGCTGGCCATGAACACGAAGGCGGCGGGCACGGCCTGCTCGCCGGGCCAGTCCACCAGCACGCCCATGGTTTCGGCCTTCTGGGGGCGGGTGTCAGTGTCCAGCAACAGCACCGAATGCGCCTCCAGCCCCTTGGCGCCATGCACCGTGAGCAGCCGCACTGCCTGCAGGTCCACGCGGCCCGGCGCACGGACGCCGCCCTTTTTCATCGCCCGAACAAACGCGTACGGCGTGAGGTAGCGCCCCCCGTCGTGCTGCAGTGCGGCCGACAGCAGCGCCCGCAGGTTGGCCTGCACGGCGGCGCGCTGCGACGCCGGGGCTGCCGCGGCAAACCGGGCCAGCACGTCGGCATGCTCATAGATGGCATGCAGGGCGTCATGGGGCGGCAAAGTGTCCACCCAGACCCTGTATTGGGCCAAATTGGCACCAAGCCCAGGTAAGTATTGCCCTGTTAGCTCTTCTTTTTGTAGCAAATCAAACCAGCTGCACGCCGCGTACTCCGGCTGACGGCGCAGCACGGCCAGCGTCACCAGGGCGTCATCACCCAGCCCGAACAGCGGCGAACGCAGGGCCCGCGCCAGCGAGAGATCGTGTCGGGTCGAGACCAGTGCATCGAGCAGCGCGATGATGTCCTGCACCTCGGGCGCGTCGAACAGGTCGGCCTTTTCGGGCTGTACGCAGGGCAGGTGCAGCGCGCGCAGCGAATCCTGCAAGGTGGCCAGGCGGTCGCGCTTGCGGGCCAGCACCAGCACCTCCTTGGGCGGCACGCCCTGCGCTATCTGCGCAGCCACCCATGCGGCTGCCTGGGTGCATTCGCGCATGCGCTGGGTTTCCTCGGGCTCGTGGCGCGGCTCGGTCAGGCTGTCGCGCCATTCCATGGGATTCGCCTTGGCGGGGCGTCCGTCTGCAGCGCCATCGGCAGCCGCCGCACCAGGCGCTACCGCAGCCTGCGCCGTATCGGCCTCAGCCCCGATGGCTGGCAGGCGCAGCACCACCCCCGGATCCCTCGACTCAGTGGTGTGAGGCCGGAACCCGCTGGTTTCGCCCTGCGCCTGTGCAGTGCCCATGACCGCATTGACGGCCGCGATCACGCCCGTGGCATTGCGACGGGTGTGGTCGCAGCTCAGCAGATCGCCGCCCAGGCCATTGCGCACAAACGCCTGGGCCGCGATGAAGACCTGCGGCTCGGCGCGCCGGAAACGGTAGATGCTCTGCTTTGGGTCACCCACGATGAACACGCTGGGCGCGGCGGCGCCACCCCCTGATCCGGCGTAGCCCGACAGCCAGGCATGGAGCGCCTGCCATTGCAGCGGGTTGGTGTCCTGGAACTCGTCCACCAGCAGGTGGCGCACGCGGGCGTCCAGGCGCTCCTGCACCCAGCCGCTGAGCACCGGGTCGGCCAGCATCACCAGCGCCATGCGCTCCACGTCGTTCATGTCCACCCAGCCGTGCCGGTGCTTGACGGCGGCAAACTGTGCAATCAGGCAGCGCGCCAGGCGGGCCATGCGCTGCTGGTGCTGCCACGCCGCGTGCTGGTGTCGCGCAGCCAGCAGTCGCTGCAGCTCGGGTTCGGCTTCCTGCGCGGCCACGCACTTTTCAAGGTGCTTGGTGAGCCGGTCTTCCTTGGCCACAAACAGCGCCTTGCGCAGCATGGCCAGGCACTGGGCGGGGTCGGTACTGGCGAGCGCATCGATGATGGCGTCGGCCGCTTTTTGCGGCGTCTTGTTGGTTTCGGCGCCGAGCGCGCGGGCCCAGGCCAGCCAGCGCTGGCGGCAGGTGGCATCGGCCAATGCATCGGCCGGGTCGGCGCAATGGGCCAGCTCGGGGAAGCATGCACCAAAGGCCGGTACCGACGCATCGACCACGCCTGCCTCGTCGGCCAGGTCAAACTCCACCCGCTTGGCCAGGGCGGCGGCCAGCGCCTTGTGCGTTTGTGAGCGCCCGTACCCGGCCACCACGGCCTCGTAGTCGGCACGCAGGCTGACGTCGGCTGCCACGGCATGCAAGAACGGGCGCCAGACTTCACGCACGGCTTCGGCGTCGTCCTCCAGCAGCTCGAAATGCGCGGGCAGGCCCTGGTCCTGCAACAGGGCCAGCGGCGCGGTACCCAGCAGCGCGGCAAACCAGCTGTGGAAGGTGCGGATCTGCACCGGGCGGCCACTATCGAGCAGCTGGCGATACAGGCCCTGCAACGCCTCGCGCTGGTCCATTGCAGCCTGCGGCGCCACGCCGCGCGCGATCAGCTCGGCCACCAGCCGGTCTGGCGGGGCCTGGGCAAACTCCTCCAGCCATTCCTGCAGGCGCTGGCGCATTTCGCCCGCGGCTTTCTTGGTGAAAGTGATGGCAAGGATCTCGTGCGGCGCAGCGCCGTCCAGCAGCGCACGCAGCATGCGCGAGACCAGCATCCAGGTCTTGCCAGCACCGGCGCAGGCCTCGACCGCCACGCTGCGCGCGGGGTCGCAGGCAATGGCGTAGAACGCCTCGCGCGAGACGGGCTGGCCGTTGTGTTCGTAGGCGGCGTTCGTCATCTATGGAGTCCCATGACCGGCGATGCGGAATCGGCCGTTGAAACTGGCGCGGCCAAGGCGAGAAGACACCGAGCAAGGGCCGCCCCGCAGCGAGGGTGTCGTCCCCTTGCCCGCGCAGCGCAGCGGAGCGAGGGCGGGGGGAAGGCGCGCAGCGCCTCAGGGGGGTGTACTGTCATCACCAGAAATCCTTTCGGCACAGGCCGCGCGCTGCACAGTATTCGCACACCGCGCCCTCGCCCAGTGCCGGCATGGGTGCGCCTGCGGAAATCTGTGCAAAGTCGTGCTGGATGCCCTCGACCAGCAGGTCGCGCAGGTGGACCACGTCTTCCTGTTCGTGCATGCGCGTCTCGCCCCGCTCGCCCACGTTGACGTAGGCCGCGCGCAGCGTGTCGTGGCTCAGCAGCGCCGCGTAGAACGCCAGCTGGGTGTCTTCGGCCCCCACCGCAATGCGCTTGCTGGTCACGCTGTCGCTCTCGGTCTTGTAGTCGATGACCAGCATCGTGGGCTCACCCGTGGTGGACACACCATCGATCCGGTCGATGGTGCCCACCAGCTGCAGGCTGCCCAGCGGCTGGGTCGCCTTGACCTCTGCCGACCGGAATGCGCCGCCGGCCTGCTCGTGCTGCGCAAGCCAGCGCAGGTAGCCATCGCGCACCTGGGGCCAGCCCGCCGAGAAAGGCAGGAAGTCGCCCTCGGCCGAGCCCGCCAGGCCATGCTTGTGGGTGACAGTGCGCGCTGCGTCGTCAAGCCGCGTGGTGCGGTCGGGCGGCGCGCCGGGGGCATCGTCGCGCAGTTGCTCATGGAAGAGCTGCAGCACCTCGTGCAGCCAGTTGCCGAAGTCACGCTTGTCCACTTCGGCCGACAGCTCGTCCGATTCGGACAGGCCCAGCAGGCGCAACGCAAAGAAACGGTACGGGCAGTGCCGCAGGTCGGAATAGGCGGTGGAAGACAACCGCTGCAAGCCCAACGCGTCGCCCCGCGGGGCAGGCCGCGGTGTGGGCGCAGCGAGCACGTCGCGCTGCTGGCGGCCGTCAGCGCCTTCGTGTGCCGCTCCGTCCAGGTGCAGCGCCAGCACCAGCGGGCTGGCCAGCAGCGGCTCGCCGCCCTCGTCGCCGGTGCGCCAGAGCACGTCCACGGTGGGGGTACACAGTGCACTGTGCCAGGCAGCGCGCTGTGCCGCTTCCTGCGATTCACGCGTGGGCAGCACCAGCGAGAGCCGCTGCGTTTGAGTCCATTCACCCGGTGGTTCGGGCGCGGGCTGCAGGCGCTTTTCGTCGCAACCCGGCAAGACCAGCGCCGCAAAGGGCCGGGCCAGCAGTTGCGCCAGCGGCAGCACGGTGACGGGTGCGCCGCTCTCGGCAGGGGGAACAAATCGCGCAGCCTCCAGCACTTCGTTCACCCAGCGTGTGAACTCGGGCAACGACATGCGCCGTGTGGCTGCGCCCCAGCCGTCGAATTCGGCATCCTGGCCGTCCTGCAGGCGCAAGGCGCTGAGCACGCGCGCACCGGCCGCATCGGCCTCCAGCGTTTCCCATTGCCCCGTTGCACGCAGCAGCGCCCGCAGCGCGAACAGCCAGGGGCCTAAAGCCCGGCCGGCGCGCAAGCCCTCTTGCCATGCCGCAACCTGGGCGACAAGGGTGGCAAGCAGGGGCTTGTCGCCCCAGTCCCGACCGGCCGCATCAGACCAACGGGCAATTGCCGCGCGACGCAATGCCTGCTCCAGCCCCGCCAGCGCGTGCTGGTCCATCAGCGGTACATGCTTGAGCCAGTCGAGCACGTCGTCGGTACTGGCATCCCACGCGGCCGCCTTGAGGGTTGCCATCAGCTGCGCTGCAGAGCGCGTGGTCGACAGCGTCCAGCCGTTTTCATCGCGCACCGCTACGCCACGGTGGGCCAGGTGAGCGCTGATGCGCCGGGTGAGCGCGCGGTCGTTGGCGGCCAGGGCCACCGGCACGCGGCCTGCGGATACGTGCGCCAGCACACAGGCGGCTGCGCGCTGGGCTTCGTCCTCGGCATCCTGCGCCGCATGCAGGGCGATTTCTGCAGTGTGGGACATGCTTGCCAGATCCCGGGCAAGGGGAATCAGCAGCCCGCGCTCACCCCAGTGCGCCAGCAGCGTGGGAGCCAGCGGGTCAGGCTGGAAACCTTGCAAAACTATCAATGCGTCCACCGTGGCGCGCACCCCTGGGTCAAAGAGCACATCGGTGGCGTAGCGCGAAGCGGCGGCCCATTCCAGCGCAATGCGGGCCACCACGGCTTCGAAGCGCAACGCAGAGCCATCCTCGGGCCCGGGCAACTGCAGGCGCGCGCTGGCGGCCCAGGCATCGCGCTCCTGCGGCGGCACCGATGCAACCACGCTGGCCAACTGTGCAGCCGCCTGCTGAAGGGGCGCAGCCAGCATGTCGCGCTGTGCTGCCAGCCCTGCCCTGTCGAGCAATGCGCGTGCGGTGAGGGTATCGCGACCAGTGTCGCCCGCCAGGTCATCGCCCTGCGGTACGAAAGCGCTCAGCTGGCGCGCCCAGTTGCGGGTGGTTTCAAAACGGGGCGCAAAACCGTCCGGGTGCAGCAGGCCCCAGTAGTGCTGCGCCCAGGGCATGAGCTGGGCGTAAGGCACCAGCACCACCGAGCGAGCGCGGTGGGCACCCAGCCGCTGGATCTGTGCGGCGACAAGGCCCAACGTGTCTTGCCACAGGCCCAGCACGCCCGCGCAATGATCGCTTTTCGCTATGACTGTCATAGCGTCGGAGTGCGGGGCCATACCGGTGAACGTGGAATTGGTTTCTGTCACAATCCTCGGACTTTATACGTAGCCCGGGAGCGACCTGCCCGGAAAAGACACAAGGAACCCGCCATGGCCAGCGAACTCATCAAACATCTCTCCGACGCAAGCTTTGAAGCCGACGTGCTCAAGGCCAGCACCCCGGTGCTGGTGGATTACTGGGCTGAATGGTGCGGCCCCTGCAAGATGATCGCTCCCATCCTCGACGAGGTGGCTGGCACCTATCAGGGCAAGCTGCAGATCGCCAAGCTCAACGTGGACGAGAACCGCGAAGTGCCCGCCAAGTTCGGTATCCGCGGCATTCCCACCCTGATGCTGTTCAAGGATGGTCAGCTGGCCGCCACCAAAGTGGGCGCCATGAGCAAGGCCCAGCTGACTGCATTCATCGACCAACAGCTGGCCTGATTTCTCAAGGCCCCGCGGGCTGCAGCGCGGCAGCGGCGGGGTTTTCTCAAGGGGCTGCGACCCTGTTTGCGGGCCAATGCGGCAGTTAGCCCCGGCTGGCGAAAGTGCTCCTTTTTTTCCTGTCATAATTCCTAGCGATCACCGGACTGCACGCATTGGCAGCCGGGCCGAGATCCCAGGCGCGCCAGACCTGCAAACAGCAGCTCCTCTGGCCCCAGCCCCACCCCCCCAAGTTTCTTACCCGCTCCGCCAAGGAGTCACTCCATGCACTTAAACGAACTCAAGGCACTGCACGTGTCTGAAGTCCTGAAGCAGGCCGAAGAACTCGAAATCGAAAACACGGGCCGCATGCGCAAGCAGGAGCTGATGTTTGCGATCATCAAGAAGCGCGCCAAAACGGGGGAACAGATCATTGCCGACGGCGTGCTGGAAATCCTGCCCGACGGCTTTGGCTTTTTGCGCAGCCCGGACACGAGCTTTACCGCCAGCACGGACGACATCTACATCAGCCCGAGCCAGGTGCGTCGCTTCAATCTGCACACGGGCGACATGATCGAAGGCGAAGTTCGCACGCCCAAGGACGGCGAACGCTACTTTGCACTGAACAAGCTCGACTCCGTCAATGGCGGCCCACCCGAGCAGAACAAGCACAAGGTGATGTTCGAGAACCTGACGCCCCTGTTCCCCAAGGAGCAGATGCGCCTGGAACGCGACTTCAAGGGCGAAGAAAACATCACTGGCCGCATCATCGACATCATCGCGCCCATTGGCCGCGGCCAGCGCGCTCTGATCGTCGCCCCGCCCAAGAGTGGCAAAACGGTGATGATGCAGCACATTGCCCACGCCATCACGGCCAACAACCCCGACGTGCATCTGATGGTGCTGCTGGTGGATGAGCGCCCCGAAGAAGTGACCGAAATGCAGCGCACGGTCAAGGGCGAGATCATTGCATCGACCTTTGACGAGCCCGCCGCCCGCCACGTGCATGTGGCAGAGATGGTGATCGAGCGCGCCAAGCGCCTGGTCGAACTGAAGAAGGACGTGGTGATCCTGCTGGACTCCATCACCCGCCTCGCCCGCGCCTACAACAACGTCGTGCCGTCAAGCGGCAAGGTGCTGTCGGGTGGTGTGGACGCCGCCGCGCTGCAGCGTCCCAAGCGCTTCTTCGGTGCCGCGCGCAAAGTCGAGGAAGGCGGTTCGCTCACCATCATTGCCACGGCGCTGGTCGACACCGGCAGCCGCATGGACGAAGTGATCTTTGAAGAGTTCAAGGGCACTGGCAACTGTGAAATCCACCTGAACCGCCGCCTCTACGAAAAGCGCGTGTTCCCCGCCATCGAGCTCAACAAGAGCGGCACCCGCCGCGAAGAGCTGCTGCTGGCGCCCGAGATCCTGCAAAAGACCCGCATCCTGCGCCAGTTCATGTACAACATGGACGAGATCGAGTCGATGGAACTCATGATCAAGAACATGAAGGCCACCAAGACCAATGTGGACTTCTTTGACATGATGCGCCGAGGGGGGTGACAACCCCCTGAGTCGCTTTCGCGCCTTCCCCCTTCTCTCGAATTGCAGGCAATTCGGGAAGAGGGACACCGCCAGCGCGCGGGTCGGCCCTTGCGCGGCGGCTCTGACCGAGGTCGCTCCAGTTTCAGCCCTGGCAGGCCGTCGCTAACAGGCCGTCGAACTGCCTGTGCAATAATAGAGAGCTTTTTCTGCGGAAAGTATGCTGGATGCTCCACGGCGCAAAGGTTGCTCCGGGTCCAGCACGGCTCCCGCACTTGACAAGGATTGATCATGAAAGAAGGCATTCACCCCAACTACCGCGAAGTCCTGTTTATGGACCTCTCCAACGGTTTCAAGTTCGTGACCCGTTCGTGCGTGAACACGAAGGAAATGGAAACCTTCGAAGGCAAGGAATACCCGCTGTTCAAGCTGGACACCTCCTCTGAATCGCACCCCTTCTATACCGGCACGCAAAAGTCGGTGGACAACATGGGTGGCCGCGTGGAGCGCTTCCGCAACCGCTTCGGCAAGACCACAGCCAAGTAATTCGCTGCTGCGCTTGCGCAAAAAAGCAGCCCGGGCCACCGGGCTGCTTTTTTTTCGTCCCGATGGGCGCACCGTAAGTTGCGGAGCAGTGCTCCCATGCACCGGGCCCTGCGCCGATCGTCGCATTTGCCCTTATTCTCGATGGCCCTCCCCTGCCCCTGAACCCGCGTGAACCCACCCTCGCCCGCCATCGTTACGCAAAGTGCCGTGAGCCCGCTTCCGCGCTGGGCGCTGCTGTTGCTGTGCCTGGCCTATCTGGTTCCGGGTTTCGTGGGGCGCCAGCCCTGGAAAAGTGCCGACATCACGGCCTTCGGCTACATGCTGGAGCTGGCCGGTGGTCGTACCGAGTGGCTGAGCCCGCTGCTCGGCGGCATGCCGCCCGAAACCGATGGCCTCTTGCCCTACTGGCTGGGCGCATGGGCACTGCAGGCGTCTGCGGGCTGGCTCGCACCGGAGATGGCGGCACGCCTGCCGTTTGTGGGCTTGCTCGTCCTCACCCTGGTGGCCACCTGGTATGGGGTTTACTACCTGGCGCGCAGCCCTGGCGCGCAGCCGGTGGCGTTCGCGTTTGGGGGTGAGGCTGCCCCGGCGGACTATGCACGGGCCATTGCCGACGGTGCATTGCTGGCCCTGCTGGCCTGTCTGGGGCTGGCCCAGCTTTCGCATGAAATCACGAGCTATCTGGTGCAGCTGGCGTGCACCACGCTGCTGTTTTTTGCGGTGGCAGCGATGCCGTACCGGACCCTGGCTCCTGCCATTGCGCTGGTCGCGGGCAGCCTGGGGCTGACGCTGGCGGGCGCTCCGGCAGTAGCTGCACTCCTGGCCCTTGGCAGTGTGCTCGTAGCCGTCATCGCGCCCGGGCAGGGCACACGCAAACGCCGGCTTGCCTGGGCTTGGACCATCTGCGCCGTGGCGCTTGTCGCCGCAGGCATGGCATGGGGTCTTGACCTGTGGCGCTGGCGCATGGCGCTGGCCAGCGGCGGCGGCAAGGAATGGCAAAGCCTGGCAAGACTTTTCCTGTGGTTCGGCTGGCCCGCCTGGCCGCTGGCACTCTGGACGCTGTGGCGCTGGCGGCGGCAGATCGCGAGCCGCCCGGGGCATCCCCATCTGCTGTTGCCGCTTTGGTTTACAGCCATTTCCGTGGCAGCCACCATCCTCACCCAGCCGTCAGACCGTGCGCTGCTGCTGGGCCTGCCGGCCCTGGCCGCGCTGGCGGCTTTTGCGCTGCCCACCCTCAGCCGCAGCGTTGGCGCGCTGATCGACTGGTTCACGCTGCTCTTTTTCACCGTGTCGGCCCTGGCGATCTGGGTGATCTGGATCGCCATGCAGACCGGTGTGCCGGCCAAGCCTGCCGCCAACGTGGCCAAGCTGGCGCCCGGGTTTGTGCCCGAGTTTTCATTGCTGGCGTTTGTAACGGCACTGGCCGCCACTGCGGGCTGGTGCGCCCTGGTGTGGTGGCGCGCCTCGCGCAGCCGCGCACCGATCTGGAAAAGTCTGGTTCTGCCCGCTGGCGGTGCAGTGCTGGGCTGGCTGCTGCTGCTCACATTGTGGCTGCCTCTGCTGGACTATGCACGCAGCTATGCACCGCAGATGCGTGCCGTCAATGCTGCGCTGGGCCCCATGCCTGGCTGTGTGCAGACCGTGGGCCTGAGCCGCGCGCAGGTTGCGGCACTGCAGTACCACGGCCAGCTGTCGCTGCAGCGCGCCGGGCTGCAGGATGAATGTGACTGGCTGATCGCGGACATTGCCTCCTGGCCAGCTTCGGAGCGCATGGTCAATGGCGCGCTGTGGGAACAGATCGCCACCATCCCGCGGCCCACCGACAAGAACGACCATCTGCTCGTATTCCGCCGCGCAGGGCCTGCGCGCTGATGTCCGAGCGCTCCACCATCACGCGCCACGCCCTGACGGTCCTGGCTGGCCAGCTCGCCGTCATGGCGTTTGGCGTGGCCGACACCATCGTCGCCGGGCGCCACTCTGCCGATTCGCTGGCCGCGCTCTCGGTCGCGTCAGCCATCTTCATCAGCGTGTATGTAGGCCTGATGGGCGTGCTGCAGGCCATGCTGCCAATGTGGGCCGAGCAGCGCGGCGCGGGGCAACACGCTGCCATGGGGCATTCACTACGGCAGGCACTCTACGTGTGCCTCATCGCCAGCATGATAGGCATCACCGCACTGCTGTCGCCCGGCCCGCTGCTGCGCTGGACCGAGGTGCCCCCGGCCTTGCAGGTGGAGGTGAAGGCCTATCTGGCCGTGCTGGCGCTTGCGCTGCCGCCAGCCCTGCTGTTTCGCGTGTACAGCACGCTTAACCAGGCGCTGGGCCGCCCGCAGCTGGTGATGTGGCTGCAGGTGGGCTCGCTGTTTGTGAAAGTGCCGCTGTCGATATGGTTCACTTTCGGCGGCGGAGGGCTGCCTGCACAGGGCGTCGTGGGGTGCGCCTGGGCCACGCTGGTGGTCAACTGCACCATGCTCGCGCTGGCCGCCTGGCTGCTGCGCACGCAGGATATCTATGCCCCGCTACATATCTGGAAGCGGATAGAGCCGCCCCACCCACCCACGCTGGCCCGGCTGTGCCGGCTGGGGCTTCCGGCAGGACTGGCAGTGATGGTGGAGGTGACATCCTTCACGCTGATGGCACTGTTCGTAGCCCGCCAGGGCACCACGGCGGCGGCAACGCACCAGATAGCGGCCAATGTGGCAGCGCTTTTGTACATGGTGCCGCTGTCGCTTGCCATTGCCACCAGCGCCCGGGTGAGCTACTGGCTGGGCGCACGGCAACCTGGCAGGGCCCGGCATGCGGTTTTGACGGGTTTTAGGCTTGCAGCGCTTATGGGAATTGCACTTTCAGCTATTATTTTCATAGCTAAAGACCAAATCGGTGCCATCTATTCCAGCAATGCAGGTGTGGTGGCCATGACCGGTGCCGTACTGGCCTGGGTGGCGGTGTACCACGCGTTCGATGCATTCCAGACCCTGAGCGTGTTTGTGCTGCGCTGCTATGGCATCACAGTGGCGCCGCTGGTGGTGTACTGCCTGCTGCTCTGGGGTGCAGGGCTGGGCGGCGGCTACGTACTGGCTTATGGAGGCTGGGGCCCATGGGCAATCCAGGCGCACACGGCAGCGGCCACCCCCACGCCATTCTGGGCAGCGAGCGCCGCGGCGCTCGGCGTGACAGCCGTGTTGTTTGTACTGATGCTCAAGCGTGCGCTGGCCAGGCAAAAAGCACTGCTTTCAACCTGACGCGGTGCCCGCCCGGCCTACTTTGCGGCACGACGCAGCCGGCTTGCCGGAAACGTCACTGAAAACAACGACCCTTTGCCCAGCGTACTGGTGATCTCCAGCGTGGCGCCATGGCGCTGCAGCACATGCTTGACGATGGCCAACCCCAGGCCCGTACCGCCCGTTTCGCGGGAGCGACTGCGGTCCACGCGATAAAACCTCTCGGTCAGCCGCGGGATGTGTTCCGGTGCGATACCGGGGCCGGTGTCGCGGACCGAGAACACGGCCGCGCAGTCAGGCGCCGCCTGCCATTCCACCGTGATGCTGCCGCCGGCTGGCGTGTACCGCACAGCGTTGCTGATCAGATTGGAAAGCGCGCTTTGCAGCTCGGCCGGCGAGCCCGCCAGTTCACCGGCAGCGAGCAGGACCTGCGGCGCCGGAAAGCTGATCTGGTGCGGCTTTTGCTGGTTCTGCGTGACCAGCGCCGAGAGCGCGCGGCCCTCCACTTCGCAGTGCTGCAGCAACGTGTGCACAGCCGTCCACTCGCCCATACCCGGCAGCGGGCTGCCTTCCAGCCGGGACAAAGTCAGCAGATCCTGCACCACGCTTTGCATGCGCTGGGCCTGCTGCGACATCATCCCCAGATAACGGGATTGCTCTTCTTCGGTCAGCGACAGTGTTTGAAGCGTTTCCACAAAACCGGCCAACACCGTTAGCGGTGTGCGGATCTCGTGCGAAACATTGGCTACAAAATCGCTGCGCATGGCTTCCGCCTGTTCCAGCGCAGTCACATCGCGCGACAGCAGGAGCTTGCGGCCATCGCCGTACGGGTGCAGATGCACCGAAATGCGCACGGGCCTGGACGGCGTGCTGGCGCGCCCTTCCAGCACCACATCCCCCGTGAATTGCCTGGCAGCGAAGTACGCCGTGAAAGCGGGGTCCCGCACCAGGTTACCCACCGACTGCATCACGTCGCGCTGGGCGTCGAACCCGAAATGGGCTGCGGCGATCTGGTTGCACCACTCGATGCGCCCCTGGGCGTCCAGCAACACCACCCCGTTGGGCGTGGCCTGCATGGCCGCCAGAAACTCCTGCAGGCGCCCTTCGCTCTCGCGCAGCTGCACCTCATTGCGGCGTAGCAGGCGGCGCGCACGGTCTGCTGCCTCGCCCCAGATACCTCGCATCACCGGAGCCTGGTCCGGGTCGCCGGTGCGCAACCAGCGGAGCACGCGCGCACCGCGCGACAGGTCCCAGAAGAACCAGCCCCAAGCGGCAGCCCCCGCGCCTAGCGCAGCACCCCAGGCACCGCCCTGCCACCAGCCCAGCCCGCCACCGGCCATTTGCCACAGCAAAAAATACGAAAGACGCCAGAGCATGCCGCTTGCAAAGCCTTGTCAGGAAGTGCGGGCGCCAAGAAGGCGCTCCATTCGGGTTGAGAAGGCGCCTTGTGTTAGACGGGCGCCCAAGGGAACTATGCCTGCAACTGAACCTGTGGCTGGGCCGTCAACCGGTAGCCCGCACCGCGCACGGTTTCCACCATCACGGACGCCGCGCCGAGGGCTTCGCGCAGCCGCTTGACGTGCACGTCCACCGTGCGTTCCTCGATGAACACATGGTCGCCCCACACCTTGTCGAGCAATTGCGAGCGGCTGTGCACGCGCTCGGCATGCTTCATCAAAAAGTGCAGCAGCTTGAACTCGGTGGGCCCCACCTTGAGCGGCTGGCCCTGAAAGCTCACCCGATAAGTCCCGGCATCGAGCACCAGCTCGCCAATGGTCACGCTGTCGCTGACCTGCTCTGGCGCGCGGCGGCGCAGCACGGCGCGGATGCGCGCGAGCAGTTCCTGCGTGGAAAAAGGCTTGGTGATGTAGTCATCCGCACCGGCATCCAGCCCGGCCACCTTGTCGGGCTCGTCACCCCGGGCGGTCAGCATGAGGATGGGGATCGGCTTGGTGCGGCTGTCCGCGCGCCACTTGCGGGCCAGGCTCAGGCCACTTTGGCCGGGGAGCATCCAGTCGAGCAGGATCACGTCGGGCAGCACGGCATCCAGCTCGCGCTGCGCCGAGTCGCCGTCTTCTGCCCAGAACGGCTGAAAGCCGTTGTGCCGCAGGTTTACGGCGATCAGCTCGGCAATGGCGGGCTCGTCTTCGACAATCAGGACGCGGGGTAGCTTTCTCATAGCGGTACGGGAGCCTTTTTGCTCAGAGAACAGCCGACTCGATCTCGTCGAGCGCCGTGTGGCGCACGTCCTTGCCCTTGACGAGATAGATCACCAGCTCTGCCATGTTCTTGGAATGGTCGCCAATACGCTCGATGGCCTTGGCCAGGAACAGCAGATCCAGGCTGGGCGAGATGGTGCGCGGGTCTTCCATCATGTAAGTGACCAGCTTGCGCACAAATCCGTCGAACTCCTGGTCGATCAGGTCGTCTTCCTTGAGGATGGACACCGCCATCTTCACGTCCAGGCGAGCAAAGGCATCCAGCGCCTTGCGCAGCAGGCCCGAGGCCAGTTCGGCCGCCACACGCAGGTCGCTTGATGGCAGCGAGCGCGGGGCACCGCCCTCGATGATGGAGCGCACCATGCGCGCCATCTTGTTGGCCTCGTCACCCATGCGCTCCAGGTTGGCCGTCGCCTTGGAGAAAGCCAGCAGCAGGCGCAGGTCACGTGCCGTAGGCTGACGACGGGCAATGATGGACGACAGCTCGCCATCAATCTCGACTTCCAGCGCGTTCACGCGGGTCTCGATCGAGGCTACGGCCTCCACGGCTTCCAGGCTGAAATGAGAGAGCGCGTACACGGCCTGGCGAATCTCGGACTCGACCAGTCCGCCCATCTCCATGACACGGGCAGAAACGCTGTTGAGTTCGGTATCGAACTGGGACGAAAGGTGTTTATCGGGCATGGCTTGCGTCTCCTTAGCCGAAACGGCCGGTGATGTAGTCTTCGGTTTCCTTGCGCTCGGGCTTGAAGAAAATCTGCTCGGTCGCTCCGAACTCGATCATTTCGCCGAGGTACATGTAGGCGGTGTAGTCGCTGCAGCGCGCCGCCTGCTGCATGTTGTGCGTCACGATGGCGATGGTGTAGTCGTGCTTGAGCTCGTCTATCAGCTCCTCGATCTTGGCGGTGGACAACGGATCCAGCGCCGACGTGGGCTCATCGAGCAACAGCACCGAGGGCTTGACCGCCACGCTGCGCGCGATGCACAGGCGCTGCTGCTGGCCGCCGGACAGGGACAGGCCACTCTGGTTGAGCTTGTCCTTCACCTCAGTCCAGAGCGCGGCCTTCGACAGCGCCCACTCCACGCGATCGTCCATCTCGCTCTTGCTCAGCGATTCGTACAGCTTCACGCCAAACGCGATGTTGTCGTAGATCGACATCGGGAACGGCGTGGGCTTCTGGAACACCATGCCGATGCGCGCACGCAGCAGGTTGATGTCCTGCTTGGGGTCCAGGATGTCCTGCCCATAAAAGTTGATGGTGCCCTCAGCGCGCTGGCCGGGATAGAGGCTGTACATGCGGTTGAGCGTGCGCAGCAAGGTGGACTTGCCGCAGCCCGAGGGACCGATGAAGGCCGTCACCTTGTGCTCGGCGATGTCAAGACTCACATTGCGCAGCCCCTGGAACTTGCCGTAGAAAAAGCTCAGGTTGCGCAGCTCCAGTGCGTTCTTGCTGGTGGTGGCGGTAGCGGTTGCGTTCATTGTCACGTCCTGGATAGGAATCTGTCGGATCAACGGAATGTTTCTGTCGTACGCATCAGGTGCGGTTCTTTTCGCGCAGGAATACGCGCGCCACGATGTTCAGAACCAGCACCGAGAGCGTGATGAGCAGTGCCCCGCCCCAGGCCAGCCGCACCCAGTTGTCGTAAGGGCTCAGCGCAAACTGGAAAATCACCACCGGCAGGTTGGCCATGGGTGCACCCATGTTGGTGCTGAAGAACTGGTTATTCAGCGCCGTGAACAGCAACGGAGCCGTCTCGCCACTGATGCGGGCCACGGCCAGCAGCAGTCCGGTCATGACACCGCTGCGCGCTGCGCGCAGCGTGACCATGGTGGACACCTTCCATCGCGGGGCACCCAGGGCGAAGGCTGCCTCGCGCAGGCTGCCGGGCACCAGGCGAAGCATGTTCTCCGTGGTGCGCACCACGACCGGCACGGCGATGAGCGAGAGCGCCAGGCTGCCCGCCCAGCCCGAAAAATTGCCGACGGTAGCCACTGCGATGGCGTACACAAACAGCCCCAGCACGATGGAGGGTGCCGACAGCATGATGTCGGTCACAAAGCGTGTGAGCTCTGCCGTGCGGCTCTGGTCGCCGTATTCGGCAAGGTATACGCCTGCCAGCACGCCGATGGGCGTGGACACCAGCACGGTGAAACCCACCATCATCAGGCTGCCCACAATGGCATTGGCCAGGCCGCCGCCTTCCGAGCCCGGTGCTGGCGTGGACTGCGTGAACATGTTCCAGTCGAGCGCGGCGATGCCGTTGGTCAGGAGCACGCTCAAAATCCACAGCAGCACAAACAGCCCGAGCACCATGGCGCCGAGCGACAGCGTGAGGCCGATCGCATTCGAGCGACGGCGCTTGTTGTAGAGGTCTTGGTTGAATTGCATGGGAGCTGATCTCAAGCGGTTTTGATCATGGATACCGGCATCACAGACCCTTGGCCTTTTCTGCCCGCAGCATCAGGATCTTGGCGGCAGACAGCACCACAAACGTGATCACGAACAGCAGGAAGCCCAGCGCAAACAGCGTGGACAGGTGAAAGTCCGCGGCCTCGCCGAATTCATTGGCCAGCGTGGATGCAATCGACGTACCTGGCGAGAACAGCGAGGTGGGCATGCGGTTGGCATTCCCGATCACAAAGGTGACCGCCATCGTCTCACCCAGCGCCCGGCCCAGGCCGAGCATGATCCCACCAATGACGCCCTTCTGGGTGTAGGGCAGCACCACACGGCGCACGACCTCCCAGGTTGTGCAGCCAAGGCCATAGGCCGACTCGCGCAGGATGGGGGGAACGATCTCAAACACATCGCGCATGACCGCGGCCACAAACGGCAGCACCATGAAGGCCAGCACAATGCCCGCCGCCAGGATGCCGAAACCGTTGGTGCTACCGCCAAAGAGGAAACCCACCAGCGGCATCGACCCCAGCAGTGCCTGCACAGGCATCTGGAAGTAGTCGGCAAACAAGGGGGCAAAGACAAACAGCCCGAACATGCCGTAAATGATCGACGGCACCGCGGCCAGCAGTTCTACTGCTGTCCCCAGCGGCCTGCGCAGCCATACCGGGCAGGTCTCGGTCAGGAAAAGCGCGATGCCGAACGCCAGAGGCACAGCAATCACCAAGGCAATGCCGGCGCTGGCAAGCGTGCCCACGATGGCGATCGCCGCGCCGAATTCTTCATTGATGATGTCCCACTCCACCCGCCAGATGAACTGGACACCGAACTTCTGGAAGGCCGGCCAGGCGTAGACAAACAGCGAGACGATGATGGCCAGCAGTGCCACCAGCACCAGAAGGGACAGTGACTGCGTCAGCCTGTGGAAAAAGATGTCCTGCAGGCGCTGGCGCCGTGCAATGGACACCATGCTCTTGGTCGGTGCGTCTGCCGTGCGGGCAGGCGCGGATTGCGCACTCATGGTGGTTCCCACGCTCATGTTGACTCCAACTGGCTTCTGGAATGCCCACAAACCAGCCCCCTCCAGCCAGACTCCGGCCGAAGGACGCATTTTGGGGCCATTGCCTTACTTCTTGATCTGCGACCAGACCTTGGAGCGGATTTCGGCAGTCAGTGCGTCTGGCAAGGGCACGTAGTCCAGTTCGGCGGCCATGGCCTTGCCGTTCTTGAAGGCCCAGTCAAAGAACTTCAGCACTTCGGCAGACTGCGCCTTGTCGGCCGGGTCCTTGTACATGAGGATAAAGGAGGCGGTGCTCACAGGCCAGCTGTTGGCACCCTTGGCGTTTACCATCGAAATGCCCATGCCAGGCACGCTGAACCAGTCGGCATTGGCGGCGGCGGCGGCAAAGGTGGTGTCGTCGGGGCTCACAAACTTGCCGTCTGCGTTTTGCAGCTGCAGGAAGTTCATGTTGTTCTTCTTGACGTAGGCGTACTCCACGTAGCCGATCGCACCCTTCACGCGGGTTACGTTGGCGGCCACCCCTTCGTTGCCCTTGCCGCCCACCGATGAAGACGCAGGCCACTTGACGGCGGCACCCTTGCCCACCGTGTCGGCCCATTCCTTGCTGACCGCAGCCAAATAATCTGTCCAGTTGAAGGTGGTGCCGGAGCCGTCAGCGCGGTGGACTACCGTGATGTTCTGGTTGGGCAGGGTCTTGCCGGGGTTCAAGGCGGCCAGCTTGGGGTCGTTCCACTTGCTGATCTTGCCGAGGAACATCTCGGCCAAGACCGTGCCATTCACCCGCAGCTCGCCGGGCTTGAAACCTTCCAGGTTGATCACCGGCACGGTACCGCCAATGATCGCCGGGAACTGGACCATGCCGTCCTTGTCAAGATCTGCGCCCGAAACAGGGGCATCGGTAGCGCCAAACGCTACCGTCTTGGCGCGGATCTGGCGGATGCCGCCCGAAGAGCCGATCGACTGATAGTTGAGACCTGTGCCGGTTTCCTTCTTGTAGGCTTCAGCCCACTTGGCGTACACCGGGAAAGGGAACGTAGCGCCAGCGCCCGTGATGTCTGCGGCGAAAGCACCGCCAGCAGCCACAGTGGCCAAGACAACAGCGACGGTTTTGAGGAATGTGCGTTTCATGATTTACCTTTGACGAGGGTTGACCGGAACATCCCGAACTCTAGGGGGCGTTCGTGACAGTTCGGTGACACAAACCGCTGCCATCGAGCTGTCGGAATACCGTCATTCACCATCCCGTCACCGAATCTTCACAGCGATTGCACACACTCGCCTGGCAAAAACGCTCCCTTGAGCAGCCCCGAATCGCCCCAAGCCCGCGCGGTACGATGCCGCAAAGCATTCCCTTTCAAAACCTCATGCAAAACGGCACACGCCTCGCCGCAGTCGACCTGGGCTCCAACAGTTTTCGCCTTGAAATCGGACGGTATGAATTTGGCCATATCCAGCGCGTGGAGTACCTGAAGGAAACCGTGCGCCAGGGCAACGGTCTCGACGAAAACCGCAACCTTACACAAGACGCCATGGAGCGCGGCTGGGCCTGCCTGGCCCGGTTTGGCGAGCGCCTGGCCGGGTTTCCCAGAACGCAGGTGCGTGCCGTTGCCACGCAAACGCTGCGCGAGGCACGCAACCGCGAAGAATTCCTGTCACGGGGCAGCCAGATGCTGGGTTACCCGATTGACGTGATTTCAGGCCTGGAGGAAGCACGGCTGATTTACCAGGGCGTGGCCCGGCTTCTCCCGCAATCAGACGAGCGCCGGCTGGTGGTGGACATTGGCGGCCGATCCACCGAGCTGATCGTGGGTCAGCAGTTCACCCCCCATGCCGTGGCATCGTTCCGGGTGGGCAGCGTGGCGTGGTCGCAGCGGTACTTTGCCCACGGCGAATTCACCCCGGGCGCCTTTGCAGCCGCAGAAATTGCTGCGAAGGCGGTGCTGGACGAAGCCGTGGAAACGTTCCACCCTGGGGCTTGGGAGGTGGCTTATGGCTCTTCTGGCACTGCGGGTGCCGTGGGCGAAGTGCTTGTCGCCGCTGGGCAAGCGCCTTCCGGAGTCATCACCCGAAGCGGACTTGACTGGCTGCATGACCGCTTGCTGCGTGCTGGCTCGGCCGACAGGTTACGCATGGATGGGCTCAAGGAAGAGCGCAGAGCTGTCATTGGTGGCGGCATCAGCGTGTTGCGTGCCGTATTCGACCTGCTGGAGGTTGACGAAATGCAGGTGGCCCAGGGCGCGTTGCGTCAGGGGGCGCTCTACGACCTGCTGGATCGCGAGCAGCCGGGTACCGATCTGCGCTCTGCCACCGTGCAGGGGCTGATGGAGCGGTTTGGTGTGGATGCCGAGCATGCCCAGCGGGTGGCGGCCACCGCCCTGAACCTGTTTGAGCAGGCGCGAGGGCCCGATGACAGACGCGCGGCACTCAAGCTGCAGTGGGCGGCGCAGCTGCATGAAATCGGCTGTCGCATATCCCACAGCGACTACCACCGGCACGGAGCCTACATTCTGGACAACACCGATGCAGCCGGATTTGCCGTACCCGAACTGCACCGGCTTGGCGTGCTGGTGCTCGGGCAGCGCGGAAAGGTACGCAAGCTCGACACCGACCTGACCGACCCCGTCTTTGCACTGCAACTGCTCTGCCTGCGTGTGGCTGTGGCGCTGTGCCATGCACGCCGCGCGCCCGATACCCAGGGGCTCACCTTGCGGCGCGACGGCATGCGCTTTGGGCTCCAGGCGCGCCCCGGCTGGGCCTTGGCCTACCCACAGTCGGCCCATCTGCTGCGCGAGGAAATGGTGGCCTGGCAAAAAACCCCTTGGGAGCTGACGGTTGACCTGGGGTAAGCACACCCCATAAACTATATAAACCGTTTATACAGTTTCAGGAGGATCGAATGGCCAAGTCAACCGCAGTGATGGCACCCGCCACCCAGCCCGCCGCAGCGCCTGCAACCAAAGCTGCCGTGAAGAAGCGCACTGCTACTCAGAAGCTGCCCGAGGGCGCCTCCAAAACGACGCCTGATGCCAAACCAACCGCCAGCACATCAAGCCCCAAGGCCAAAGCCCCCGTCCAAGCGAACACGCAAGCTGCACAGCCCGCCGCCGGCAAGGATGCCAAAGCCCGCAAGCCCAAGCTCGTGCGCGACAGCTTCACCTTTCCCAAGGACGAGTACGCAGTCATTGAAGCCCTGAAGGAGCGCCTCGCCAGCCTGGGACAACCGGTCAAGAAAAGTGAGCTGCTGCGTGCCGGGCTCAAGGCGCTGGCGGCGATGTCCGACGCGGCGCTGAAAACCGCTCTCCAGGCAGTTCCGTCACTGAAGACCGGGCGCCCCAAGGCGGAATCACCTGAGGCGCCAGGGCCTGCGGCCAAGGCCGCCTCCAAAGGGCGGCGCAAGTAAACCCAAACAGGCTCAGGCCTGCACCTTACTTGCGGGAGAGGACCACGCCTGGCAGTCAGAGAAACTCAGGCGACTGCACCACCATCAGTACCGTCTGGCTCTGCTCCTGCCGCTCCCTCTGGCGCAGCCACCATACCGCACCTTTGCGGATGGCACAGGCAGGCTCGGGCAACCCGAGCAGCTGTGCAACCGTCTGCCCCAGCACAGGCTGGTGCCCAACGATCAAGACAGCCCCCTTCGCACGCGGCCACTGGGCAAGCCCAAGCAGGTCATCCGCGTTCCCACCCGGCAGCAACTCGGATCGCAGCTTGAACTTGCGCCCCAGGGCGGCGGCAGTCTGGTCGGTTCGTCGGGCAGGGCTGGCCAGCACGCGAAGGCCCTCGGGCAGTTGCCGGTCCAGCCATGCGGCCATGCGAGCCGCCTGCTTTTCGCCGCGCGCCGTCAAGGCGCGGGCGAGGTCATCCTGGCCTTGTACAGCGTCTTCTGCTTCGGCATGCCGCCACAGGATGAGATCCATCATCGCCTGCCCGAGCCAGTGCCCGGCGTTGCAGTGGCAGGCCCGTAGCGGACCATCAAAGCGTTTTGCGCACCCAGCCCGCGGCCGGGACGGGCGGCGCGGTCATAGCTGCCGCTGGCGTTCAGCGTCCATGCATCCCGGTCGTCGTGCAGATAGGCCACCAGACACTCATCCACTATCTGCTGACGCAGTACGGGGTCGTCCACGGGCCATGCCAGTTCGATGCGGCGCATCATGTTGCGGTTCATCCAGTCGGCGCTGGAGAGATAGAGGTCTTCCTGATCGGCCGCACGAAAGTAGAAAACGCGTGTGTGCTCCAAAAATCTTCCGATGACGGAACGCACGCGGATGTTGTCCGTGGCCCCTGGCACCTGCGCAGGCAGCATGCACGCACCGCGCACGATGAGGTCGATGCGGGCGCCCCGCTGGCCTGCAAGCATCAGCGCACGCATCAGCGCTTCGTCGGTCAAGGCGTTCATCTTCGCAACGATGCGCGCGTCTTGGCCCGCCTGCGCCGCCAGGCCCACCTGCTCGATCTTCTCCAGCATGCGCCGGTGCAGATGAAACGGCGCCAGCATCAGCTTGCGCAGCTTGGGAGGGCGGTTCTGGCTGGCCAGGTGGTTGAAAACCCCGTCCATGTCGGCCGTGGTCGCTTCATCAGCGGTGAGGTAGCTGAGGTCGGTGTACAGACGGGCGGTGCGGACGTTGTAATTGCCCGTCGACAGGTGCCCATAGCGCCGGAGCCTTCGCCCTTCGCGCCGCGTGACCAACAGCATCTTGGCGTGCGTCTTGAGCCCCACCACCCCGTAGACCACCTGGGCGCCGACGGATTCCAGCGCTTCGGCCCAGTTGATGTTGGCCTCTTCGTCAAAGCGCGCCTTGAGCTCGACCACCGCCATCACCTCCTTGCCGCGCCGCACCGCCTCGGTCAGAAGCTCCATGAGCTTGGAATCGGCACCGGTGCGGTAGATGGTCTGCTTGATCACAAGCACGTCGGGGTCGTTCACAGCCTCCTGCAAAAAGGCCAGCAGTCCGTCAAAGCTTTCAAAAGGCTGGTGGATCAGCACGTCGCGCTGGCGCAGCTGTTCCATGATGGGTGCGCCCGGCTGCAGCTGCCGTGGCCATGCGGCTGCCCATGCGGGGAACAGCAAAGCAGGATCGTTCACCAGGTCCACCAGTTGCGTCAACCGCACCAGGTTCACCGGCCCTGGAACGCGGTACAGCGCTGCCAGCGGCAGCTGGAACTGCGTCAGCAGAAAGTCGTACAGAAAGGGCGAGCAGCCCGACGACACCTCCAGCCGTACCGCCTGGCCGTAGTGGCGGTGCTGCAGGCCTTGCCGCAACGCGGTACGCAGGTTGCGCACGTCTTCCTCATCCAGCGCCAGATCGGAATGGCGGGTGACGCGGAACTGCGAGAACTCGACCACCTCGCGCCCGGGGAAGAGTTCATCGAGGTGCGCCCGCACGATGCTGGAGAGACTGACGAACAGTGCCCCATGCGGCGCCACCCTGGCGGGCAGGCGCATCAGGCGCGGCAAGGCCCTGGGAACTTTCACGATCGCGATTTCGTTCTCACGGCCGAATGCATCGTGGCCCCGAAGCCGCACGATGAAATTGAGCGACTTGTTGGCCACCTGCGGAAACGGATGGGCCGGGTCCAGGCCGACCGGGATCAGCAAGGGCCGGACATCGCTGGCAAAGTATTCCCGCACCCATTTCTTCTGGGCGGTCGTTCTTTCGTTGTGCCCCAGGATGCGAATGCCCTGCCGGGCGAATGCGGGCACGAGGCGGTCGTTGTAGAGCGCGTACTGCCTCTTGACCAGCGAGTGGACCTGGGTGGCCAGGGTCTGGAACGATTCGGTGGAATAGACCCCCTTGGTCTCGCCTTTCGTCGCGGCGGTCAGGTGCGGTGCAGCCCGGACTTCAAAGAACTCATCGAGATTGGACGACACGATGCACAAATAGCGCAGCCGCTCCAGAAGCGGCACGTCGTCCCGGCAGGCCCAATCGAAAACCCGCTCATTGAACGCCAGAATGCTCTGGTCACGATCGAGAAATGGCAGCTCTTGCACGATGCCAGCATCGCATTGATGAGGCACGTGGGCCGTGGGACTAGCGCCGGGCTGCGCGCCCGGGCGCCCGGGCTTTTCACTCCCGCCCAGAGGCAAGGAAACAGGCACAGCGTCTTCAGGAAAAGGCAGCATGGATACGTGGCCGGAGCGGAACGCCAAATCGCCAGTATCAACCTGACACATGACATTCATGTGACATGGCGATGTCAGACTGGACGGGTTCACTGGCCCAGGAAGTGCCTGCGATAGCGGGGGTGGAGGTCCGCCAAGCGCATCAGCATGGGCAGGTCTGCCGTATTGAAGTCAGGGTCCCAGGCGGGGGCACCCAACACCCGTGCGCCAAGACGCAGATAGCCCTTGATCAATGCCGGTGGCTCGACCACAGCGTGGCCGTCTAGCAGGTCCACGGGCAGCGGGAGCCGCGGCAGTACGTGAAAATCGATGGGGGCAAGATGGGTCTTGCGCACCTGGTGCCAGATACTGGCAGCCGCATCGCCACTGGGAATGCCGTTGTGCACCATCGGGATGCTGGCGCAACCGATCATGGTGTCAAGTTCATTGCGGACCATGAAATCAGCCAGCGCACTCCAAAGCGCCATGATCACGCCGCCATGCCGATGGTCGGCATGCACGCAGCTTCGGCCAAGCTCCACCATCCGCGGGCGCAGCGTGCGCAGGCGGGTCAGGTCAAACTCGGTATCACTGTACGTGCCACCCACGCGGCGGGCCTGGGCCGGGGTGAGCACACGGTAAGTCCCAATGACTTGCCGGGTCAATGCGTCCCGCACAAGAAGATGCTCGCAATAGTCGTCAAACAGGTCTATGTCGTGACCAGCGATGGGGGTCGTCAATCGAGCGCCCATCTCTGTCGCGAACACCTGAAACCGCAACCGTTGCGCCTGGCGAACTTCGTCCTGGTGCCGTGCCCAGCTCACTTCGACAGGGTGCTTCTGTAGCCCCTGGATGCTGATTCCCTGCCCGCTCGCTGGTATGAGTCCAGTGCCCGTCGGGGCTGGGTTGGGGGCGCCCGGCGGCGCGTTCAGCATCAGGTTGGATACATCATTCATGGTGCGCAGACTCCCTCGTTCTTTCTGCAATCCCGGCTGGACCCCAACCGGGTGGAAACCGTTGTTCCCTGGAGTGAGTCTGAAGGCGGGCCATGACGTACCCGTGTCGGAAAGATGTCAGATCCGTGAACGAGAAAAACGCTGCGCCCTCTGCCACGGGTGGCGCAGAAGGTGGAGGGCGTGTTTTGGACGCCAGGTCAAAGGCACGTCGGACGTTGCGAAGAGCCTTGGGAGCCTGATGCGCGGCAGTACTTGGCGTTCCCCGTCAACGCCCAGCGACGGAGCATGGCGACCGTATCGGCGGCTGAGAGATCTCCCTACCGTCGAAAGACGCTAATGCTTGAAGAAACAGTCCGCCTGTTCATCAGCCCGCGCGGGCCGCGTCTGCCAGCCTCTGGGCGCAGGCACTGGCCTGCAAGGCATCCCGCGCCTCGACCATGACCCGCAGCAGCGGCTCGGTTCCGCTGGCCCGGATCAGCACGCGGCCGGTGCCCGCGAGTTCCTGCTCCACCGCCTGCGTGGCTTCCGCCAGAAGTCGATTCGCTTTCCAGTCCTGACCCACGGCCAGGCGCACGTTGAGAAGCACTTGCGGGTAAAGCGACACATCCGCCAGCAACTGCGGCAGCGTGCTGGCGCTGCGCACACAGGCCTGCAGCACCTGCAGTGCACTGATGAGGCCGTCGCCCGTGGTGTGGCGGTCCAGGGCCAGCAGGTGACCAGATCCCTCGCCTCCCAGCACCCACTGATGGCGCACCAGTTCTTCGAGCACGTAGCGGTCGCCGACCTTCGCGCGCACAAACTTGACCCCCTTGGCCTGCAGTGCCACCTCGACGGCCATATTGGTCATGAGGGTGCCGACCACACCGGGCACATGTTCGTCGCGCCCCATGCGGTCCATGGCCATCAGGTAGAGCAGTTCATCACCGTTGTAGAGCCGCCCTGTCGAATCCACAATTTGCAGGCGATCGGCATCCCCATCCAGCGCCACGCCGAAGTCCGCGTGGTTTGCGCGCACGGCACGCACCAGCGCATCCGGGTGCGTGGCACCGACCTGGTTATTAATGTTCACGCCATCGGGCGAACAACCGATCGACAACACTTCTGCACCCAGTTCGTGGAACACCTTGGGCGCCACCTGGTACGCCGCGCCGTGTGCAGCATCCACCACGATCTTCACACCGCGCAGGGTCAGGTCCTGCGGGAAGGTGCTCTTGCAGAACTCGATGTAGCGGCCAGCCGCATCTTCGAGGCGCCTGGCTTTGCCGAGCCCGGCGGACTCCACCCACACAGGGGGTTCGGCCAGGGCGGCTTCTACGTCAAGCTCCCACGCATCGGGCAGCTTGGTACCCTGGGCACTGAAGAACTTGATGCCGTTATCGGGATACGCGTTGTGGCTTGCGCTGATGACGACGCCGAGGCTCGCGCGCTGCGCCCGCGTCAGGTAGGCCACGCCGGGCGTCGGCAAGGGGCCCAGCAGAACTACGTCGACGCCAGCGGAGTTGAAGCCTGACTCCAGCGCGCTCTCGAGCATGTAGCCAGAGATGCGGGTGTCCTTGCCGATCAGCACGGTGGGGCGCTCTTCGGTGCGGCGCAGTACCCGGCCCACCGCATGGGCCAGGCGCAAAACGAAGTCTGGCGTGATGGGGGCTTGCCCCACGGTGCCCCGAATACCGTCAGTACCGAAGTATTGGCGTTGTGTCATGTCTTTTGTCCCCTCGTGTCCATGCTCGGTTGTTATCAGCTTTACTTTCCGGTCCAGTTCCCACTGCTCACCCTGCCCTCTATGCACTTTGCATCGCCTTGAGTACAGCGAGCGCAGCCACCGTGTCACGCACATCGTGCACCCGTACCACCGAAGCACCGTGCTCGACCGCGAGCATCGCTGCTGCAACACTGGGCACCATGCGCTCCTCAACAGGCCGATCCGTCACCGCGCCGAGCGATGACTTGCGCGACCAGCCAGAGAGCACCGGGAACCCCGCCGCAAGCAATGCGCGCTGGTGTTTGAGCAAGGCGAAGTTCTGCATCACCGTTTTGCCGAACCCGATGCCCGGATCCAGCATGATTTGGGTCTTTTTTGCCCCTAGAGCAAGCATTTTCTGGGCTGACAGCTCTAGAAATGATAGCACCTGGGCAACGATGTCTCCCTCCATCGGCGCTACCTGCATGGTCTGCGGATCCCGATGCATGTGCATCAGGCAAACCCCGCAGCCGGGGTATGAAGCGACCACCTCGGCAGCGCCGGGCTGCCGCAGCGCCCAGACATCGTTGATGATGTCTGCACCCAGGTCCAGAACCGCGCGCATGACTTGCGGTTTGTAGGTATCCACGGATAGGGGAACGCCCAGCGTGACCGCATGCCGCACTACCGGCAACACCCGCGCCAGCTCCTCCTCCAGCGGCACGGGTGGGCTGCCCGGACGCGTGGACTCACCGCCGATATCGAGGATGTGGGCACCGTCGCTCAGCAGCTGCTCGCAATGCCGCAGCGCGGAAGCGGTCGTCGCGTGCCGGCCACCGTCCGAAAAGGAATCCGGGGTGATATTGACGATACCCATCACCTTGGGCTGGTCGAGATGAATTTGAAAGCGGGACGTTTGCCAGAACATGGGGGATAACGCTGAATGGAGGTCCGTCACAGCAGGCATCGCGCCAGTCAGACGACATGCGCCCGACGGCTCGGGACTTCATCATTGTCTGCCGTAGAGTGCAGCACAACGGAAAACGGGGCACCAGGCCCCGTTCAAATGGATCTACTGCAAAGCCGGGAACGCACAGCGCCCAGCACAGCAGAAGTCAGCCAACCCTTGAGAGGGTGCTGTAGCTGCTTCCGTTGTCAGGCGGCTGTAGGAGCAGTTTCCGCAGCAACAGCAGGCGTGCCACCGCTAGAGTTGTCTCCACCGGATGGAGGCGTGCGCGGTGTCCAGTCCTTGGGCGGGCGGGGTTCCTTGCCCGCCATGATGTCGTCAAGCTGCTCGGTATCGATGGTTTCCCATTCGAGCAGAGCCTTGGCCATGGCGTGCATCTTGTCGCTGTTTTCTTCGATCAGGCGACGGGCAAGGTTGTACTGCTCATCAATGATGCGACGCACTTCCATGTCGACCTTTTCCATGGTCTGCTCACTCATGGTGGTGGTCTTGGTCACCGAACGGCCCAGGAAGACTTCGCCCTCGTTTTCGGCGTACACCATGGGGCCCAAGGCATCGGTCATGCCGTAGCGGGTGACCATGTCGCGGGCAATGTGCGTGGCCCGCTCGAAGTCATTGCTTGCACCGGTGGTCATCTGGTTCATGAACACCTCCTCAGCAATACGCCCACCGAACAGCATGCTGATCTGGTTGAGCATGTATTCACGGTCGTAGCTGTAGCGGTCTTGCGCCGGCAGGCTCATCGTTACACCCAGGGCACGGCCGCGGGGGATGATGGTGACCTTGTGCACAGGGTCGCACTTGGGCAGCAGCTTGCCGATCAACGCGTGGCCTGACTCGTGGTAGGCCGTATTGCGGCGCTCTTCCTCGGGCATGACCATGCTCTTGCGCTCGGGGCCCATCAGGATCTTGTCCTTGGCCTTTTCGAAGTCCTGCATCTCCACCGTACGCGCATTGCGGCGTGCGGCCATCAGGGCGGCTTCGTTGCACAGGTTGGCCAGATCAGCACCGCTCATGCCGGGGGTACCGCGGGCAATGATGCTCGGCGCCACGTCCTGACCAATCGGAATCTTGCGCATGTGCACATTCAGGATCTGCTCGCGGCCGCGGATGTCGGGCAGCGTCACGTACACCTGGCGATCAAAACGACCGGGGCGCAGCAAGGCGGCGTCCAGAATGTCGGGACGGTTGGTCGCAGCCACCACGATCACGCCAAGGTTGGTTTCAAAGCCATCCATCTCGACCAGCATCTGGTTGAGAGTCTGCTCGCGCTCGTCATTGCCACCGCCCAGACCGGCGCCCCGCTGGCGGCCGACGGCATCGATTTCGTCAATGAAGATGATGCAGGGTGCGTTCTTCTTGGCGTTGTCGAACATGTCGCGCACACGGGCCGCGCCCACGCCAACAAACATTTCCACAAAGTCGGAGCCCGAAATGCTGAAGAACGGTACCTTGGCTTCGCCAGCGATCGACTTGGCCAGAAGGGTCTTACCCGTACCGGGGGGGCCTACCAGCAACAGACCACGGGGAATGCGGCCGCCGAGTTTTTGGAACTTCTGCGGGTCCTTCAGGAAATCAACAACTTCCTTGACTTCTTCCTTGGCCTCGTCGCAGCCGGCTACGTCCGCAAACGTGACTTGGTTGGTGTTCTCGTCGAGCATGCGCGCCTTGCTCTTGCCGAAGCTGAAGGCACCGCCCTTGCCGCCGCCCTGCATCTGGCGCATGAAGTACACCCACACGCCGATCAGCAGCAACATGGGGCCCCAGCTGACCAGCAGGGTCATGAGGAGCGAACCTTCTTCGCGTGGCTTCACGTCGAACTTGACGTTGTTGTTGATCAGGTCGCCCACAAGGCCACGGTCAAGGTAAGTGGCCGTCGTGCGGATCTTGCGGTCATCGTTGGTGACCGCGACGATTTCAGTGCCGCCCTGGCCTTCCTGAATGGTCGCGCTCTTGATGCGGTTGCTGCGGACTTCCTCAAGGAACTCCGAATAGCCGACGTGGCCTGCGCTGGCTCCGGCACGGGTGTCAAACTGTTTGAACACCGTGAACAGCACCATGGCGATAACCAGCCACACGGCAATTTTTGAAAACCACTGATTGTTCAAGCGGAGCTCCAGTTGCGGAAAACAGAAAACGGACACGTTGCCGTCATGGCAGGCATGTGCGGGCCATTTTAGGACTTTCAAGCACGGCAGCCATCGCTATTCCCCCGCGAGGCCATGGAAACAGCGCGGGCATTGCCACGTTTTGTGACGGACTTCACGTCTCCCATTGACTTTCATCAAGCCTGACCCCATCAGGTACGGGCCTTCAAACCCATGCCCACCAGGAAGGTCTCGGACGACTTGTCCCGTGAGGCTTTGGGCTTGACGGGCTTGACGACCTTGAACGTTTGCTTGAACAGCGTGACAAGGTCGCTGTAGCCGCTCCCGTGAAACAGCTTGACCACCAGCGCTCCGTCGGGCTTGAGGTGCGCACAGGCGAACTCCACGGCAAGTTCTACGAGGTGCGCAATCCGGGCCGCATCGGCAGACTCGATGCCCGAGAGATTGGGAGCCATGTCCGAAACCACCACATCCACCACCCGGCCGGACAAGGCCGTCTCCAGCCGCGCCAGCACCTCGGCCTCGCGGAAGTCACCATTGAGGTAGGTCACGCCTTCAATGGGCTCCATCGGCAGCATGTCCAGCGCAAAAATGGCGCCGTTGAGCTGCCCGGCCGCCGCACCGGTAGGGGAAAGGCGTCGCCGAAGGTACTGACTCCATGCGCCAGGCGTGGAGCCCAGGTCGACCACGGTGTACCCGGGCTTGATCAGCCCGAGCTGCTCATCGATTTCCTTGAGCTTGTAGGCTGCACGGGCCCGGTAGCCCTCTTTTTGCGCCAACTTGACGTACGTGTCATTGACGTGGTCGTTCAGCCATGCCTTGTTGACCTTCTTGCTCTGGGTTTTGACTTTCATGCGGGTATTGTCGCCGGGGGCGCAATGCAACCGCTTCACGGCCCGGCGCAGCCCGCATCGGCGGCTGGAGGCGGTGCGGCGGGCCGCGGCGATAATACGGCCCATGCCCCAAATACAACTGACTCCCGCCGAGCGCCGGGAACAACGTGCCAACGCCCACCATCTGGACCCAGTGGTCCTCGTCGGCGGCGATGGCCTGACCGCTGCGGTCAAAAAAGAAATCGATGCCGCACTCAATGCCCACGGGCTCATCAAGGTTCGCGTTTTTGGCGACGACCGTACTGCCCGTGAACTGATGTACCAGGAACTGGCTGCCGAACTGAACGCGGCTCCCATCCAGCACATCGGCAAGCTGCTGGTGTTCTGGCGTCCTATCCCGGCAAAAGAGCGCACCGTCGATGACGACCGCATGCCCGGGCCGCGCGATGTCAAGGTGCTCAAGTTCAGCAAGCGGGGTGGCCAGCGCCCCGAGATCAAGCAGTTGCGTGTGCTGGGCAACCAGAGGCTCACCTCGGGCGGGCAGATCAAGCGCGCCAAGCCCAAGCAAAAATCCATCAAGAAGCGCCAGGCAGACTGATGAGCTCCACGGCCCCGGCAGCCGCTGCCAGCACGCCCCGCACCATCCTGTGCATGAAATGGGGCACCAAGTACGGCCCCGAATACGTCAACCGGCTGTATGCCATGGTGCGCAGGCACCTCAGCGGCGACTTCCGGTTTGTGTGCCTCACGGACGACAGCAAGGGCATCCGCAGCGAGGTGCAGTGCCTGCCCATCCCCGCACTGGATCTGCCGCCCGGCATACCTGAACGGGGCTGGACCAAGCTGGCGACGTTCAGCAAGGACTTGCATGGGCTGAAAGGCACCGCGCTTTTTCTCGACGTGGACGTGGTGGTGACAGGAAGCCTCGATGAGTTCTTCACACGCCCCGGTGAATTCCTCATCATCCACGACTACAAGCGCCCGTGGCGCATCACCGGCAACTCGTCGGTGTACCGGTTCGAGCTGGGTGCGCACCCCGAGGTGCTGGAATACTTCCGGGCGAATTTCGGTGAGATCCGCCAGAAGTTCCGCAACGAGCAAGCCTATCTTTCAGACTTCCTGCACCGGCAGGGCAAGCTGCAGTACTGGCCCAAGGCCTGGTGCCCGAGTTTCAAGTACCACGGCATTCCGACTTGGCCTACCAACTACTGGCGCACCCCTGAGGTGCCCAATGGCGCGCGTATCGTGATCTTTCACGGGGAATGCAACCCACCGGATGCCTTGGCAGGCCGGCGCAACCGCAGGTTTCGCTTCATCCGCCCCGCCCTGTGGGTGGGCGAGCACTGGCGGGAATAGACCAGGCGCAGGACTGCGCAGCCCTGCAACAAGTCATGCTGGAAGCGGCATGCACCCCACGACTGCACTGTGAGCGCAGGGCAAACACGAAGCACCCTAATAAGGGGCCGACGGCTCTCCGGATGAGACCACTGGCCGCAACGTGCGCCAGAGCACGGCCAAAGCACAGAACCACTGCACCGCGTACATGACGGTACCAACGCTGTGCCACAGCCGCAGATCCTGCCGCGCCACGATGCGCGGTGCGACACCGAACTGCGTGAGCAGTGCCAGCAGCAACCCAGCCAGAATGAAGACCATGGCAGCCTGCGCCCAGGCATGCTGCACCGTGGCATGCCTCGCCTTGGACAACAGCAACAGGACCAAGCAGCACGACACGGTCACCCAGGTCTGTGCAGCAAACAGCTTCGCCGCCATGTAGCCCGCCATCGTCGGCGAGGGCAGACTCGCGAACAACATGGGTACCACAAGAAAGCCGATCGTCGTCAGGCTGCCCCACCACAACGCGGCTGCAAGCGCAGGGAGACGGTCAACCATGAGACGCGGGCTCGTGTGCCAAATGTGGTCGCATCACTGGTAACTGACCGCCACCACTTCATAGCGGCGGATGCCGCCCGGCGCCTGGACTTCAGCCGTATCGCCCTCTTCCTTGCCGATGAGCGCGCGTGCGATGGGGCTGGAAATATTGATGAGGCCCAATTTGAGGTCCGCCTCGTCTTCACCCACGATCTGGTACCGAACGGTATCGCCGGACTCCTCGTCTTCCAGCTCCACAGTGGCGCCAAACACGACCTTGCCGCCACCATCGACAGCACTGGGGTCGATCACTTGGGCCACTGACAGCTTGCCTTCAATTTCCTGGATGCGGCCTTCGATGAAGCCCTGGCGGTCCTTGGCAGCGTCGTAGTCTGCGTTTTCGCTCAGGTCGCCCTGTGCGCGCGCTTCAGCAATCGCGGTGATCACAGCGGGACGCTCGACCGTCTTCAAACGGTGGAGTTCTTCCTTGAGTTGCTCAGCGCCGCGCTTCGTGATTGGGATGGTGGCCATTCGGTCAAGTCTCCATAGGTCAGCAGTCAGGCAGGAAGGCACGCCGATGTGCCTCGCCGGTATATCGCCATTCGCCATCTGCGCATGAAGCGGCAACGATGGCGTTTCTACAAAAGGGAAACCGCCGCGCGTTGCCGCGAGGCGGTTTAAGTTCAGGCGGCGATTATGCCGCGTTTGGCAATGCTCAGGCAGGCAGCTGGGCGTGCAGTTCCTGCAGGGAATACACGTCCAGATTGTCGAGGTACTTCATGCCTTCCACGGCTGCTTCGGCGCCAAAGATGGTGGTGAACGTGGTCACGCGGGCCAGCAGCGACGAGGTGCGGATCGCACGCGAATCGGCAATCGCATTGCGACGCTCTTCCACCGTGTTGATGACCATGACGATCTCGTTGTTCTTGATCATGTCCACGATGTGCGGACGGCCTTCCGTGACCTTGTTGACCACAACCACCGGAACGCCCGCCTCGGCAATGGCGGCAGCCGTGCCCTTGGTGGCTACCAGATCAAAGCCCAGTGCGACCAGCTGACGCGCGATATCCACCGCGCGGGGCTTGTCGTTGTTCTTCACCGTGAGGAACACCTTGCCCGACGTGGGCAACTTGGTTCCTGCGCCCAACTGGCTCTTCACAAAGGCTTCGCCAAAGGTCTTGCCAACGCCCATCACCTCACCCGTGGATTTCATCTCGGGGCCGAGGATGGTGTCCACGCCAGGGAACTTGACGAACGGGAACACGGCTTCCTTCACGCTGAAGTACGGCGGTGTCACCTCTTTGGTGATGCCCTGCGAAGCCAGCGTCTGGCCTGCCATGCAGCGCGCAGCCACCTTGGCCAGCTGGATGCCGGTGGCCTTCGAGACAAACGGCACCGTGCGCGAGGCGCGCGGGTTCACTTCCAGCACGTAGATCACGTCCTTGCCGTCCACTTCCTGGATGGCGAACTGCACGTTCATCAGGCCCACCACGTTCAGACCTTCGGCCATGGCAGCGGACTGGCGCTTGAGCTCATCCACGGTGGCCTGCTTGAGGTAGTAAGGGGGCAGCGAGCAGGCCGAGTCGCCCGAATGCACACCGGCTTGCTCGATGTGCTCCATCACGCCACCGATGAAGGTCTTGCCTTCGGGGTCGCGCAGGCAGTCCACATCGCATTCGATGGCATCGTTCAGGAAGCGGTCGAGCAGCACGGGTGAATCGTTGCTCACCTTGACGGCTTCGCGCATGTAGCGCTCAAGGTCGCGCTGTTCGTGCACGATTTCCATCGCGCGGCCACCCAGCACGTAGCTCGGGCGCACCACCAGGGGGTAGCCCAAGGTAGCGGCCTTTTCCAGCGCTTCGGCTTCGGTACGCGCCGTGGCGTTCGGCGGCTGGCGCAGGCCGAGGTCACCCAGCAGCTTCTGGAAACGCTCGCGGTCTTCGGCGGCGTCGATCATGTCGGGGCTGGTGCCGATGATCGGCACGCCTTCGGCTTCGAGGCCGAGGGCCAGCTTGAGCGGCGTCTGGCCACCGTACTGCACGATCACGCCGTGCGGCTTTTCCTTGTCCACGATTTCCAGCACGTCTTCGAGCGTCAGCGGCTCGAAGTACAGGCGGTCGGAGGTGTCGTAGTCGGTCGAAACCGTCTCGGGGTTGCAGTTGACCATGATGGTCTCGTAACCATCCTCGCGCATGGCCAGGGCGGCGTGCACGCAGCAGTAGTCAAACTCGATGCCCTGGCCGATGCGGTTGGGGCCACCGCCCAGCACCATGATCTTCTTGTTGTTGGTGGGGGCGGCTTCGCACTCTTCCTCGTAGGTTGAGTACATGTAGGCCGTGTTGGTAGCAAATTCGGCAGCGCAGGTATCCACGCGCTTGTACACGGGGCGCACGTTCATGGCACGGCGGGCTTCGCGCACGGCCTTTTCCGTGGTCTTGAGCAACTTGGCCAGGCGGCGGTCCGAGAAACCCTTTTTTTTGAGTGCGCGCACCGTGTCGGCATTCAGGCTGGCCAGGGCTGCATCACCCTTGTCCACGGCCAGCTGGTCCAGTTCCAGCTCGATCTTCACGATCTCTTCGATCTGCACCAGGAACCACTTGTCGATCTTGGTGAGGTCATACACCTCGTCCACCGACAGGCCCATGGCGAATGCATCGCCCACGTACCAGATGCGCTCGGGGCCGGGCTCGCCCAGCTCCTTTTCCAGCACTTCGCGGTCCTGGGTCTTCTCATTCATGCCGTCCACGCCCACCTCCAGGCCGCGCAGGGCTTTCTGGAAGGATTCCTGGAAGGTGCGGCCCATGGCCATGACCTCGCCCACCGACTTCATCTGCGTGGTCAGGCGGCTGTCGGCGGTAGGGAATTTCTCGAACGCAAAGCGTGGGATCTTGGTGACCACGTAGTCGATCGAAGGCTCGAACGAGGCAGGGGTAGCGCCCCCGGTGATTTCGTTCTTGAGCTCATCGAGCGTGTAGCCCACAGCCAGCTTGGCCGCGACCTTGGCGATGGGAAAGCCCGTGGCCTTGGAGGCCAGCGCCGACGAACGCGACACGCGCGGATTCATCTCGATGACGATCATGCGGCCGTCCTTCGGGTTCACCGAGAACTGCACATTGGAGCCGCCCGTGTCCACGCCGATCTCGCGCAGCACCGCCAGACTGGCGTTGCGCATGATCTGGTATTCCTTGTCGGTCAGCGTCTGCGCGGGGGCCACGGTGATCGAGTCGCCGGTGTGCACGCCCATCGGGTCCAGGTTCTCGATGGAGCAGATGATGATGCAGTTGTCCGCCTTGTCGCGAACCACTTCCATCTCGTACTCCTTCCAGCCGAGCAGGGATTCTTCGATCAGCAGCTCGTTGGTAGGCGAGGCTTCCAGGCCGCGCTTGCAGATGGTCTCGAACTCTTCGGGGTTGTAGGCAATGCCGCCACCCGTGCCACCCAGCGTGAAGCTGGGGCGGATCACGGTGGGGAAGCCCACGGTCTTTTGCACGGCCCAGGCTTCGTCCATGCTGTGGGCAATGCCCGAGCGCGCAGAGCCCAGACCGATCTTGGTCATGGCGTCCTTGAACTTCAGGCGGTCTTCGGCCTTGTCGATGGCCTCGGGTGTGGCGCCGATCAGCTCGACCTTGTACTTGTCGAGCACGCCGTTGCGCCACAGGTCCAGCGCGCAGTTCAGCGCGGTCTGGCCGCCCATGGTGGGCAGGATGGCGTCGGGGCGCTCCTTGGCGATGATCTTCTCGACCGTCTGCCAGGTGATGGGCTCAATGTAGGTGACGTCGGCGGTGGCCGGGTCGGTCATGATCGTGGCGGGGTTGCTGTTGATCAGGATGACCTTGTAGCCCTCTTCGCGCAGAGCCTTGCAGGCCTGCACGCCGGAGTAATCGAACTCACAGGCCTGGCCGATGATGATCGGGCCGGCGCCGATGATGAGAATGCTTTTTATGTCTGTACGTTTTGGCATGGTGCGTCGATCAGTCGATCGTAGGTTCGGCTGCCTGGGGGCTTGAAGGGGTGGCAGACGGGCGTCGCTCGGTCAGCTTCGCAAGGAGCGCCTGCGCGCGTTCGGGGGGAAGGTTCTTCTGCATCAGCTGCAGGAGGCCATCGCCCTGGATCAGCGGGCGCAGCACTTGCTCTTCAGCGTCATAGAACTGGACATCCCAGTCCTGCAGCAGCTCTGCAAACTCGGCGTCGTCCAGCGTCTTGCCCTTGGACACCAGGGTGACCAGCGGCATCGCCTTGTTCTCGACGAAAGCCTTCTTGTAGGGCTTTTGTGCCCAGCGCTCGGCAAACCACTCGCGGTGCGGCGAAGGCAGCGTCAGCACACGTTTGTGGATCGCCTTTTCAAGCGTTGCGAGAGGGAAGCTGAAGAGTTTCATGGCGCGCTGGTCGTCCAGACTTAGGCCGTTTTCGCCGCGCGCATGGCGTCGGTGAACCGGTCGAAGAGGTAGGCGATGTCGTGCGGGCCGGGAGAAGCCTCGGGGTGCCCCTGGAAGCAGAACGCTGGCTTGTCCTTGTGCTCCAGGCCTTGCAGCGTGCCATCAAACAGGCTGATGTGCGTGGCGCGCAGGTTCTGAGGCAGAGTCTCCATGTCTACCGCGAAGCCGTGGTTCTGGCTGGTGATGCTGACGCGGCCCGAGTCCAGATCCTTCACGGGGTGATTGCCGCCGTGGTGGCTGTTGGTCATCTTGAACGTCTTGGCACCGGCTGCCAGCGCCATGATCTGGTGGCCCAGGCAGATGCCAAAGGTGGGCATACCACTGTCGACGATGGTGCGGGTGGCGGCAATGGCGTAGTCGCAGGGCTCCGGGTCGCCAGGGCCGTTCGACAGGAAAACGCCGTCGGGCTTCATGGCCAACACGTCGGCTGCAGGCGTCTGTGCCGGCACCACGGTGATGCGGCAACCACGCTCGGCCAGCATGCGCAGGATGTTCTTCTTGACGCCATAGTCGAATGCCACGACGTGAAACTCGGGCTGCGTCAGCTCGCCATAGCCCGAGCCTAGCTTCCACTCGTTTTGCGTCCACGCGTACGCAGCCTTGGTGCTGACGACCTTGGCCAGATCAAGACCCGCCATGCTCGGCGCTGCCTTGGCCTTGGCAATCGCGCTGTCGATCAGCGCCTGCGTGACCACTTCGCCTGCAGCCAGGCCGACGATGGCGCCGTTTTGCGCGCCCTTGGTGCGCAGCAGGCGGGTGAGCTTGCGGGTGTCGATGTTGGCGATGGCAACCGTGTTCTCGCGTACGAGGTATTGCGAGAGCGTTTCCGTCGAGCGGAAGTTGCTGGCCAGCAGGGGCAGGTCTTTGATGATCAGGCCCGCAGCATGGACCTTGTCGGCCTCGACATCCTCTGCGTTGACACCGTAGTTGCCAATGTGCGGATACGTGAGCGTCACGATCTGCTGGCAATAGCTGGGGTCGGTGAGGATTTCCTGGTAGCCGGTAATGGAGGTGTTGAACACCACCTCGCCGACAGTGGTGCCCGTGGCACCGATCGAGTTGCCGATAAAGACCGTGCCGTCTGCGAGCGCCAGGATGGCGGGCGGGAATTTTCCCTGTAGAGACAAAAGCACTGGGTTCTCCGGATGGTTACGGTCGCCCGGCGCCTGCAGGCCACTCGCAGTGGAGGCCAGTGGCTGCTCTCAGATAGGTTGTTGCTTTGGGTGCGGTCGGGCGACGCTGTTGCGAGAAAAGCCCCCGATTATACCCGCACCTGCTTGCGTACCGATTGCAGTGTTGCAGCGCAACATCTTCACGCGGGAGGGGCATTCACGGCTTCGGGCCCGGTCGCTCTGCTCTCGCTTACCGTGCCGCAGCGCTGGCATGCAGGCAGATGGCAGCCGCGGCGGCCACGTTGAGCGATTCCTCTCCGCCCGGCTGGGCGATACGGATGCGCTGGCTGGCCACGCCCTCGATCAGGGGAGATACGCCCTGCCCTTCGTGCCCCATGACCCACGCACAGGGCCAGGGCAGCACAGCCTGGTGCAGGTATGCGCCTCCGTGCACATGGGTCACGAGCAGCGGGACTTGCAAGACCCTCAAGTCTTGCGCGTCCAGCCCCTCGACCAGCTGCAGCGCAAAATGCGCGCCCATTCCGGCGCGCAGCACCTTGGGGGACCACAGCGCAGCGCTGCCCTTGATGGCCAGCACCTGACTGAACCCGAAAGCCGACGCGCTGCGAAGAATGGAGCCCACGTTGCCCGCGTCCTGCACGCGGTCGAGCACCAGCGTGGCGGCGTGGGGAAGCACCGCCGGAGGCTCCGGCAGGTCCATCACGAAACCCATGCGGGCCGGCGATTCGAGGCCGCTGACATCGGCGAACAAGGCGTCGGCAATAACTACTATTTTCATAGCAGCAGAGGCAAATTCTGCCTGGGCTTGCGGCCAAAATGACTCTGAAAACACTGCCACCGACGCGCGTACGCCCCTTTCAACCGCTGCGCGGCAGAGGTGATCACCCTCCAGCCACACGCGGCCCTGCTTGCGGTAGGCCGTGGTGTCCTGCGCAAGCCGGCGCAGCTCTTTCACAAACGGGTTGTCGCGCGAATGGATCGCTGTGATGGCGGGAGAAGTCATGGGGGCGGATGTTCAGGCCAGCAGCCGCTCGGCCACCGGCGCGAATGAGCGGCGGTGGTGGATGCAGGCGCCGTGCTCGCGCAGCGCAGCCATGTGCAGCGCCGTGCCGTAGCCCTTGTGGCCGGCAAAGCCGTATTGCGGAAACTGCTCGTGCACCTGTTCGCACCAGCGGTCACGGTGCACCTTGGCCAGGATGGACGCCGCAGAAATCGACGGCACCAGCGCATCACCCCGGACGATGGCCTCTGCCGGCACGTCCAGCACCGGAATCCGGTTGCCGTCCACCAGCACCATGGCGGGCTTCAGGCGCAGGCCCATCACCGCGCGGCGCATGGCCAGCATCGTGGCCTGCAGGATGTTGAGCTGGTCGATTTCCTCGACCGACGCCTCGGCAATGCTGCAGCACAGCGCCTTGGCCCGGATTTCGTCGTAAAGCCGCTCGCGACGTGCGGGGGTCAGCACCTTGGAATCAGCCAGCCCGGCGATGGGCCGCAGGTCATCGAGGATGACCGCCGCAGCCACCACAGGTCCGGCCAGGGGCCCGCGCCCTGCCTCGTCCACCCCGGTCACCAGGCCGGGGGGGTGCCAGGGCAGGCTGGCCTGTTCAGGCCTGGGCGATGATTTTCTGGATCGCATCGGCTGCCAGTTGGGATGTGTTGCGTTGCAGGCTGACGTGCAGCGCCGTGAAGCGCTGCTCGAGAGCCTCTATTTTCGCGGGGTTCTGCCGCCGCGCATCCAGCCAAGCCAGCGACGCGTCGGCAAGCGCCTGGGGCGTGGCAGCATCCTGGATCAGCTCGGGCACAACGAAATCACGGCACAGGATGTTGGGGAGCCCTACCCAGGGCTGGAGCTGCTTGCGCCGCATCAGCCACCAGCTGATCGGGTGCATGTGGTAACCGATCACCATCGGGCGCTTGAACAGGGCTGCTTCCAGCGTGGCCGTGCCGCTGGCGATCAGCGTGGCATCGCATGCTGCCAGCACCGTGTGCGACTGCCCGGTGACCACGCGCACCACGTCGCCCAGCCCGCAGGCCGCGGCCGCTTGCACGATGCGATCTTGCAGCGCCGGCACGGCAGGTACTACCATTTTTATAGCTGGTCGCGCTTGATGAATAAGCGCTGCAGCCTGAAAGAATGGCGGAGCGATGTACTGGACCTCTGAAGACCGGCTGCCCGGCAGGATGGCCAGCACTTCGTCGTCGCCCTGCAACTGCAGCTGCGCACGGGCGGCGGCGCGGTCGGGCACCATCGGGATCACCGACGCCAGCGGATGGCCCACGTAGGTGGCAGCGATGCCGTGGCTTGCCAACAGTTCGGGCTCGAACGGAAAGATGCACAGCACGTGGTCAGCACTGCGGCGGATCTTCTCGACCCGGTCCGCGCGCCACGCCCAGATCGAGGGGCAGACAAAATGCACGGTCTTGATGCCCGCTGCACGCAGGTCGGCCTCCAGCCCCAGGTTGAAATCTGGGGCGTCCACGCCGATGAACACGTCGGGGCGTTCGGTCAGCAGGCGGTTGCGCAGGTTTTTGCGGATGCGCAGGAGCTCGCGCAGGCGCCGCAGCACCTCCATGCTGTAGCCGTGCACCGCCAGCTTGTCGCTGGGCCACCAGGCTTCAAAGCCGCGCCGCGCCATCTGCGGGCCGCCGATACCGCGCGACGCAAGGCCCGGCCATTTGGCCTGCATACCGTCGAGCAGGAGGCCTGCCAGCAGGTCGCCCGACGTCTCGCCCGCCACCATGGCTATCCGGGGTACAGCATCCATGGGCGCAGCTTTCAGCGGGCAATGCCGCGCGTGGAGCTGTCGAGAAACGTCTCTACCAGCGCGATGTCCGCAGCAGCCTCGGGGTGCGCCGCGGGCAGCGCGGCGATGGCTGCACGGGCTGCTTCGAGCGTGAGGCCCTGACGGTAAAGCAGTCGATGCATCTGTTTGATGGCAGTGACACGCGCGGGCGAAAAGCCACGGCGGCGCAGGCCTTCAAGGTTGAGCCCGCGCACGGCCAGCGGGTTGCCGTCGACCATCATGAACGGGGGGACGTCTTGCGAGATATGGCTGGCAAAACCAGCCATCACATGCGCGCCGATCTTCACGAACTGGTGCACACCCGTCAGGCCGCCGATGATGGCCTGATCAGCCACATGCACGTGCCCGGCCAGCGTGGCGTTGTTGGCCAGGATGGTCTGGTTGCCCACCACGCAGTCGTGCGCGATGTGCACGTAGGCCATGATCCAGTTGTCGTCGCCGACGGTGGTCACGCCGCGGTCCTGCGCCGTACCCAGGTTGAACGTGCAGAACTCGCGGATGGTGTTGCGGTCGCCTATGACGAGGCGCGTGGGCTCGCCCGCGTACTTCTTGTCTTGCGGGGCGGCGCCCAGCGATGCGAACTGGAAGATCCGGTTGTCCGACCCGATGCTCGTGCGCCCTTCAATGACGCAATGCGCACCCACCGTAGTGCCCGGCCCGATGGTGACCTGCGGGCCAATCACCGCGTAAGGGCCCACCGTCACGGTCCCGTCCAGCACCGCACCATCGGCCACGATGGCCGTGGGATGGATATTGCTCACGTTCAACCCGCCCTCGACGAATCAGGCGACATTGCGCATGGTGCACATGAGTTCGGCTTCGCAGGCGACTTCTTCACCCACGGTGGCCACGCCCTTGAACTTCCAGATGCCACCGCGCACGCGGTCGATCGTGATGGTCAGCACAAGCTGGTCGCCCGGCTCCACCGGACGCTTGAAACGGGCGCCATCGATGCCGACAAAGTAGTAGATGTTGTTCTCGTCCGGAACCTGACCCATCGCATCGAACGCCAGCAGGCCTGCGGCCTGGGCCAGCGCTTCGAGGATCAACACCCCGGGCATCACGGGGCGACCCGGAAAGTGCCCCATGAAGTAAGGCTCGTTGAACGTCACGTTCTTGATCGCCTTGATGCGGGTGTTTTTCTCAAGCTCGATCACCCGGTCTACCAGCAAAAAGGGGTAGCGGTGCGGCAGCTGCTTGAGAATTGCGTGGATATCCATCATCGAGTTCTTCTTCCGTTCATGCTGCCTTGAGAGCCTGCTCCAGCGCCTTGATGCGCTCGCGAAGGCTGTGCAGTTGTTTCAATGTTGCAGCGTTCTTTTCCCAGCGCGCATTGTCGTCGATGGGAAACATGCCGGTGTACTGACCAGGCCGCGTCAGCGACCGCGTCACCACGGTGGCTGCCGAGATGTGC
Source organism: Acidovorax sp. BL-A-41-H1 (assembly GCF_051942715.1). Lineage (NCBI taxonomy): Bacteria > Pseudomonadati > Pseudomonadota > Betaproteobacteria > Burkholderiales > Comamonadaceae > Acidovorax > Acidovorax sp. BL-A-41-H1. The sequence continues at coordinate 60,508 of NZ_JBPVJQ010000005.1, read as the reverse complement.
ACGTTGTCGGCCATCTCCAGATGCCCCAGGACAATCGCGCCCCCTCCCACCGTGCAGTGCGCGCCGATGGTGGCACTGCCCGCAATTCCCACACAGCCCGCCATGGCGGAGTGTTTGCCGATGCGCACGTTGTGGCCCACCTGGATCAGGTTGTCGAGCTTGACGCCATCCTCGATCACCGTGTCCTGCAGCGCGCCACGGTCGATGCAGGTGTTGGCACCGATCTCGACATCGTCTCCGATGCGCACGGCGCCGAGCTGCTCGATCTTGACCCACTGGCCGTGCTCCGGCGCAAACCCGAACCCGTCAGCGCCAATCACCACACCCGCGTGCACGATGCAGCGGGCGCCAATGCGGCAGTCTTCGCCTACCGTCACCCGCGACTTGAGCACCGTGCCTGGCCCCACCACGGCGCCGCGTTCGATCACGCACAGCGGGCCGATGGTGGCCGTGGGGTCAATTTGCGCCGCGGGGTCCACCACCGCACTGGCGTGGATACCGGCCGCGGCCCGAGGCGACGTGTGCTGGCGCCACAGCTGCGTGGCGCGTGCAAAGTACACATAGGGGTTGTCGGCGACGATGCACGGCCCGCGTGCCAGCGCAACGTCGCGCATTGCAGGCGCCACAATGACACAGGCCGCCCGGGAGGCGGCCAGTTGCTGTTGGTAGCGTGGATTGCTCAGGAAACTCAAGTCTCCCGGCCCTGCTTCCTCCAGTGGCGCTATCCGGGTGATCGCGGTGCCATGCACCGCTCCACCTTCCAGCGAACCACCGAGCGCATCAACAATGTGCCCCAGGAGCAAGCTCACGCGCCACCCGCCGTGCGCTGACCCATGTCACTTGCCGCCAGCGGCATTCAACGCCTTGATCACCTTGTCGGTGATGTCGTGCTTGGGGTTGATGTACACGGCTTCCTGCAGGATGACGTCGTACTTCTCGGCCTCGGCCACCTGCTTGACGACCTTGTTGGCGCGCTCCAGGACAGCCGACAGTTCCTCGTTCTTGCGGGCGCTCAGGTCTTCCTGGAATTCGCGGCGCTTGCGCTGGAATTCGCGGTCCTGGTCCACCAGCTGGCGCTGGCGCGTGGTGCGCTGGCTTTCGGCCATCGTGGGTGCCTCGCGCTCGAACTTTTCGCTGGCCGTCTTCAGGGTGTTGCCCATGTCCAGCAGTTCCTTCTCGCGGCGGGAGAACTCCTGCTCGAGCTTGGCCTGGGCTGCCTTGGCGGTGCTGGCCTCACGGAAGATACGGTCTGTATTGACAAAACCGGCCTTGAATTCTTGCGCTTGTGCCTGCACTGGAGCTGCCAGGGCGACGGTGCCGAGCAGCAGAGCCAAAGAGAAATGGCGGGAAAAGGATTTCATTAGAAAGACGTTCCAATCTGGAATTGCAGTTTCTGGATTCTATCGCCGGCGAACTTGCGCACCGGTTGCGCAAATGCCAGACGCAGAGGGCCGAGTGGGGAAATCCAGCTCAGACCCAGGCCCACCGAGGCCCGCATGTCGTTGAAGCTCACCTTGTCGTTTTCGCCATAGACATTGCCTACGTCGACAAAAGTGAAAACCCGCAGGGTGCGGTCATTGCCGGCGCCTGGAAACGGCGCGATCAATTCGGCGTTCAGCGTGACCTTCTTGGGACCGCCCAGCGAAGCGCCGGTCACATCACGCGGGCCGAGCGTGCCCTGGTCAAAGCCACGCACCGAACCCAGACCGCCCGAATAGAAATTCTTGAACACGGGGAACGGACGGCCGTTCATGCCCTTGCCGATGCCTACCTCGCCGTTGAACGCCACGGTAAAGCGCTTGTTCAACGGGATGTATTGCTGGTACTGGTAATTGGCACGAACATAGCGGGCGTCGCCGGCTACCGACCACTCGGAGTTCAGACGCTGGTAGCGGCCCGAATTGGGCGCCAGCGCGCTGTCGCGGTCATCACGCGACCAGCCAATGGTCAGGGGGATGGACGTGCTGGTCGCGCCGAACTGGTCGGCATAGGCCAGGTACGTGGCGGGGATGTTGGTCCCGGCCTTGATCTGGGTCTGCTCCAGGCCACCACCGAAGAACACCGTATCCGTCTCGCTGAACGGCACGCCAAATCGTACCGACGTGCCCGTCGTCACGAGCTGGTAATTGCCGCCCTGGTCTTCATACGGTTTGTCGGTGCGGTAGTACACATCCAGCGTCCGCGAGACGCCATCAGCCGTGAAGTACGGGTCGGTGGTGCTGAACACCAGCGTGCGGCGGTACTTGCTGGTGTTCACATCAATGCCCAGGTAGTTGCCAGAGCCAAAGATGTTTTCCTGCTTGATGCCGAACGAAAGCGATGCCTTTTCTGCACTGGAAAAGCCCACACCCATCTGCAGCGAGCCGGTAGGCTTTTCAGCCACGTTCAATACCAGATCGACCTGGTCAGGGGAGCCAGGCACTTCCTGGGTTTCCACATTCACTTCGGTGAAGTAGCCGAGGCGGTCCACACGGTCGCGCGACAGGCGGATCTTTTCGCCGTCGTACCAGGAAGCCTCGTACTGACGGAACTCGCGGCGGATCACTTCGTCGCGGGTGCGATTGTTGCCACTGACATTGATGCGGCGCACGTAGGCGCGGCGCGACGGCTCGACCTGGAGGACCAGCACCACCCGGTTGGTTTCACGGTCCACATCGGGCACGGCTTCGACGCGCGCAAATGCAAAGCCGAAGCGGGCGAAATACTCCGAAAACGCCTTGGTCGTTTCGGCCACCTGGTCGGCGTTGTAGGGCTCGCCTGCGCGGATGGTGACCAGCGACTTGAACTCGTCTTCGCGGTCGAGGTAGTTGCCTTCGAGCTTGACCCCGGAGACCACAAAGCGCTCGCCCTCGGACACGTTCACGGTGATGGAAATGGCCTGCTTGTCGGGGGAGATGGCGACCTGCGTGGACTCCACACGGAATTCAAGATAACCACGCTGCAGGTAGTACGAACGCAGGGTTTCGAGGTCGGCATTGAGCTTCGCCCGGGAATAGCGGTCGGACTTGGTGTACCAGCTGAGCCAGCCACCGGTGTCCTGGTCAAAGAGGCCCTTGAGCGTGGATTCGCTGAAGGCCTTGTTGCCTGTGATACGTACTTCCTTGATGCGGGCGGGCTCGCCTTCGACGACGGTGAACGTGAGGTTCACACGGTTGCGCTCAATCGGCGTCACCGTGGTCACCACCTCGACGCCGTAAAGGCTCTTGTTGATGTACTGGCGCTTGAGTTCTTGCTCGGCCCGGTCGGTCATGGCCTTGTCGTAAGGCCGGCCTTCAGTCAGGCCGACATCACGCATGGCCTTCTTGAGTGCATCCTTGTCGAACTCGCGAGCTCCAGCAAAGTCAACGTCGGCAATGGTCGGGCGCTCTTCCACCACCACGACCAGCACGTTTCCGCTGGCTTCCAGTCGCACATCCTTGAACAGACCCAGCGCAAACAGCGCACGGATGGCAGCCGCGCCCTTTTCATCGTTGTAATCGTCACCGACGCGCAATAGCATGGACGCGAACACCGTGCCCGGCTCCACGCGCTGCAGGCCTTCGACGCGGATGTCCTGCACCTTGAAAGGCTCCAGAGCCCAGGCCGCGCTGGCGGCAAAAACCATGGCTGCAACGGCTGATGCGGTACGCACGCCCAGGCGATTGATGTGTTTTTTCATGAATGAAGCTGGAGCCGCCGTTGGGTTGCAAGCGCGGCAAAAGGGTTAGCCAAAAAGCCGGGTGACATCATTGAACAGGGCAATGGACATCATGAGGATCAGCACGGCAACGCCACCGCGTTGCAGGCGCTCCATCCATGCATCCGACACGCCCTTGCCGGTCACGCCTTCCCAAAGATAATACATCAGGTGCCCTCCGTCCAAGACCGGCAGCGGCAGCAGGTTCAGCACCCCCAGGCTCACGCTGATGAGGGCCAGGAACACCAGATACTGGCTGATTCCCATGCTGGCCGACCGGCCCGCATAGTCGGCAATGGTGAGGGGGCCGCTGAGGTTCTTGAGCGATGCTTCCCCGATCACCATGCGCCCCATCATGCGCAGCGTGAGGACAGATACATCCCATGTCTTCACGACACCGGCCCAGGCACCCTCGAAAAATCCGTAGTCCACCGTGACAAATTCGGGCGGAGTACCCACGTACGCGCCGATGCGGCCAACTGTCACGCCCTGGTCCGTCTGCGCCTCGGGCGCCACATCAACCATCAGGGTCTGTCCACCGCGCTCGATGCGCCAGGGCTGGGTGACCGATGCATTCCCCTTGACCGACTGGCGGATCAGCTCGCGCAATTGCTGCCCGTCCACCACGTCGGTCGTACCAATCCTCAGGACCACATCACCCTGGCGAAGCCCGGCGCGGGCGGCTGCGCCCTGCGGCATGACTTCACCCAGAACGGGGCGCGTCCAGGGCCCGAGGATGCCGATCTTGCGGAACAACTGCGCGTCGGCCTCCCGGCTGTGGATGGTGGACATGTCGAGAACCAGCTCACGCACTGCAGACGAACCCTGCGCCCGCACTTCGAGACGTGTCAGGTCACCCTCCAGCGCACCGCGCGTCAGCAGCCAGCGCAGGTCTTCAAACGAACGCACTTCTTCGAGCTCATCCGAGCCGAGCGCTGCGCGTTCGACCAGTTCACCGCCGCGCAGTCCGGCGCTGTGGGCGATGGAGCCGATCACGGGGCTGGCCAGCACCGCCTTGGGTTCCTGAACGCCGTTCCAGTTGACCACCGAGTACAACAGCACGGCCAGCAGCAAGTTGGCCAGCGGGCCCGCAGCCACGATGGCGGCCCGCGCCTTGAGCGGCTGGGTGTTGAACGCCAGATGCCGCTCGTGCGGCTCCACAGGTGCCTCGCGCTCGTCCAGCATGCGCACATAGCCGCCCAGCGGAAACGCACCGATCACGAATTCGGTGGGCGAACCCTTGGGCTGCCAGCGCAGCAGCGGCCGCCCGAAGCCGACCGAAAAGCGCAGCACCTTCACGCCGCATGCCACCGCCACCCGGTAGTGGCCGTATTCATGCACGGCAATCAGCAGGCCCAGGGCGACGACAAAAGCGGCGATGGTGAGAAGCATGGAACAGGTACCCGCGTTCGGTGGGCTCAGGCTGCCAGACGCTCTGCAGCGCCCGTAGCCGCAGTGCGGGCCAGCGCGTCCAGATCGAGCAGCGATTCGAGCGAATCGGGCTTGGAGGGCGATACGGCATCCAAAGTTGCAAGGTTGACGGCATGTATATGGTCAAACCGCAACTTGCCCGCCAAAAACGCACCGACCGCCACTTCATTGGCTGCATTGAGCACGGCCGTTGTCCCCTCCGCCGCTTTCAGGGCCTGCCACGAAAGGTGCAGGCCAGGAAAGCGCACGGCGTCGGCGTCCTCGAACGCCAGCGCGCCGAGCTTCGAGAAATCGAGCCGGCTTGCGCCGCTCTCGATGCGCTCAGGCCAGGCCAGACCGCAGGCAATCGGCACGCGCATGTCGGGCGTACCCAGCTGGGCCAGGATGGATGCATCCTTGAACTGCACCATCGAATGGATGATTTGCTGCGGGTGAATCACGACCTTGATCTGGTCCGGATGCAGGTCAAACAGCCAGCGTGCCTCGATGACTTCGAGCGCCTTGTTCATCATGGTGGCGGAGTCCACCGAAATCTTGCGGCCCATCGAAAAATTGGGATGCGCGCAGGCCTGCTCGGGCGTGATGGCCGACAAGGTGGCCGGGTCACGCTGCCGGAACGGCCCGCCAGAGGCCGTTAACAGGATGCTGTCCACCCGGCTTGCCCAGGTGGAGGGGTCCTCGGGCAGGCACTGGAAGATGGCCGAATGCTCGCTGTCGATGGGCAGCAGCGTCGCGCCGCCGTCCCGCACGGTCTGCATGAACAGCGCGCCGCCCACGACCAGGGCTTCCTTGTTGGCCAGCAACAGGCGCTTGCCCGCCCGCGCGGCGGCCAGGCAAGGTGCCAGCCCTGCAGCACCCACAATGGCCGCCATCACGGCATCGACCTCCTCATGAGATGCTATTAATTCAATAGCATCAGAGGATTGGATTACCTCGACTTCAAGCCCATTTGACTTGATTTTCTCCGCCAGCACTGCCGCATGGGGTGCACTCGCCATCACTGCGTAACGCGGGCGGAACTGAGCGCATTGCGCCAACATCAGGTCCACCTGGGTGGCCGCGCTGAGCGCAAACACCTCAAAGCGCTCCGGGTGGCGCGAGACCACGTCCAGCGTGCTCGTGCCAATCGAGCCTGTAGATCCCAGAACGGTCAGTCTTGTCTTTTTCATAGCGGCGTTGTCAGGCTAGTCAGCATCATGGCCAGAGGCAGCGTCGGCAGCAGTGCATCCACACGGTCTAGCACACCACCGTGGCCCGGCAGCAGCGCGCTGCTGTCCTTCACGCCCGCACTGCGCTTGATCAGCGACTCCACCAGATCTCCGCAGACGCTCATGGCAACCATGAACAGCGCAGCCACCAGCAGCAGCCACCAGCCCTGCTGTGCCAGGCGCGAGTAGAAGCTGCCCACTTCGGCCTGCCAGTGCGCGTCGGCAGCCACCCAGGCGAACGCCAGCACCATCACGCCGGCGAGGCCACCCCATACACCCTCCCAGCTTTTGCCAGGGCTGATGGACGGAGCCAGTTTGTTCTTGGTGAAGCGCAGGCCAAAGGCGCGGCCTGCAAAGTAGGCAAAGATGTCGGCCACCCACACCAGCACGAGCACCGACAGCAGAAAGTTGATCCCGATCTTGCGGGCCTGCACCGCTGCCAGCCACGCCAGCCAGAGCGCAAGCACACCCGCCACCAGCCTCAGCGCCGACGGAATCCGCGCCCAGCCGGGTACACCGGCGCGCAGCAGCCACGCAGTGGCCAGCACCCACAGCCCGCCGCCCGCAATCCACAAGGCTGGCAAGGGCCGGTCGGTCCAGCCCAGCGACCAAGACACAGCGCACAGTGCAACGCAGGCTGCGCCCACCGCGACCGAGCCAGCCTGGCCCAACCCGCTCAGGCGCCCCCACTCCCAGGCGCCAGCCGCCATGAGCACCAGCACCACCGCCATGAACGGCACGGGCGATGCGTAGAAAAGCGCGGGCAGGAGGATGGCCAGCAAAACGATGGCGGTGATGACGCGCTGTAAAAGCATGACGGGGCCTTTCAGCCCGGCACCGAAGCTGGATGCGCGGACAGGATCTGTTCGGAGGTTTTGCCGAAGCGGCGCTCGCGGCCGGCATACGCAGCGATCGCTTCATCCAGCGCCGCTTCGTCGAAGTCGGGCCAGAGGCGGTCACTGAAATACAGCTCGGAGTATGCGGCCTGCCACAACAGGAAATTGCTGATGCGCATTTCACCGCCGGTGCGGATGACAAGATCAGGATCGGGCACATGGGCCATGCCCATTGCTGCATGAAGGCTCGCCTCGGTGATCGGCTCACCGCTGGCTGCCAACGCAGCCGCCGCCTGGGCAATGTCCCATCGGCCGCCGTAGTTGAAGCACACGTTCAGCACCAGGCGGGTGTTGTGCGCAGTCGCTACCTCGGCCTGCGCCAGACCTTCGACGACCTTGGACGACAGCCCAGCCCGCTCGCCTACAAAATGCAGGCGCACGCCATCCGCACGCAGCTGGGGCACCTCGCGAGCCAGTGCCATGGCCAGCAGTTCCATCAGGCCCGACACCTCGTCGGCTGGCCGGTTCCAGTTTTCGGACGAGAAAGCGAAGACGGTGAGGACCGACACGCCGCGCTGCACGCAGGCGCGGGCACAGCGGCGCAGCGAATCCACTCCTTGTTTGTGGCCCGCCAGGCGCGGCAAAAAACGCCGCGTGGCCCAGCGGCCGTTGCCATCCATGACGATGGCGATGTGGTGTGGCACCACCGGAGAACTAGACATGTAGGGCGAACAGCATCCGTAGCAGGACGCTCAGACCGCCATGATTTCCTGCTCTTTGGCAGCTACCAGCGCGTCCACCTCGGCAATGTGCTTGTCGGTGAACTTCTGGACTTCGGTTTCGGCGCGCTTCTGGTCATCTTCAGACGCGAGCTTGTCCTTGACGAGCTTCTTGACCGATTCATTGGCATCGCGGCGCAGGTTACGGATGGCGATCTTCGCGCTTTCGCCTTCGTTGCGGGCCAATTTGGTCATTTCCTTGCGACGCTCTTCGCTCATGGGCGGCATGGGGACGCGGATCAAGTCGCCCATCGAGGCCGGGTTCAGGCCCAGATCGCTTTCGCGGATGGCCTTTTCGATCTTGGCGCCCATGCCCTTTTCCCAGGGCTGCACGCTGATCGTGCGCGAGTCGATCAGGGCCACATTGGCAACCTGGCTCAGCGGCACGAGCGAGCCGTAGTATTCGACCTGGACGGTGTCCAGCAGCGACGGATTGGCCCGGCCGGTGCGGATTTTCTGCAGGTTGTTCTTGAACGCGGCGATGGACTGATCCATCTTCGTTTCGGCAGTCTTCTTGATATCGGCAATCGGCATGTTCTCTCCTCGTGGGTGAAGCGCCGCCCCTGGCGAGGCAGCTTCATGGCATGGTCGGCATCAGGCGTAGACCAGCGTTCCCTCGTCCTCGCCCATCACCACGCGCTTGAGCGCGCCGTGCTTGATGATCGAAAACACCTTCACCGGCAGCTTCTGGTCACGGCACAGCGCAAAGGCGGTGGCGTCCATGATGCCCAGGTTGCGCGACATCGCCTCATCAAAGCTGAGCTTCGTGTAGCGCGTGGCGGTGGGGTCTTTTTGCGGGTCGGCAGTATAGACGCCGTCTACTTTGGTGGCCTTGAGCACCAGCTCGGCACCGATTTCGGCGCCGCGCAATGCTGCAGCGGTGTCAGTGGTGAAGAACGGGTTGCCCGTACCGGCAGCAAACACGACTACCTTGCCTTCTTCGAGGTACTGCAGCGCCTTGGGTCGCACGTACGGCTCAACCACCTGCTCGATGGCAATGGCCGACATCACGCGGGCGACCAGGCCCTGCTTGTCCATCGCATCGGCCAGGGCCAGCGCGTTCATCACGGTCGCCAGCATGCCCATGTAGTCGGCGGTGGCACGGTCCATGCCGACGGAACCGCCGGCCACACCGCGGAAAATATTGCCCCCGCCAATCACGACCGCCACCTGGACGCCCAGGCGGGTCACTTCAGCGATTTCCTCCACCATCCGCACGATGGTCGCGCGGTTGATGCCGAAGGCATCGTCGCCCATCAACGCCTCACCAGACAGCTTGAGCAGGATGCGCTTGTGAGCTGGTGCGGCGGTGGTCATGGGCGATTTCTCCAAAGTGTGTCGGGGGTCGGGGGTTCTAGCAAAAATCAGGCAGCGGCCTTGGCAGCAGCCACCTGGGCAGCCACTTCGGCTGCGAAGTCGTCGACCTTCTTCTCGATGCCTTCGCCGACCACGTACAGGGTGAAGCCCTTCACGTTGGTGTTGGCGGCCTTGAGCATCTGGGCCACGGTCTGCTTGCCGTCGGCAGCCTTCACGAAGACCTGGTCGGCCAGCGAGACTTCCTTGAGGTACTTCTGCACAGCGCCGTCGATGCGCTTGGCCGTGATCTCGGCGCTCTGGGCTGGCTTGCCAGCGGCCACGAGTTCCTTGTTGGCTTCATCGGCCTTGCCTTCAGCCACCGAGCGCTCCTTGGCGATCAGGTCGGCAGGCACGTCGGCGCTGGTCAGGGCCACGGGCTTCATGGCGGCCACGTGCATGGCAACGTCCTTGGCGGCAGCGGCGTCACCGTCGAACTCGACGACCACGCCAATGCGCGAACCGTGCAGGTACGCAGCCAGGCTGGAACCGCTGAAGCGCTTGAAGCGGCGGAACGACATGTTCTCGCCGATCTTGCCGATCAGGCCCTTGCGCACGTCTTCCAGCGTGGGGCCGAAGCTGTCTTGCTCGTAGGGCAGCGCGCCCAGGGCTGCCACATCGGCAGGGTTGTGCAGAGCCACCAGCTTGGCCGCGGCGTTGGCCATGGCGATGAAGCTGTCGTTCTTGGAAACAAAGTCGGTTTCGCTGTTGACTTCGACCAGGGCGCCCGTGGTGCCGTCGATGTAGTTGGCAACCACGCCTTCAGCGGTGATGCGCGAAGCAGCCTTGCCGGCCTTGGTGCCGAGCTTGACGCGCAGCAGCTCTTCGGCCTTGGCCATGTCGCCATCGGCTTCCGTCAGGGCCTTCTTGCATTCCATCATCGGAGCGTCGGTCTTGCCACGCAGTTCGGCAACCATGCTTGCTGTAATTGCAGCCATCTTTATTCCTTCAGTATTCAGTTCAGCGGGTTCAGATTCGGGCTAAAAAAAAGGGGGCTCACCAGGGGCCCCGCTTTTGTTCGCGACGGATCGCGCAGCCGGGCTATCAGGCAGCGGCTTCTTGCACTTCCACGAATTCGTCGGTGCTTTCAGCCGTAGCGGCCTTCACGACTTCGTTCACGGCGTTGGCGCGGCCTTCGATGATCGCGTCAGCGATGCCACGGGCGTACAGCGTCACGGCCTTGGCCGAGTCGTCGTTACCGGGGATCACATAGTCGATGCCTTCGGGCGAGTGGTTGGTATCCACCACGCCGATCAGCGGAATGCCCAGCTTCTTGGCTTCGGCCACGGCGATCTTGTGGAAGCCCACGTCGATGATGAAGATTGCGTCTGGCAGTGCAGCCATGTCCTGGATGCCGCCGATGTCCTTTTCCAGCTTTTCGATCTCGCGGGAGAACGTCAGCTGCTCCTTCTTGCTCAGGCTATCGAGGCCAGCTTCTTGCTGGGCCTTCATGTCCTTGAGACGCTTGATCGAAGTCTTGACCGTCTTGAAGTTGGTCAGCATGCCGCCCAGCCAGCGCTGGTCCACGAAAGGCACGCCAGCGCGTTGCGCTTCGGTCGACAGGATTTCGCGGGCCTGGCGCTTGGTGCCGACCATCAGGATCGTGCCGCGGTTGGCAGCGAGCTGCTTGGCGAACTTCTGGGCTTCCTGGAAAAGTGGCAGCGACTTTTCCAGGTTGATGATGTGAATCTTGTTGCGGTGGCCGAAGATGTACGGAGCCATCTTGGGGTTCCAGAAGCGGGTCTGGTGACCGAAGTGGACACCGGCTTCCAGCATTTCGCGCATGGTAACGGACATAAAAATACTCCAAAGGTTGGGTCTAAAATCCAGCCCCAATATTTGCGCCAGGGTCTAAAAACCCAAAGCACAACACCTTGACGGGACTGGTTTGCGATTGCTTTGCCAGCGTTGCGATCAGGACGGCGACAATGCCGTGAACCGCACAAATGCAACACCACCGCAAGATCACTGCGCCTTGACCGGACAAGCCGGTCGGCACGTGCCGCAGCACCCAGCAAAACCCAAAGATTGTAGCACGCCCATGCTTTCCGACTTGACCGCCACCCGCGACCGCATGCACGACGGAGCCACCACGGCCAGCGCCGAAATGGAGCACTGCATCGAGGCCGCGCAGGCGCCCCGCAATGCCCACAGCTTCGTACGCACCCTGTTCGATTCAGCCCGCAATGAAGCGGCGCAAACCGGAGCGGCCCGCCTTCCGCTGGCGGGGCTGGCGGTCTCCGTCAAGGACCTGTTTGACATCACTGGCCAGCCCACGCCCGCGGGCTCGACGGTTCTGGCCGATGCGCCAGCCGCGTTGGCCGACAGCCCCGCCGTAGCGCGCCTGAAGGCGGCGGGTGCCGCCATCATTGGCCGCACCAACATGGTGGAGTTCGCTTTTTCGGGTGTGGGTGTGAATCCGCACTACGGCACACCTGCGGCCTGGGACGCTCGTACCGGCGCACTTCCCGGCCCGGGCCGGGTACCAGGCGGCTCATCGTCAGGGGCAGCCGTTTCGGTGGCCACTGGAGCCGCATTTGTGGGACTGGGGTCGGACACGGGCGGGTCCATCCGCATCCCTGCCGCCCTCAACGGCGTAGTGGGCTTCAAGAGCACAGCGCGCCTGGTGCCCACCCAGGGTGCGGTACCCCTTTCCACCACACTCGACACCGCCTGCGCTATCACACGCAGCGTGCGCGACGCCATCGTAGTGCATGAAGTGCTCGCGGCACGGGAGGTGACGCGCAGCCTGGCACCTCTGGCCCAATACCGCCTGGCAGTACCGCGGCAGGTGTTCCTTGATGGGCTGGACGCCACCGTGGCGCAGGCCTTCGAGAGGACGCTCAATGCGCTGCGCGCAGCTGGCGCCAGCATCGAGATGATCGACCTGCCGACCGTGGCGCAGCAACCCGCCTACGGGTTTTCTGCCCCTGAGGCATTTGCATGGCACCGGCCGTTGCTGGCCCGCAGCGCCAGCCAGTACGACCCCCGCGTGCGCGCCCGCATCGAAAAAGGCGGCACGCTGATGGCCTGGGAATACATTGATCTGCTGCGCGAGCGGCAAGCCTGGATCGCGGCCATGCAAGACGCCATCGGCGGCTACGATGCGCTGCTGTCGCCCACGGTGCCCATCGTCGCGCCGATCATCGCTGATGTGGCACCGGCGGATGGCCGCGACCCGCACCAGGACGCAGCCCGCGATGCCGAGTTCTTCCGCGTCAACGCCCTGCTGCTGCGCAACACCAGCGCCATCAACCTGCTCGATGGCTGCGCGCTTTCGCTGCCCTGCCATGTACCGGGCGAACTGCCTGTGGGCTTCATGGTATGGCACGGCGCGCTGCGCGATGACGCCGTGCTGAACATTGGCCTGCAAATCGAACAAGTACTACAAAAACAATAGCTGCCAGGGCTTGATAATCAAGCGCTACAGGCCAAAAAGACCATAAATTCATGAAGATCGCCATCGTGGGCGCCGGGATTGCCGGCGTGACCACCGCGTACGAACTGGCCAGGGATGGCCATGAGATCACCGTTTTTGAGCAGCGCGGCGCCGCCGCCGAGGAGGCCAGCTTTGCCACCGGCAGCCTGCTGGCGCCATTGCTGACCAGCCCCTGGGCGTTGCCCGGCTTCGGGCAGCCGCTGCGCCTGTGGGGCGCCCAGGCCAGCCTGCGCATGAGCGTGGGCATGAGCCTGCCGCATCTGGCGTGGCTGCGGCGTTGGCGCCAGGCGTCGCGCCGCAACACGGCCCCGGCCGTGGCACTGGAGGCGCTTGCCCGGTACAGCCAGACCCGGCTGGAGGCCATCGCCGCGCTGCACGACCTGGATTTCGAGGGCACCACAGGGCGCCTGCTGCTGCTGCGCACCGAGGCCGAGCTGGCCGCCATCCAGCCTGCCTTGCAGACCCTGCGCGACACCGGCAACGCGGTGCACGAGATCACGCCCGAAGCCGCGCGCAAGCTCGAGCCCGGCCTGTGCCCTGACACCCCGCTGGTCGCCGCCCTGCACCTGCCCGCAGCCAGCGCAGGCAACTGCCGCCTGTTCGGCCAGCTGCTGCGCCAGGGCATCCAGGGGTCGGGCGTGACCTTTGAATTCAACGCAGCCGTCGAGCGCATCAGCACCAACCCCGTGGCGATCACAGTGCGCGGCGATGCCGAGCCCCGGCGCTTTGACGCTGTCGTGCTGTGCACCGGGGCTGCTCCGGCAACGCTGATGGGCCCGCTGGGCCTGGCGTTGCCGGTAGCCGCCGTGCATGGCTACACCGTGAGCGCGCCCCTGCGCGAAGCCACGCATGCACCGGTGGCCAGCGTGATCGATGTGGCACAGCAGATCAGCATCACACGCCTGGGGCAACGGGTGCGCATCGCGGGCGGCGCTGAACTGGCCGGGCCAACAGCGGAGCACCATGCGCCCACCCTGCAGCGCCTCTACCGTGCGTTCAACGACTGGTTTCCGGGGGGCGCTCAACTCTCCACCGGCCTGCAGATCTGGCGCGGCGCGCGGGTGGCAATGCCCGACGGCGCCCCGGTGATCGGCGCCAGCGGCGTCCCGGGCCTGTGGCTCAACCTGGCCCACGGGGGCAATGGCTGGGCCCTGGCCTGCGGCAGCGCACGCGCCGTGGCCGACCTGGTGGCGCAGCGGGCGCCCGAGATCTCGCTGGACGGCCTCGGACTGCGCAAGTTCTGAGGGGTGCTACGCCAAGCCCGCACCACGGACACCTCTGCGTTGCAGGCCGCGCGCACTGGGTAGGAACATGGGGGTACGCGATGTGTACCTTCCCGTCGTCAGCAGCGATGCGGCCCGGCGCAAAATGCAGAGGCAGGGCCGACCCTGCCAGCCCCTGCACAGCAATGTGCAGCGCCAGCGCACAACGCATTACCCCCACCGCCGTCATGCACCCCATCCGCTCTACCCAGGCCTACCCGCTGTTCAGCTCCGCGTCCACCCGCGCGCTGGAGCAAGCTGCCGCCCGCACGCTGACCGCACACACACTGATGCAACGGGCAGGTTGGGCGGTGGCCCGATTGGCGATGGCTTTGGCACCGCACGCCCGCACGGTATGGATCACGTGCGGCCCAGGCAACAACGGCGGAGACGGGCTGGAGGCAGCCATGCACCTGCGCCAGCATGGCCGGCGCGTGGTGGTGACCTGGCTCGGGCAGCCTGAAGCCGCCCCCGCCGATGCACGCGCCTCGTGGGCGCGCGCACTGTCAGCCGGTGTCGAGTGGGCAGACAGCCCGCCGCAAGACCTTACACGCGATGACCTGTGCATTGACGCACTGCTGGGCATCGGCATCTCGTCCGCACGCCAAGTGCCACCGCGCCCGCTGGATGGCCGCATGCAGCAGTGCCTTCAGGCATTGCGGGCCCTGCAGGCGAGCGGTACCCCCCTGCTGGCCGTGGATGTACCCAGCGGTCTCGATGCCGACACCGGCCAGTTCGCAGCCGGCTTTGCGCCCGCAGAACCCGCAGGCCCTGGCGCGGGCCACCACACCCTGAGCCTGCTCACCCTCAAACCCGGCCTGTTTACCGCCAGCGGGCGCGACGCTGCCGGGCAGGTGTGGCTGGATGACCTGGGCATTGACACGGCAACGCACGGGCATGCGCCAGCCGATGCGTGGCTGAGCGCCCCGCCAGAGCCCCCGGCCCGCGCCCATGCCAGCCACAAGGGCAGCTACGGTGATGTGGCCGTGGTGGGCGGCGAAGGCCTGGCCGCACGCGGCATGGGTATGACCGGCGCGGCCCTGCTGGCTGCATCGGCCGCCTTGCACAGCGGCGCGGGGCGAGTACTGGTGGCGCTACTGGACGACGGCCACTTGCAACTGGATGCGCAGCAGCCCGAACTGATGTTCCGCCAGATGGGCGCGCTGGTGCTGGAAGACCTCACCGTCGTCTGCGGCTGCGGCGGCGGGCAGGCTGTCACGCCGGTGCTGCCCGCCGTCATCACCCGCGCGGCCCGCCTGGTGCTGGATGCCGATGCGCTCAACGCTATTGCCACCACCCGAGGCCTGCGGGAGTTGGTGGCGGCGCGCCGCCAGCGCGGGCTGCCGACGGTGCTCACACCCCACCCCCTGGAGGCCGCACGCCTGCTGGGGCTGACCACCGCACAGGTCCAGGGCGACCGGCTGGGCACTGCGCAGCAACTGGCAGACGCCTTCCAGTGTATGGCGGTGCTCAAGGGTTCGGGCACCGTGATCGCTTCGCCAGGTGGCGCGCCCGCCATCAACCCCACCGGCAATGCGCGCCTGGCCACCGCTGGCACCGGCGATGTGCTGGCAGGCATGGTGGGAGCCCGCCTGGCCGCGGGCGACAGCGCAGTACACGCCGCCCGTGATGCGGTCTACCTGCATGGCCAAGCCGCTGACGACTGGCCTCAAGGGCTGGCCTTGACCGCGAGTGCGCTGGCGCGGCGCGTGGGCGGTTGACAGCGCGAAAGTGAGCCGGAGCGCAGCGGTGCGGGATGAACGCGACTACCCCAGCAGCGTGACATCTTTGAGTGGCCGCAGCACACTCGAAGGCGTCATGCCAAATGTCTGCCGGAACATGCGGCTGAAGTGCGCCGAATCGGCAAACTCACCATGGAGCGCCGCGTCGGTCAGGCGCGGGCTCACAGCCAGTCCCGCCATGGCCAGACGCACCTGCGACCACACACGGTAGCTGCGCAGGCTCACACCCATTTCGGCGCGAAACAGATGGTTGAAGCGCGAGGCCGAGAGCGCGACCTCTGCGGCCAGCATGTCGCGCCGCAGCCTCGGACCGGCCAGCCCCTGCGGGCTGCGCAGCAAGCGCAGACTGCCCAAAACGCGCGCGTCCAGCGGGGCTGCATCAAAGTCCGGCGGGCAGCGCAGCAGGGCCGGCAGATCGAAGTGGCGCAGATAGCCCTCGATGGCGCTGCGCGCCCCCACCGGGGCCGCCACATCCAGCACCACGCCCCCCTGCTGGTGGAACAAGCCCCGCAGGCCACGCGCCTCACGCGAATCCGGCTCCATGTACACCAGGGCGACCGTCTCGCCCCGCGGGTCAAACACATGCGGCACGCCGGTGTCAATCAACGCGCTGCGGCAGGTATCCACCCGGCCCGCCCCCCAATGCACGGCAAACCGGCCCGACAAGCCGATCAGCAACACGGGCGAGGCATGGCAGTGCCACCCTGTGGCGGGGATATCGCCCAAGTACAGGGCGCGGTCAGTGCCCAGGGTCAGTGTGTTGCGTGTCGACATAGCCCAAACGTGCAAGTTTTTTCCCGGGGATGCCCATAACCTCGCCCGGCCCCGTCACAAGGCAGCCGTGCGCTGCGAAGGATTGCCATTGCCTCGCGCGAAAGCGCGGCGCACACCCACACACCCGTCATTCTGGAGACCGCCCCTTGAAACGCATTGCCATGTCCGTTGCCGCCACCCTGATCGTGTGCATCCTTGCCGGGCTGTACTACGGTGCCCCGTCGCTGTTCCGGGAGCCTCTGCTCCAGCTCAATCGGAGCTTGTCAGGCATGGAGGAAAAAACCGTCGAGGTAGCAAGGCACACCGTGCACTACCTTGACACCACCCCATCGGCCAGCTCCGTTGCCAGCCGCTTTGCCCCTGGCAGCAGCGGTGGTAACGACGTACCCATCATCCTGCTGCACGGCATTTTTGCGGAAAAGGACCACTGGGTGGATTTTGCACGCCCGCTCACGGGGCAATACCGGGTCATCGCGCCCGACATTGCGGGCTTTGGCGAAAGCACGCGGCGGGACGACGAAGCCTACGACTACGCGGCGCATGTGCGGCGGCTTGGTGCATTCCTCGACGCTCTGGGTTTGCAGCGCGTTCACCTTGCGGGCAACTCGATGGGCGGCACAATAACTGCCTTGTTCGCCCTGGCGCACCCTGAGCGCGTGGCCAGCGTGGCCTTCATCGGTGCGCCGCACGGTATCCGGTCGCCGCAGCCCAGCACCATGGACCGCCTCATCGATGCGGGCCAGCGCCCGCTGGTTGCCCACGATGCCGCCGCCTTCAGCGCGATGATGGCTCTGGTGTTTGAAAAGCGTCCGTTTCTGCCCTACCCCATCCTGCATGCAACCCAACAGGAGGCGCTGCGCAACGCCACATCCAATGCCCGTGTGTGGGATGCGCAGCTCAAGGACCGCTATCTGCTGCAGCAGCACCTGGGCCAACTGCAAAATTCTCCGACGCTGGTGATGTGGGGCGACAGCGACCGGGTGTTCGACCGTTCGGGGCTGTCTACCGTGCAGACGCTTTTGCCTCGCGCGCGCATCACCGCCCTGCCCGGCATCGGCCACCTGCCCATGATGGAAGCTCCGGCAGAGACGGCCAACCGGTATGCGCGCTTCCTCGACGACGTCGGGTCGCTCGGAGGGTCAAACCAGCCAAAATTGAGCCAAAACAGTCGATAGCCCAGGCGCTAATTGCACTTATAGCTATAATTTTTATAGCATTTAAAGCAAAGGATGCCTGGGCAGCACAGGCTTCGCTCAACCCCTGCGCGGCTTGCGAGCCTTGCCCTTGCTGGACTTGCCCGCCACCGCCTTCTTCACCGAGGCCTTGAGCGACTGGATCGGCGAGCGCGCAGCACGCTCGCGCGAGAGGCCGGCCTGTTCGGTGGCAGAGGGCGCGGCACTCTTATCTGCCTTGCGTCCTGAAGACCGACCGCCGGTCGTCTTGCGCGAGCCGCCGCCGGCGCCATCGGGGCCCACGCCCTTGTCCTTCAATGCCCGGCCCAGCAGCTCCTCGCCCTCCCGCACAAGGCGGAAATCAATCTTGCGGCCGTCCAGGTCCACGCGGCTGACCTGCACCCGCACCCGTGCGCCGATGGCGTAGCGAATGCCGGTGCGCTCGCCCCGCAGCTCCTGGCGGGCCTCGTCGAACTTGAAGTATTCGCCGCCGAGCTCGGTGATGTGCACCAGACCCTCGACATACATCGCGTCGAGCGTGACGAAGATGCCGAAGCTGGTGGCGGCACTGACCACGCCGCTGTACTCCTCGCCCAGGTGCTCGCGCATGTACTTGCACTTGAGCCACGCCTCCACATCGCGGCTGGCCTCGTCGGCACGGCGCTCGTTGGCGCTGCAGTGCAGGCCCGCGGCCTCCCAGGCCTGAGTGTCGCGGCTGGGAGGCGCCACATCCTTGCGGGGCCTGGTGCCGGGCGCTGCCACACGCGCCGCAAGCCGCTTGGCCAGCTTGGCATGGGCCTCGCCCGGGGTCGGCAGCGAAGGCAGCGCGTACTTGGTGCGGTTCAGGATGGCCTTGATGACACGGTGCACCAGCAGATCGGGGTACCGCCGGATCGGGCTGGTGAAGTGCGTGTACGCCTCGAAAGCCAGCCCGAAGTGGCCGCTGTTGACAGGCGTGTAGATGGCCTGCTGCATGGAACGCAACAGCATGGTGTGGATCTGCTGCGCGTCGGGCCTGTCCTTGGTGGCCGTGGCGATCGCCTGGAAATCACCGGGCTTGGGGTCGTCCCCAATCGTCATGCCCACGGCCATGGCCTTGAGGTAGTTGCGCAGGATTTCCTGCTTCTCGGGCGTGGGGCCTTCGTGCACACGGAACAGGCCGGGTTGTCCGCCCTGGGCGATGAAGTCGGCACTGCACACGTTGGCGGCCAGCATGGCTTCTTCGATCAGCTTGTGCGCATCGTTGCGGGTGCGCGGCACGATCTTTTCAATGCGGCCGTTCTCATCGCACACGATCTGCGTCTCGGTGGTTTCAAAGTCCACCGCGCCACGCGCCTGGCGTGCAATAAGCAGGGCGCGGTACACGTCGTGCAGGTTGAGCAGGTCCTTGACGCGATCCTTGCGCTTGCTGGCCTCGGGGCCACGCGTGTTGGCCAGGATGGCAGCTACCTCGGTGTAGGTGAAGCGCGCGTGGCTGAACATCACGGCAGGGTAGAACTGGTACGCATGCACCTCGCCCTTGGCGGTGACCAGCATGTCGCAGACCATGCACAGGCGCTCGACCTCGGGGTTGAGCGAGCAAAGCCCGTTGCTGAGCTTTTCGGGCAGCATGGGGATCACGCGCCGCGGGAAGTACACGCTGGTGGCCCGGTCATACGCGTCGATGTCGATGGCGCTGCCCGTCTCCACATAGTGGCTCACGTCTGCAATGGCCACCAGCAGGCGCCAGCCCTTGCTGCGGCCGACCTTGGCGGGCTCGCAGTAGACGGCATCGTCGAAGTCGCGCGCATCTTCGCCGTCGATAGTGACCAGGGGCACGTCGGTCAGATCCACACGGCGTTTCTTGTCTGGGGCGCGCACCTTGTCGGGCAGCTCCTTCGCCTGAGCCAGGCACTCGGCCGAGAACTCGTGTGGCACGCCGTATTTGCGCACCGCAATTTCGATCTCCATGCCCGGGTCATCGACCTCGCCGAGCACTTCGGTGATGCGCCCCACCGGCTGGCCAAAAAGCGCGGGCGGCTCTGTCAATTCGACCACCACCACCTGGCCGGGCTTCGCCGTCCCAGTGGCTCCTTTCGGGATCAGCACATCCTGGCCGTAGCGCTTGTCTTCCGGCGCCACCAGCCATACACCGCTTTCCTGCAGCAGGCGCCCAATAAGTGGCTGCGGTGGGCGTTCGATGATCTCGACCACCCGGCCCTCGGGGCGGCCGCGGCGGTCCTGGCGCACGATGCGCACGCGGACACGGTCTTTGTGCAACACCGCACGCATTTCATTGGGGGGAATATAGATGTCGCCATCGCCGTCGTCGCGGATGACGAAACCGTGTCCATCACGGTGCCCCTGCACGCTGCCTTCAATCTCCTGAGACAGGTGCGCAGCAGACTGCGCGTCGGGGGTCGTTTTTTTGATATACAATCTTAGTCTTTCCTGAAATGCCCAGGTGGCGGAATTGGTAGACGCACTAGTTTCAGGTACTAGCGAGTAACATCGTGGAGGTTCGAGTCCTCTCCTGGGCACCAAGTTTAACGAGAACCCATCGTGGTTTTCACAAATATCCCGGCCGCTGTCTTTTGACCGCGGCTTTTTTGTTTCCGGAGGTCTCGACGGTGAACTGCATGCTCGAAGACGAACTCGGGCGCATCATAAAAATTCGTTCAAATTCTCCGGAGCCCGAAATTCCTGTCCTATAATTCGAGGCTGAACTGAAAGCCCAGGTGGCGGAATTGGTAGACGCACTAGTTTCAGGTACTAGCGAGTAACATCGTGGAGGTTCGAGTCCTCTCCTGGGCACCAAACATTAAAAAGCCGCTGCACCCGCAGCGGCTTTTTTGTTTTGGCGAGTCCATGGCCGTGCGCGCAGTATTCATGCGCTGTCTGTCTGCAGATGATCTACGCCACACCTACCAGACTGCAAAAAACAAAGCGCCCATTCGGGCGCTTGTTTTTGATACAAGAGCCAGCCAACTATTTGCGCAGGAGCACCTTGAGCGCATTCTGAAGACGCCGGGCGTTGCTGGCATCGCTGGCGCTGGCCAGCACGCGCGCAGCATCCTGCCCCCAGGTCTGGGCCGGTGCAGGATCGTTGCGGCGCGTGAGCAACTGCAACTGCAGCATGCGTCGTGCCGAGATGTGCTCAGCGGGCGTCGGTGCATCAGCCGCCATCTCCAGGCGCAGCAGCGCTTCAGCGGCATCAGCCTTCGGCGGTGACGACAGCGCCTGGGTCCAGGCGGCGCGCACGGCAGGTGTCACGCCCGAGCCCAGCTCCTGCGTACCGGGCACCTGCGAAGGATCGCGCTTTTCCCAAGCCGTCAGCAGCTGGGTGAGCGCTTCGCCATGGGCCTGCGCGGCAAGCTTCTTCAAGGCCAGTTGCGCGTGCTCCATGGCGTCGCGCTGCGCGCGGAATGCCGTATCGCCCAGACGTGGACCGCGGTCTTCAAACGCTGGACGGTCCCCGAAACGGCCACCCCGGTCAGGACGATCGCCCGTGCGGCTGTCGGGGCGCGCGCCCCGTCCAGCATCGCGGTCGGCTGGCCGGCCATCGCGGCGCTCGCCCGGACGGGCGCCACGGCCTGCCGGCGCAGGCGCGTCTTTCTTCATGCCGGGGCGGTCATCTCCGCGAACGGCCACCACGGGACGGCTTGGCTTGGGTGCTGGTGCTGGTGCGGCTGCAGGCGTACTTTCGGTAGATCCATCATCAACTGCCGCAGCTGCATCAACACCCTCGGCAGGGGCCTCAGCCGGCTTGGCATCACCAGCTGCAGCAACAGCTTGCTGTTCGTCGCGGCGCGCCGTGGCCACTGCCTCGGCTGCCTGGGCCTGCCCGCGCAAGGCCGCCTCCAGGGCCTGCATGGCCGTACGAATCTGCTGCGCATCGCCCGATGCGTTGGCCGCTTCAAGGGCTTTGGAAGCCTCCAGCACCACCTTGTCGCGCGCACTCAGTTCAGTCACCGCACGGTCACGGTCCGCAGATTTGCGGTTGAACGCCTCGTCGATGGGCTTGCGGAAAGCATCCCACAGCTTTTGCTCGTGCTTGCGGTCCAGCGGAACCGTTTGCGCCTCTCCCTGCCAGCGCTGCTGGAGCGCCTTGACGGCATCGATGCGCAGCATGGGTGCCGCGCCCAAGGCTACGGCCTCGTCGATCATTGCATGTCGGCGGGCCAGGCTTTCCTTCTGGGCGGCTTCAAATGGCGCGGCCGCAGCGCTGATCGCCTGCTTCCACAAGGGTTGCAGTTCGGCAAAAATCTTTTCGCCGACGTGTCCACCTTCGCGCCAGCGGTCGCCAAACTGGTGCAGGGCCCGGTTGATGCCCTTCCAGTCGCCCGACGCTGCGTGCGCCTGGGCCCATGCCTTGACTTCTTCGATCAGCGCCAGGCGCTGGGTCTTGTGCTCGGCTGCCTCGGCGCGAATCCTGTCAAGCCAGGCTTCGACGACCTTGTGCGCCGCATTGCAGGCCTCGTCAAACTTTTTCCAGAGGGCATGATTGGGCGCGCCGCCCTGATCTGCCTTCTTCCACTGTTCGCGCAGGCTCCGCAGGGTTTCCTGCATCTTGCGGCCGCCCAATGCCTGGCCGTCAGGGCGGTTCAGCAGCGCTTCGGCCTTGGCAACAAGTTCCTCGCGCACCTGGTCTGCGCCCCAGCGCTGCCAGCCTTCCAGCTCGCCTGCCGCCACCAACGCGGCGTGTACCTGGTGCTCCAGGGCTTGGTCGATGTTCTTGCCGTGCTGCTTGAGCACGGCGCGCAGAGCCGCTGCAGCGCCAACGCTGGCCTTGCCATGGCCTTCTTCAGTTTCACGCTCCAGGGTGGCAAGCGCTTCACGCACCGCTTGCATGGATTTCTCGACCGCCTCCGGGGACACCCGTGGTTTTGGCACGCGCGCAGGCTTGCCTGTAGCAGCCTCGGCGCCAGCATTGCTACCAGCTTCTGGCGGCAGTCCACGCGCGGCGCGCAGCTCATCGGCCCAGACGGGTACGGGTGGCAAAGGCGCGCTGGCGTCTTCTGCAGCAAGCACAGCCTGGGCTACTGCAGGCTGGAAAGCATCCCAGACCACGAGAAGCTGCACGCGCGATGCATCCAGCAACGGCGGAAAACGCGCATCCACGCTCGCCCAGCTGCCATCGCTGGCCAGCTCGTCCGCCTGCTGCTGCCAGCGGGCTACGTCGGCGCCCAGCATTTCCAGCGCGGCCTGCGCATCGCGCCAGGGCTTTGTCGACAGGACTTCAATACGCTGCGCAAGGAGCACAGCCGCCTCGCGCTGGACCTGAACGCGGTGCTGCAAGTCTTCGATCACCTTGACGCGATCCGCCAGCTGAACCTTGAGCTGCGAGAGCGGCTCACGCGACAGCGGTGCTCCAGCCTTGGCGGCATCGCGCTGCCACGCAAGCGCATCTGCAATGTTGAGCTTGGGTGCGGCCAGCAATGCCTGGGCCTTGTCGGCCCACTCGGCGGCGATCACCTCCTGCCCCTTGGCACGGCGGATCTCATCAAGACGCTCGCGCACGGCACGGGCAGCCCCCTTGTCGCGGCCGCTGAACTCCTTGAACACTTCCTGCAGCTGATCGAGGCCAGGCTGTGTCGCCAGCCAGTCCCGGATGCGCGAGGCACGCTCGCCAGAAGTGGCGGCTGAAAAGGCGCCTCCGGTCAAAGCATCCAGCGGATGCGGCTCGTGGGATTTGGCCGGAGCCGGATTCACTTCGGGAGCGTCAGACATTTTGTTGCGGGAGAGAAAGGGAAACATGGATCCAAGGGAATAGCAAATGGGCCAGATCAGAAGGCGTCTGGCGCCCACCTGACCGCCGTATTCACGGGCGTCCAGGCTGAAAAATCAAAGCCACCAAGCCCAGAGGGCCGGAACTGGCCAACGGGCCCGACTGCAGCTGCAGAGCAAACACATCGCGACGCGCTTGCCATGCCTGGCGAGCAAAAACGGGACGGGGGCACCCTGCATTATCTATATATATGCGGATCGCCCCAGCGTGCCGGGCAGCCACGCTTGGCGGCACGTTCATGATTCGTCTTGCGGGCAAACTTACCAGACTAAAAAACATCGCAAAGTGTGCGGTCATCCCGGCTAGCTATGCCATCCCTTCGATGACGGTTTCGTATATTTCGCCCGGACACATGCAACCCGAAAGATCAAGCACTCGGCCAGAAACAAGAAAGCCCGGTGGACATGCGATGCACATCTACCGGGCTTGACGGCTGACACAACGGTCTTTGCCATCTGCCGCAGTCCGGAGGGTAAAAGTCCGGCTGCGCGGAGGCAAGGGATTGCCTCCTTGGGGTGCCATTGCATCAGGTGCTGCTGCGTCGCCGCACTGAATGCCGGGACGGGAGCACCTTATCAATGACGTCGCCTGATCAACAGGCCCCTGCACCTTAACAAAACAGCGCGAACGGGGCCAAGGTAATTTTTCAATCGCCCACGGCGCCCCGATTGCTCCCCGCCCCTTACGCCGCTCGCCCCAAGCGACGAACCCGAACAGGATGGTCTAACTCATTTTTATATTACCACAATGCATATCAAATTACATTGATAGTGTTGACTGTGCATTAAGACACCTCCTAGAATCCGCCAGCCCTGCGACGGGCCAGTAGAAACCCCAATCGCTGCCGACCCCACCGGCTAATTCAAACGAGGTTGCAAGCACGCCATCGACGTGCCGCCTGCAGTTTTGATGGCGTACCAATCCAGGCTTTTCGCCCACCCTGGCGGCCTCACAGGCCGCACAGGGATGAGGGCGCGGCCTCAGAAAGGAGAGCTATGACAGCGTCAGGAACCATACTTCGCGGTTTCCGCACCTTCGCCACCGACGTGGTGGAAGGATTTATTGAGATCACCCACAACAGCTTCGCGCTGATCGGCCTCGCCGTGGCGTTTGTCGTGATCATGCTGACGGCCCGTGACGACTTGCGTCAGGCCGGGGAAGAACGGTTGATGACCTGGCTGCGGGAGCGGCAGGTGGAGCTGGTCGGCATGCCGATCGAGCCCGAAGCCAGCGGCCGGGCTACCGCCGCCAACCCGAAGGATTTGCCCAAGCAGCAGGCCGCAGTGGCCTTCTGGCTAAGCAAGAAGTACCGCGTGGCGGCCGAGCCGCTGAGCGTGCTGGTTGCCGAGGCGTACGAGATCGGCGCTCGCTCCAAGATTGATCCCACCCTGATTCTGGCGATCATGGCTGTGGAATCGAGCTTCAACCCGTTCGCACAGAGCGCTGTCGGCGCACAAGGGTTGATGCAGGTGATGACCACGGTGCACACCGAAAAGTACGATAACTTCGGTGGCCACTTCGCCGCCTTTGACCCCGTGACCAATCTCCGCGTCGGCGTGAAGGTACTGCAGGAATGCATCGCCCGGGCCGGCTCGGTGGAAGGTGGACTGCGGTACTACGTGGGCGCAGCCAACAATCCGGATGACGGAGGCTACGTAGCAAAGGTGATGGCGGAGCACTTCCGCCTGCTCCAGGTGGCGGGCGGCCGTAGCGTACCGCTGTCCCCACCACCGACACTGTCTACCCAGGCGCCACAGCAAACCGTGCCCGCATCGATACCCGCCGCGGCACCGGCAACGCCCGCGGCCGCTAGCGACAAGGTTGCTCTGCTCGAGGCTTCGTAGGCCTGTCATATACAAGCCCGACGTCCAAGGCTCACGGTTTGGATCGCGCTGAATGAGCCGCCTCGGCTACACTTGTGGGGTACGCGACTGGCGATAGGCGCTATGCCCTGGGGGCATTGCCGCTGACGTGGAAACCGGCAAGAACCTGCTTCTTGCAAACCACTGGGGAGCGTGCCGCGAAGGTGTAAAGCCTTCGCGTTCAGCCGTTCGCCTGGGCAGCCCTTGTTTCAAGGGACACAAGTTCATAGGACTGCCACATCATGTACGACCGCTCCATTCTTGTCGAACAGACCGACCCCGAGCTTTTTGCTGCCATCCAGGCTGAAAACGCCCGGCAGGAACACCACATCGAGCTGATCGCCAGCGAAAACTATGCCTCCCCCGCCGTGATGTGGGCCCAGGGCACCCAGCTCACCAACAAGTACGCAGAAGGCTACCCGGGCAAGCGCTACTACGGCGGCTGCGAGCACGTCGACGTGGCCGAGCAGCTGGCCATCGACCGGGTCAAGAAGATCTTTGGCGCAGACGCCGCCAACGTGCAGCCGCATTGCGGTGCTTCGGCCAACGAAGCTGTATTCCTTGCCTTCATCAAGCCCGGCGACACCATCATGGGCATGAGCCTTGCCGAAGGCGGGCACCTCACGCATGGCATGCCGCTGAACATGTCGGGCAAGTGGTTCAACGTGGTCTCGTACGGCCTGGATGCCAATGAAGCCATCGACTACGACGCGATGGAAAAGAAGGCGCATGAGACAAAGCCCAAGCTGATCATCGCGGGTGCATCGGCCTACAGCCTGCACATCGACTTTGCCCGCTTCGCCAAGGTGGCAAAGGACGTTGGCGCGATCTTCATGGTAGACATGGCCCACTATGCAGGCCTGATCGCAGCCGGTGTGTACCCCAACCCCGTCCCCCACGCGGACGTGGTCACATCCACCACGCACAAGAGCCTGCGCGGTCCCCGTGGCGGCATCATCCTGATGAAGGCCGAGCACGAAAAGGCCATCAACAGCGCAATCTTCCCCGGCCTGCAAGGCGGCCCGCTGATGCACGTGATTGCAGCCAAGGCTGTCGCCTTCAAGGAAGCACTGCAACCCGAGTTCAAGGCCTACCAGGAACAGGTGGTCAAGAACGCCAAGGTAGTGGCAGAGACGCTGACTGCCCGCGGCCTGCGGATCGTCAGTGGCGGCACGCAAAGCCACGTGATGCTGGTGGACCTGCGCGCCAAGGGCATCACTGGCAAGGAAGCCGAGGCCGTGCTGGGCGCAGCCCACATGACCATCAACAAGAACGCGATCCCCAACGACCCCGAAAAGCCGATGGTGACCAGCGGCGTGCGCATTGGCACCCCCGCCATGACCACGCGCGGCTTCAAGGAAGAGGAAGCGCGCATCACGGCCAACCTGATTGCTGACGTGCTGGACAACCCGCGCGACGAGGCCAACATCGCCGCCGTGCGCGAGAAGGTCAACGCGCTGACCGCTCGCTTCCCCGTCTATCGCTAAGTTGGGCATACGCACATGAAATGCCCCTTCTGCGGACACCTGGAGACGCAAGTCGTCGAAACACGGGTTTCCGAAGACGGGGTGTTCATCAGGCGCCGCCGTCAATGCGGCGCGTGTGACAAGCGCTTCACAACATACGAACGGCCGGAAGTGAACTTCCCGGCCATCGTGAAGAAGGACGGCCGACGGATCGAGTACGAGCGCGCCAAGCTGATGGCGTCCTTCAATCTGGCGCTGCGCAAGCGTCCGGTGAGTACGGAGCAGATTGACGGCGCGATTGAGCGCATCGAGGAAAAGCTGCTCAATCTGGGCCAGCGCGAAGTCCTTTCCAGCCGCATCGGCGAACTGGTGATGCGCGAGCTGAAAAAACTGGACAAGGTGGCCTACATCCGCTTTGCCAGCGTGTACCGGAGCTTCGAGGACATCGATGACTTCCGGGCGATGGTGGACGAGGTACGCAAGTAGAGCGAGCCTGCCTTTCCGGAGCGGGAGCGGCGTTCAGCCAACCCGGGACACGACTACAGCCAAGCTGAGTTGCCCTCGTCTGAGCGCAAAAATCCTATGCCAAGCCCTGGCATCGCATCTGCGGCCAATGGCCGACAATGCGGGGGTGAAAACCCGCCATTTCCTGCAGCTGATGCTGCTCTCGGCCCTGTGGGGCGCTTCCTTCCTCTTCATCCGCATTGCCAGCCCCGTCCTGGGGCCGAACGTGATGGCTGCCTTGCGGATTGCACTGGCAACGCTCACCCTGATGGCCATCATGCGCCTGGCCAACGAACGCTGGCCCTGGCGCCATTGGCGCGAATTGGTGGGCCTAGGCACGCTCACCGTTGCGGTGCCTTTCCTGCTCTATGCGTGGGCCGCGTTGCATCTGCCGGCGGGCTACAGCTCGCTGCTCAACACCATGGCGGTACCGTTCGGTGTGATTGCTGCTGCGTGGATGAAGGAAGACACGCTGACTGCCACCAAGGCGTTGGGTTGCCTTTGCGGGTTCGCCGGGGTTGCCTTGATCGTCCAGCTGGGCCCCGTCGAGCCTACGCCCTCACTGCTGCTTGCAGCCCTCGCCAGCGTGGTGGCTGCCGCCTGCTACGGCGTGTCCACCACATGGATGAAGCGCGCCACCACACGCATGTCCCCGCTTTCCATTGCCGCTGGCATCCACGCTGCGGCGCTGATATTGCTGACGCCCGGTGCAGCCTGGAGCTTGCCAGACGCCCGCTTCACACCCGGCGCGCTCGCAGCCGTGGCCGTGATGGGGATTGTCACGTCGGGGTTCGCGTACTGGCTGAACCTGCGCGTGCTCGCCGAGGTACCCCCGGTGGCCACCATGAGCTCGGCGTTCATGATCCCGTTGTTCGGGGTGGCCTGGGGCCACATCTTCCTGGGGGAAACGCTGGGCCCGGGCATGTTCTGGGGCGGCGCGCTGGTGCTGGCCGCCACCGGCCTGGTCACCGGCTTCAACCCCCTGAAGTGGCTATCGATCCTCAGGGCGAAAACAGACTAAAACCCTGAGCGAGGTGTCCCATTGCAGTGATATCGAGTTGACGCGGCCCTGGCGCACTTGGTCGCAGACGCCACGTATACCAGCCGCGGACAGTGGCAATTAACTCAAACGTCGGAAAAGCTCGCACCCCGTCAACGGCGGCAGCTCATGCCGCACCCTGTCAGAGAAACGAAGCCTGAATGGGCGGAACCGCGCTGGTCACGTCGGCACACTGCGCTCGGTGGCGCAGGGCATGGTCCATCACCACCAGCGCCAGCAGCGCCTCGGCGATGGGCGCCGCACGGATGCCCACGCAGGGGTCGTGGCGACCTTTGGTGATGACCTCGGCGCTGTTGCCGTGGATGTCGATGGACGCCCGGGGGCTGATGATGGAGCTCGTCGGCTTGATGGCAATGCTGACCTCGATGTCCTGCCCGGTGCTGATCCCGCCGAGCACGCCACCTGCGTTGTTGGTCTCGAATCCGCCGGGTGTCATCGAGTCGCCATGCGTGGTACCACGCTGCGCCACGCTGGCAAAGCCGGCGCCAATCTCCACACCCTTGACGGCATTGAGCCCCATCATTGCGTAGGCGATGTCGGCATCGAGCTTGTCGTACAGCGGTTCGCCCAGCCCCACCGGCACGCCCGTCGCCTGCACGCGGATGCGTGCGCCGCAGGAGTCGCCAGCCTTACGCAGCGCGTCCATATAGTCCTCGTACTGCGCCACGTCTGCCACAGGCGCAAAGAAGGGGTTGGAGCGAACGTGGTCCCAGCTCTCGAAGGGAATCGCGAGTTCGCCGAGCTGCGTCATGCAGGCGCGGAACTGCACACCGTAGCGCTGGGCCAGCCACTTCTTGGCCACGGCGCCGGCAGCTACCGTGGGCGCCGTCAACCGGGCAGACGAACGGCCACCGCCGCGCGGGTCGCGGATGCCGTATTTGTGCCAGTAGGTGTAGTCAGCGTGCCCGGGGCGAAAGCTCTCGGCAATGTTGCTGTAGTCCTTGCTGCGCTGATCGGTGTTGCGGATCAGGAGCGCGATGGGCGTACCCGTGGTCTTGCCCTCGTACACGCCGGACAGGATCTCCACCGCGTCGGGTTCGTTGCGCTGCGTCACGTGGCGGCTGGTACCGGGCCGGCGGCGATCCAGGTCGGCCTGGATGTCTGATTCCGCGAGCGGCATGCCGGGCGGGCACCCGTCGATCACGCAGCCTATCGCCGGGCCATGGGATTCACCGAAGTTGGTGACTGCAAACAGGGTGCCAAAGGTGTTTCCGCTCATTGCACGATTATCCCAGAGCCACGAGGCAGCCTACCCGGCAAAAGCCTCTTGGCACGGTTACAGGCTGTTGCTAGCATCTGTCCAAGACCATCTGGGAGATGCATGCCCGCTTTTGACCTGCCCAACGCTGCCGCACCGGGGCCCGGCTCGCCCGTCACGCATGCAACGTTGCAGGTGGAAGCCATGCGCAACGCGCTGGATGCCAGCGACAACGCCATCGTCATGAGCAACAGCGAACGGCGGGTGGTGTATGTCAACGCCGGATTCACGCGGCTCTTCGGTTATCCAGCCGCAGACGTTGTAGGCAAGCGGCTGAGCGAAACGCTCTTTGACGCACGCGCCGAGCCCGGCATCCTCGACC
Organism: Acidovorax sp. BL-A-41-H1; assembly: GCF_051942715.1. Lineage (NCBI taxonomy): Bacteria > Pseudomonadati > Pseudomonadota > Betaproteobacteria > Burkholderiales > Comamonadaceae > Acidovorax > Acidovorax sp. BL-A-41-H1. The sequence continues at coordinate 30,597 of NZ_JBPVJQ010000005.1, read as the reverse complement.
ACATCCGGAACACCCTCAGCGCCGACGGCAAGGTTCGGGTCGAGACCCTGCTCTACGGCCAGACTGGTCAGCCGCGATGGGTTTCCATGGTGATCAATTCCTCGGACGCGGGGGCAGGAGGCACGGGTGGCACCATCACGGTGCTGACCGACATCACGCTGACAAAGATGCACGAAGTGCTGCAAAAGCGTGTGCTCGAAGGCATGGTGAACGAGCTTCCCTTGCCCGATCTCATGATGCTGGTGTGCAAGGAGGTCGAGCGGATCGCCCCGGAAGTCACGGCGTCCATCCTGGCAGTGGACGATACGGGCTGCCTGCGGCCGCTGGCCGCACCCGGTCTTTCGCCCGAGATCTGCGCGCAGCTTGATGGCGTCGCTATTGGTCCGAGCGTAGGGTCGTGCGGGACAGCCGCCTTCAGGGGCCAGCCTGTGCTCGTCACCGACATCGCCACGGACCCGCTGTGGGCGAACTACCGCGAACTCTTCGCGTCCACCGGTTTCAAAGCGTGCTGGTCCAGCCCCATCGTCGATCACAGGGGCAAGGTCATCGGCACCTTCGCCTTCTACTTTCGCGAAAACCGCGAACCCAACGCGCTGCACAAGCGGCTGGTCGAGGTCGGGCTTCACCTTTGCGCACTGGCGATCGAGCGCGCCGCTGCCGCTGCGCGCATCCACCAACTGGCCTTTTTTGACGCACTTACGGGGCTGCCCAACCGTTCAATGCTGCGCAGCAGCGCGGGCCGCGCGCTGGAACACCTGAACCAGGACAACCGCCCCGGAGCCTTGCTCTTCATCAACCTCGACCGTTTCAAGCAGGTCAATGAGACGCTGGGCCATGCCGCGGGCGATGCCCTGCTGTGCGAGGTGGCCACACGACTGACGCAAGCATTGCGGGCCCGGGACCTCATCGGACGGCTCTCCGGGGATGAATTTGCCCTGCTGCTTTCGGAATGCGCCACGGTCGACGCGGTCCACGCAGCGCAGCGCATCCTGGATGACCTGGCTCGCCCAATGCATCTGCCGGGCCACGAATACATGGCCCAGGCATCGGTCGGCATCGCGATGTACCCGGAAGACGGCACGACGATCGACACCCTGCTGCGCCACGCCGACCAGGCGATGAATCAGGCCAAAAGCGAACAGCGGCACAGCCTGCAACTCTTCAGCCCCGAAATGAACCGCCGCGCGCAGGAGCGCGCGCGGCTGGAGCGCGACCTGCGGCACGCGCTGGCCGAGGGGAGCCTGACGCTGCACTACCAGCCGCAGGTGCTCAGCACATCGCCCCGCACCCTCCATGGTGTGGAGGCGCTGGCCCGCTGGAACCACCCCGAGCGCGGCGTGGTACCGCCCGGCGAGTTCATTCCGGTGGCCGAAGAAGCCGGGCTGATTCATGAGCTGACCCTCTGGGTGCTGCAAGAAACCTGCAGCCAGCTGAACCGCTGGCGAGCTGCCGGAAAAAGCGTGCCCACCGTGGCCGTCAATCTGTCGGGCCGTAACTTTCACCACCCGGAGTTTGCCCAGCAGATCAGCGATACGCTGCAGCGCCACCACCTGCACCCGGGCGACCTGATGCTGGAGATCACCGAAAGCGTGATGATGGACGCGCGGCCCGAGACACGCGCAAATATTGCGGCCCTGCACAACAGGGGTTTCAAACTTTCACTGGATGACTTCGGCACCGGCTATTCCAGCCTCAGCTACCTGCACCGCCTGCCCATCGCCGAGCTCAAGCTGGACATGGCGTTTGTGCGCGACCTCACCACCAGCCCCACCGCACGCGCGCTCACGGTGTCGGTACTGAGCATTGCGCACAGCCTTGAGATGGTGGTGGTTGCTGAAGGCGTGGAAACGCCCGGGCAGCAGCAGTGGCTGCAAGCGCACGGATGCCCGGTCATGCAGGGCTACCTGTTCGGACGCCCCATGCCAGCCAACGAGATTGAAGCCTGGCTGGATGCAGCGGGCCACTCGGGTCGCTGACTGCCAGAAAGGGATCAGGTCGCTGACCTGGCGGGAGGGCAAAGCGCTGACGATCCAGCGAAAACCATCCTGAAAACAATCGCTCAGCCGCGCGGATCGTCTTCAGGCCAGTCACGGATGTAGGCCTTGAGCATCTTGTTCTCGAAGTTCTGGCTGTCCACCACGGCCTTGGCCACGTCGTAGAAGCTGATCACGCCCATGAGCATCTTGCGGTCCATCACCGGCATGTAGCGCGCATGGCGGTCCAGCATCATGCGGCGCACCTCGTCCATGTCGGTTTCCATGGTGCAGGTCAGGGGCGCGTCGTCCATGGCCGTGCGGACCAGCATGGTGCCCACGCTGCCACCGTTCTTCACCAGTGCCTGGATGACCTCGCGGAAGGTGAGCATGCCCACCAGGTCACCGTGCTCCATCACCACCAGCGATCCAATGTCGCGCTCGGCCATCAGGTCCACCGCGCCGGCCAGCGGCTCGTCCGGCTGGACGGTGTACAGGGTGTTCCCCTTGACGCGAAGGATGTCGCTGACTTTCATGGTGCTGAGTCTCCGAGATGGCCCGTGCAACGCAGGGTGCGTTGCACCAATATGGCGGCAAATATAGCCCACAATGCCCCGCTGACCAGACAACATGGGAGACACAACGATGCCCGGTTACTCCGACCCCGGCTTTGATACGCTGGCCCTGCACGCAGGCGCTGCGCCCGACCCCGCCACCGGCGCTCGCGCCGTGCCCATCCACCTCACAACGTCGTTCGTCTTCGAGTCGAGCGACCACGCCGCTGCCCTCTTCAACCTGGAGCGCGGCGGCCATGTGTACAGCCGCATCAGCAACCCCACCAACGCCGTGCTGGAGCAGCGCGTGGCGGCGCTGGAAGGAGGCGTGGGATCCATCGCGACGGCCAGCGGCCAGGCCGCGCTGCACCTGGCCATTGCCACGCTGATGGGCGCAGGCAGCCACATCGTGGCCAGCACTGCGCTGTACGGCGGCTCGCAAAACCTGCTGCATTACACGCTGTCGCGCTTCGGCATCGAGACCACGTTTGTGAGGCCCGGCGACATCGACGCCTGGCGCGCCGCAGTACGCCCCAACACCAAGCTGTTTTTCGGCGAAACCGTGGGCAACCCGGGGCTGGATGTGCTGGACATCCCCACCGTGAGCGCGATTGCGCACGACGCAGGTGTGCCGCTGCTGGTGGACTCCACCCTCACCTCGCCCTGGCTGATCAAGCCGTTTGAACATGGCGCGGATCTGGTCTACCACTCGGCCACCAAGTTCCTGTCGGGCCACGGCACCGTGGTGGGCGGCATCGTGGTGGATGGCGGCAGCTTTGACTGGGACGGACCGAAGTCAGCAGGCAAGTTTGCCGAGCTGACGCAGCCCTACGACGGCTTTCACAACATGGTGTTTGCCGAAGAGAGCACCGTAGGCGCCTTCCTGCTGCGGGCGCGCCGCGAAGGCCTGCGCGACTTTGGCGCCTGCATGAGCCCGCACACCGCCTGGCTCATCCTGCAGGGCATCGAAACCCTGCCCCTGCGCATGGAACGCCATGTGCGCAACACCGAAAAAGTGGTCGAGTTTCTGGCTGCCCAGCCGTTTGTATCGCGCGTGGGGCATCCCATGCTGGAATCACACCCCAGCCATGTGCTGGCGAAAAAGCTGCTGCCACGCGGCGCGGGTTCGGTGTTCAGCTTTGACCTCAAGGGCAACCGCGAGCAGGGCAAAAAGTTCATCGAAGCCCTCAAGGTCTTCAGCCACCTGGCCAATGTGGGCGACTGCCGCAGTCTGGTGATCCACCCGGCGAGCACCACGCACTTTCGCATGAGTGACGAGGCTCTTGCAGGCGCTGGCATCACGCAGGGCACCATCCGCCTGTCCATCGGGCTGGAGGATGCCGACGACCTGATCGACGACCTCAAGCGTGCCCTGAAAGCGGCCGAGAAGGCGGGAGCGTGACCATGTACATCGAAGTCAACGGAGCGCCGGTCTACTGCTACACCGGCGGCAAGGCGTTTGACGCCGCCAAGCCCACGGTCGTGTTCATCCACGGCGTGCTCAACGACCACAGCGTGTGGGCCTTGCAAACGCGCTACATGGCAAGCCACGGCTGGAACGTGCTGGCCATCGACCTGCCCGGGCACTGCCGCAGCGGCGGCAACGCCCCCGCCACGGTGGAAGAAGGTGCAGATTTCGTCGGTGCCCTGCTGGATGCCGCAGGCGTGCAGCGCGCAGCGTTGGTGGGCCACAGCTGGGGCTCGCTGATCGCCATGGAAGCCGCGGCACGGCTGGGCGATCGCATCACGCACCTGGTGCTGGTGGGCACCGCGTTTCCGATGAAGGTATCGCCCTCGCTCATCGAGGCCTCTGCCGCCGACCCCGAAAAGGCCATGCGCATGGTCAACGTGTTCTCGCGCAGCACGCTGGCGGCCCCGCCTTCGGCGCTGGGGCCCGGCACCTGGGTGTTTGGCGCGGGCATGGCGCTGGGGCGCAAGGTGCTGCGCAGCAACCCGGCGGTCAATGTGTTCCAGCGCGGCTTCATCGCCTGCGACAGCTACGCCAACGGCGAGGCCGCCATGGCACAGCTTGCCTGCCCGGTGCTGTTTGCACTGGGCACACACGACCAGATGACGCCGCCCAAAGCCGCGCAGGGCCTCATCAAGGCAGCGCGCGCTGCTGGCAAAACCGTCGAGGTGGTCCATCTGCCGGTCGGCCACAACCAGATGACGGAAGCGCCAGAGGAGACACTGGCGGCGCTGCGCGGCTTTCTGGCGCGGTAGCAAGCGCCCTCGCTGGCCCGCCCTGGACCGCTGAGAGCGACGGTTTGCGGCAGGGGATGGCATCAGGCGGTGCTGTGTCGGCAAGGCGACTGTGCGCTGCGCTGCCGGGCTTCACACTGGAGTTCAAGCGCCCGCATACGCCCGTTAGCCCCACGCTGGCAGGCGCCAGAGGCACGCTACCGACTGGAGACCCCATGGACATCGCTACGCCCACCACCGACCCGCGCACCTTCAAGACCTTTGCGGAGTTCTACCCCTTCTACCTGACCGAACACAGCAACCGCACCTGCCGCCGGCTGCACTTTGCGGGCTCCACGCTGAGCCTTTTATGCCTGGCGATGCTGGTGGCCACGGGCAAGCCGCAGTACCTGCTGTACGGGCTGCTGTGCGGTTATGGGTTTGCGTGGGTGGGGCACTTCGGGTTTGAAAAGAACAAGCCCGCCAGCTTCAAGCGCCCGCTGTACAGCTTCATGGGCGACTGGAGGATGTACGCAGACATCTGGACGGGAAAAGTTTCGCTCTGAGGTGCCATTTCTGGTCAAAACGGCTCAGGGTCCAGCCTTTATCTGCCCTGATTGCTATCAATTTTGATTGCACAGGCGGCTGTGCGCCATATTCACCCGGCGTTGCACGCGCCTGCAAAGCCACGCCCGTCTGGCATCCACGCGCCCGGCTGACAGCCGTGTGGACCGGCAGCGTGCCTCAGCGCGTTCGCAACACGTCGGCCAGATGCAGTGCGTCCATCCCGGCCCTGTGCCACAGAGGCTCCAGCGCCTCCGAGCGCTCCAGCAGAAGGCGCTGCAGCAGCGGCGCCAGCAGCGTGCGTTCCGGGTCCACCAGCAGCACATAGCGCGACTCGGGCACATCCGACATGGTCACCGCAGCATCGGTCACCTGGCCCGCCCAGTCCAGCGCCGTGAGCGCCTCCAGCGCAGGCTGCAATTGCAGCGCATCCACGCCCAGCCGCTGTGCCAGCTGGCTGGGGCGCAGGCCCGTGCCGCCATCGGCGCGGGTACGGTGCAGGGCCTGCAGCACCTCCACCGCCAGCTGAAAATTCCACCCTGCCACGGTCCCGCGGCGGGCCACTCCGGCGAGCAGGCTGGGCAGGTAAGCCGTCACCACCGCCCCCAGCAGCACGATGACCCACGCCACGTAGATCCAGACCAGCAGGATGGGGAGCGTGGCAAACGCGCCGTACACCACTGAATACGTGGGTACTTGCGCCAGGTACAGCGCCAGCACCTTCTTGGCCAGCTCGATGCACACCGCCACGAAAAAACCGCCAGACCAAGCGTGCCGCCACTTGACTGGCGTGTTGGGCACATAGTGGTACAGCGCTGCCATGCCCCCGGCCAGCACAATGAACTGCACCGAATCAAACAGCAGCTTCACGCCATCGGGCACCCGCTGCACCAGACCGCCCGAGGCTGACAGCACATACGACGTGACCGCCAGGCTGGCGCCCAGCAGCAGTGGCCCCAGCGTAACGGCTGCCCAGTAGATCAGCACGCGCTGGCCCAGCGGGCGCAGCCGCTGCACGCGCCAGATGCCATTGAGGGTGCGGTCGATGGTGAGGATGAGCGCCAGCGCCGTGATCAGCAAAACGCTGAAGCCCACCACGCCCAGGCCGCTGGCCTTGGCCGCAAACTGCGTGAGGTAGCCCAGCACCTGGCGCGAGATGCTGTCGGGCACCAGGCTGTCTACCAGCCAGCGCTGCAGCAGCACCTGAAGCTTGCTGAAGATGGGAAACGCGGTGAAGATGGCCAGCGCCACCGCAAAAAAGGGCACCAGCCCTAGCATGGTGGTGAAAGTGAGGCTGCTGGCCGTCAGCCCCAGGCGGTCCTCGCGGAAGCGCTCGCGCAGCGTGAGGGCGGTGGTCTTCCACGGAAAGTGCGACAGCTCGGTCAGCAGCGCTTCCAGCCGCGCCGCCGCCTTTTGGACTATCTCGTTCATGCTGCGGGCATCCTTGCCGCGCACTGCCCTGCCCTGCCAGCGCGCAACAACCACCGCTGCCCATTCCGCGGTACGGGCCCCTCATGCACGCACAGGGCCGCACACCGCAAGCAGTGGTCAACGGAAACAAAGGGCAAAGGCATGGCCGATATGATGCCACCCCAATGACTGCGCCCACCTCTGCCCCTGCTCCCCTTGTCGTGCACGTAACTGCGAGCAACGCCGTTTCAGCCACCCGCTGGGTGGCGACTGGCAGCCTTCTGGCACTGATTGCGCTGTGCCTGGCGTGGGAGCTGCTGCTGGCACCGCTGCGCCCCGGTGGCACATGGCTGGCGCTGAAGGCGCTGCCGCTCTGCATTCCGCTCGCAGGCATCTTGAAGAACCGCATGTACACCTACCGCTGGGTTAGCCTGGTGATCTGGCTGTACTTCACCGAAGGCGTCGTGCGTGGCTGGAGCGACCCCGCCCCGTCGCAATGGCTGGCATGGGTCGAGGTGTTGCTGTGCCTGGTGCTGTTTACCGCCTGCACGCTGCATGTGCGCCTGCGCCAGCGCAACGCGCGCGAGGCCGCTGCCCTGGCCGAGGCGCAGGCACCGCAGCAACCCATAGCCGCAGCGGCGCCCGACGCAGGCCCGGCTGCCTGACGGCACACGCTGCGCTTCCCCTGAACGAACACCGACCGTCTCCATGCCCACCACCCTGCTCGAAACATTGCGCTCCATCGTTGGACCCACTCATGTGATCACCGAAGGCGACATGACGGCTTGGGAGCAGGACTGGCGCCGCCGCGTGCGCGGCAAGGCGCTGGCCGTGGTGCGGCCCGGCAACACGACCGAGGTGGCGGCGGTGGTCAAGGCCTGCGCTGCCGCCGGCACGGCCATCGTGCCGCAGGGCGGCAACACCGGGCTGGCCGTGGGCTCCACGCCTGACGCATCGGGCACGCAGATCGTGCTGAGCCTTGCGCGCATGAACGCCGTGCGCAATGTCGATACCGCCAACCTGACCATGACGGTCGAAGCTGGCTGCATCCTGCAGACCCTGCAGGAAGTGGCGCGCAACGCGGGCCTGCTGTTCCCGCTGTCGCTGGCGGCCGAAGGCAGCTGCACCATTGGCGGCAACCTGGGCACCAATGCCGGTGGCACGCAAGTGGTGCGCTACGGCAACACGCGCGACCTGTGCCTGGGGCTCGAAGTCGTCACCGCACAGGGCGAGGTGTGGAGCGGCCTCAAGGGCCTGCGCAAGGACAACACCGGTTACGACCTGCGCGACCTGTTCATCGGCAGCGAAGGCACGCTGGGCATCATCACCGCCGCCAGCATGAAGCTCCACCCGCAGCCTGCAGCCAAGCTCACCGCCTGGGCCGCCGTACCGTCGATGGAGCACGCCGTACAGCTGCTGGGCATGGCCCACAAGCAGCTGGGCGCGGGCCTCACGGGGTTTGAGGTGATGGGCCAGTTTGCGCTGAGCCTGGTAGGCAAACACATGCCGCAGCTGCGCGTGCCGTTCCTGGGTGACGAGACAGCTGCCTGGTGCGTGCTGCTCGAAAACTCCGACAGCGAATCCGAAGAACACGCGCGCGGCCGGTTTGAAGCGCTGCTCGAATCCGCCTTTGAAGCCGGCTGCGTGACCGACGCGGTGGTGGCCGAGAACCTGACCCAGGCGCAACAGCTGTGGCACATCCGCGAGAGCATTCCGCTCGCGCAGGCCGAAGAAGGCCTGAACATCAAGAACGATATCTCCATCCCCATCTCGCGCATCCCTGCATTTGTGGCGCACACCGACGCGCTGCTGCAAAGCCAGATCCCGGGCGTGCGCCTGGTCAACTTCGGGCACCTGGGCGATGGCAACCTGCACTACAACGTGCAGGCCCCTGCTGAAGGCGATGCCAAGGCCTTCTTGCGCGACTACGAGGCGCAGGTCAACCACCTGGTCTATGAAGCCGTGGCCGAGTTTGGCGGCTCGTTCTCGGCCGAGCATGGCATTGGCGAACTCAAGGCCGACAAGCTGGAGAAGTACCAGTCGCCGGTCGCGCTGTCGATGATGCACGCCATCAAGAACGCGCTGGACCCGCAGGGGATCATGAATCCGGGGCGGGTGCTGCGGTCGGCATAGCGAGACTCCCCGGACGCTGCTGTGGCGTGCACACGGTTTCGAAGCCGCAGCATATGCTATTTCTTTCATAGCACCAGAGTCAATCAATTAATGCGCTAGCAGTCTTTTTGGCTGCAGTTGTGCTGCGCTCCAGCTCCGAACGTCGCCCAAGCCCTCAAAGCCGCTTGCACATCGGTTGCGCCTGCAGCCCCGCCCAGGTCTGTACGGCGCCAGTGGGCTCATAGCCGTGGTGGCGGTAAAACGCCTCCGCTGTGCGCGTGCGTTCCAGCACCACCACGCTGATGCCGGCAGCCCTTGCACCGTCTTCAGCGGCGGCCAGCAAGGCACTGCCTGCGCCCTGGTGCAGCGCATCAGGCACCACGTAGCACAGGGCCAGCTTGTCTTGCATGAGCAGCGCAATGCCCACCATCACAGCATCCTCACCTGCGTTAGCGTCCGTGGCTGCATGAGCCTCGGCGCCAGCTCCACCCTGCGCGCCCCGACAGGAGCCCCGGTAAGCCCCCCAGGCCATGGCATGCGGCGCAGCAATCCATGCGGCGAGGTGGTCTGCTGTCTTATTGGCCAGCCAGGCGGCTAGCACGGCCGGGTCATGGTGATGGTCCAAAGCACAGCAGTGGATGATGGACTGGCGAACCACTTCGCAGGCCCGCGCTGCCGCAGGGGCTTGCAAGCGGCGCACTTCTACGGGCGGTGGAACGGCGTGTCTGGCATGGCCTGGATTTCAACACGCCCCGCTGCGCACCTATGCAGCAGAGCCGCGTACAGCGTTGCTTAACGAGCCCACGCAGCTCCATCGCCCGCAGTCCCAACGCATCGCATGTCCGCTTTCAGCGCGACGCCAGCACCCGTTCTGCAGAGACTGGGCGCCTGGTTTCAACGCAACCTCTGCACAACCCACTGAAAGGACAACCCATGCATGCATTGACCGACAAAGTAGCCATCATCACCGGAGCGAGCTCGGGCATCGGGCGCGCGGCCGCCCTGCTGTTCGCGCGCAACGGCGCGCGCGTCATCGCAGGCGCACGGCGCCAAGCCGAGCTTGACAACCTGGTCGCACAGATCCGCGCAGCGGGCGGCCTGGCCTACAGCGTAGTGGGCGACGTACGCGACGAATCATTTGCCCAGCGCTTGGTACAGCGGGCCATCGAGCAGTTTGGCGGGCTGGACATTGCGTTCAACAACGCCGGCATCACGGGCGAGATGGGGCCGACGCCCGGCATTTCTGCTGCCGGCTGGCAAGAGGCCATCGACACCAACCTGACCAGCGCCTTCTATGGCGCCAAGCACCAGATCCCCGCCATGCTGGAGAAGGGTCAGGGCTCCATCATCTTCACGTCCACCTTCGTGGGACACACGGTGGGCTTTCCCGGCGTGGCCGCCTATGCCGCCAGCAAATCGGGCCTGATCGGCCTGACCCAGGCCCTGGCCGCAGAGTGTGGCCCCAAGGGCGTACGTGTGAATGCCTTGCTTCCCGGCGGCACGCTCACCCCCATGGCACACACCATGAACGGCACTCCCGAGGCCTTGGCCCAGGTCGCAAGCCTGCACGCCTTGAAACGCCTGGCACAGCCCGACGAACTGGCCCAAGCCGCGCTGTACCTGGCGTCTGATGCGTCATCGTTCATGACCGGCGCGGCCATGCTGGTGGACGGAGGGATGTCGATCAACCGGACGTGAAGCGCGCAGGGAGCCTGGATGCAACGCGTGCCAGGCAGCTACCAAGGCTGTTCGCCGGCTCTCAGAAAACCAGGCTAACGATGCGTGGCGGTGGCGTTGATCGCCCACCGCTCATGGTCGCGCCAACGCCCGCCAATCTTGAGGTAATGGGGCGAGAACCCCTCCCTGCAAAATCCGCAGGCTTCCACCAACGCCAACGAGGTCTGGTTTGCGGGCTGAATGTTCGCTTCCAGGCGGTGCAGTTTGAGCACGCCAAACGCGTGCTTGACCACTGCCTGCAGCCCCTCACGCATCAACCCCTGGCCGTGATGCTCCGCGAATGCGTAGTACCCAAGGTACCCGCTTTGAAAACACCCCCGGACGATGTTGGTGATGTTGAACACCCCCACCGGCTCATCCGTAGCGCGCAGGCAGACCAGGTAGCCTTGATTGACGGGTAGTGCCATCGATTCAAGATACCTCCCGAACGCATCGGAAGTGCTGGGAGGAGAAACCCACGGACGATGGAACAGCTTGCTTCGCCGCACGGCACCGATAAATGCGAGCTCATCGGCCACTGCAGGTGAGCGGAGGTAAACGCGAGGTTTCATGAAAAGAAGCGTTGTCAGTTGCAATCTGGTACAGCCCTACCCAGATCAGCAAGTATCCAGATTGGGGAGCCGGTTCAAGGAACCTATTCAACCGCTTTCCGTGAGCGCCGCCAAACCAGCAGCGGCCAGGCCTACCAGCGCATAAAACGCAACCCCGACAAACAGAAGACCCGTCGGAGTCAACACCCGCTTGCCGTCACGTCGGAACGAGAGTGCACCCGCAGGCCCGTGCACGCGCCCCTCCGAGCCGTCCAGTGACTCAGCGCGCCAGCGGCCAAGACTTAAACGGGGCACCAGCCATTTGGCCGTCACCACCAGAACAAACTCGACTGCAGACCATAAAAGCACGGCAAGGGCATCCAGCATTTCGTCCGTCCAGTTATGACAACGCGTTATTGAACCAGCTTGCACGAACCAAAGAACAACCTTGAATGCCAGAAAAAAAGCTGGCAAACAATCGACCAGCAACGTCAATGCCGCCAACTGGACAGCGTGCAGCTAAGCCGTGTGCGCCAGATGATTTTGCGTCCACTCCACCGCTGCCTTCCACCCCGGCGGCATACAGCCCTGCTCCATCACGCACAGGCTTGCGCTGGCCAGTGCGTGGCGCAATGCCTGCCGGCACGCTTCGGCGGACAGCGTCTGAACGAACTCCGCCAAGCTGGCGGCGCCAGCGGACTGTGCCTGCCGTAGCAAATGCGCCAGCAACCCAGCCAGAAAACTGTCGCCCGCGCCCACGGTGTCCACCACCTGCAGGGGCTGCGCCTCCTTCGCAAAGCATTGCGTGCCGCTGCGGTGCAGCAGCCACGCGCCTTGTGCCCCCATGGTCAGGGCCAGCAGCTGGGCTGCAGGGTTGGCAACCAGAAGCTGGCGGGCGCGTGCCAGAGCGTCGGTGCCGGGCACCGCAAGGTGGTCCAGGTCTTCGTCGCTCACCTTGATGATGTGGGCCTGGGCCAGCGCGGCATGCACGGTGGCGCGGTAGGCCGCGAGGTCGGGCATCACCGAAGGGCGCAGGTTGGCATCAACCACCACGCAATGGCCTGCGGCGCGCTGGGCGGCCAGCCACGGCAGGTAGATGGCCGCGTCGCGTGCGTCCAGCGCCAGTGCGCCGGTGCAGACCAGCTGCAACCCGGGCAAGGCAGCGCAGGCCTCGCCCAGCAGCTGCGATGACACGGCGCGGTCGGCCACGCCCTCGCGATAGAAGGCGTAGTCGGGGTGACCGTGTGCATCGAGGTTGACCACTGCGAGGGACGTTACGGGCTGTACCGGCTCCGGCCGGGCCAGGTGCACGCCATCGGCCCGCAACTGCGCTGCCAGCTCGCGGCCAAAGCGGTCGCGCGACAAGGGGTTGAGGTACTGCGTGCCGATGCCCTGGCGGGCCAGCGCGCGGCACAGGTTGTAAAGGGCTCCGCCCAGGCAAGGCAGGTAGCTGCCGTCCGGCCGCCGGATGAGGTCGATGAGGGCCTCGCCAGCGATGGCGGCGTGAATGCCAGGGGCCGGTTGCAAAGACGGGACGGAAGCCTGGTCAACGTCGGTCATGGGGTGGTTCAAGAAAGTGTTGTTGGCGGGGGGGCACTCATGCCCGGGAGGGCTTTCCTTCCAGACCACCGCGTGTTGCGTGACCCGCACGGGCAGACCACCATTGAAAGCTATATAAATAATAGCATTCAGGGCATATGGAACCTGCGCCGAAGGTAGTTTTGACCAAGAAATTCGCCTTATCGGCCCCTGCATCAGGGTGCAAGGCGTCTCCATGCCGCGCCGCATAAAATGTCCGGCCCGGATCGGGGTACGCCCGCATCCGCTTCCTGCACCCCTTCGTCCGCCCGCATGCACCGGCTACATCCACCCGGTGCCCTTCTCCGCTTTTGCACACGCCATGACTGACGCAGCCCCCCTTGCCACCGCCCGCCCCGTGCGGTCCCAGTACGAAGACTTCATGCGCCATGTGTTCACGCATGGTGTGCAAAAGGCAGACCGCACCGGCACCGGCACGCGCAGCGTATTCGGCCACCAGATGCGGTTTGACCTGAAGGAAGGCTTTCCGCTGGTCACGACCAAGAAGGTGCACCTCAAATCGATCATCGTCGAGCTGCTGTGGTTTCTCACCGGGTCGAGCAGCAACCACTGGCTGAAAGAGCGCGGCGTGACCATCTGGGACGAGTGGGCGCGCGAGGACGGGGACCTGGGCCCGGTGTACGGCGTGCAGTGGCGCAGCTGGCCTACTCCGGATGGCGGGCACATCGACCAGATCAGCGACGTGATCCAGACCCTCAAGACCAACCCCGACTCGCGCCGCATCATCGTGAGCGCGTGGAACGTGGCCGAGCTGAACAAGATGGCGCTGATGCCCTGCCATGCGTTCTTCCAGTTCTATGTGGCGCCTGCGCAAGAACCCGGAGGGCGCGGCACGCTGAGCTGCCAGCTGTACCAGCGCAGCGCAGACATTTTTCTGGGCGTGCCCTTCAACATTGCCAGCTATGCGCTGCTCACCCACATGGTGGCCCAGCAGTGCGACCTGGACGTGGGCGACTTCATCTGGACGGGCGGCGACTGCCACATCTACAGCAACCATCATGAGCAGGTGCAGACCCAGCTGGCGCGTACGCCCTACCCCTACCCGGTGCTGAACATCAAGCGCAAGCCCGACAGCATCTTCGACTACCAGTACGAAGACTTTGAAGTGCTGGACTACCAGTGCCACCCGGCCATCAAGGCGCCCGTGGCGGTCTGACCTAACCCGCAGACCAGCGCCGGGCCACTGGCCCCACACTCCAGTCCAACCCTTTCACCACGAGTTTTCTCATCCATGTCTTCCGGCGGATTTCACGTACACGGGCCCCATGACCACGCGGTGGAGCACGCCACCCACGGCGGTGATGCAGCGCACCACGGCGCAGAAGGTGGCTCGTCCATCAACAAGATCGCCATGTTCACGGCCATTGTGGCCACAGTGGGAGCCATCTTCGCCTACATGGGCGGGGCCACCCAGGCCAATGCCGGGCTGATGAAGAACGATGCGGCCATCAAGAAAACCGAAGCTTCCAACCAGTGGAATTACTTCCAGTCGAAAAGCACCAAGCAGAGCCTGGCCGAACTCGCACGAGACCTGAGCGCCTCCGAGCCCGAGAAAGCCAAGTACCAGGTCAAGATCGACCGCTACGAAAAAGAAAAGAACGAGATCAAGGTCGTGGCAGAAAAGCTTGAAGCAGATGCACTGGCTTTCGACCGGAAGAGCGAGGCGCAGATGCACGAGCACCACCGCTGGGCGCAGGCCACCACGGCGCTGCAGGTGGCCATCGCGCTGGCAGCCATCGCGCTGCTGACGCGCAAGAAGTGGCTTGAATACGGCATGTACGGCGTGGCCGCTGTGGGCCTGGGTGTGGGCGTGCTCGCAGCCCTGCACATCTGACCATCTGCACATACCTGCACATACCTGCACATACCTGCACATCTTCGGGCCACACCAGCAACCGCCATGCCCCTGCACCTCATCTACGCCCGCGCTGCCAACGGCGTCATCGGCAAGAACAATTCTCTGCCCTGGCACCTGTCGGAAGACATGGCGCATTTCAAGCAGCTCACCCAGGGCTGCCCCGTGATCATGGGCCGCAAGACCTGGGACTCTCTGCCCCCACGGTTTCGCCCGTTGCCCGGGCGTACCAACATCGTCGTGACGCGCCAGGGCGACTGGAAGGTGGACGGCGCCGTACGCGCTGCCAGCCTGCACGATGCGCTGCAGCAGGCGCCCACCGGCCAGACGGTGTGGGTGATTGGCGGGGCGCAGATCTACGCGGAGGCCCTGCCGCTGGCAGACAGGCTGGAAGTGACCGAGATCGCCCGGGACTTTGACGGCGATGCCTTCGCCCCCACACTGGGAGCCGAGTGGGTCGAATCCACGCGCAGCGAGCATGTGGGCGGCAATGGGCTGCCCTTCAGCTTCGTGACGTACGTGCGGGCCAGTTAACCGCCACACCGTCCCGAACTCACTTATTGATAGCAAACCAGGCAATCATTACGGGGGCCTGAGGCCAAAAACCATGAAAATCGCCACCTGGAACGTCAATTCACTCTCTGTGCGCCTGCCCCAGGTGCTGGCCTGGCTGGCCGCCAACCCGGTTGACGCCCTGTGCCTGCAAGAGCTCAAGCTGACCGATGACAAGTTTCCGCACGATGCCTTGAAAGAAGCGGGCTACGAGGCGGCAGCCTTTGGCCAGAAGACGTACAACGGTGTCGCCATCCTGAGCCGCAGCCCGCTGCGCGATGTGTCGCGCAACATCCAGGGCTTTGATGACGAGCAGGCCCGCGTGATCACCGCCACGCTGGACACGCCTGCGGGCCCGCTGCGCCTGATCAACGGGTATTTTGTGAACGGGCAGGAGCCGGGGTCGGAGAAGTTTGCCTACAAGATGCGCTGGCTGCAGGCGCTGGAAGACATGGTGCGGGCAGAGATGCAGGCGCACCCACAGCTGGTGCTGGTGGGCGATTTCAACGTGGCCCCGGAAGACCGCGATTCGTACGACCCGGACGGCCTGCGTGAAACCATCCACCACACCACCGAAGAGCGCGCCCATTTCCGTGCCCTGCTCCAGCTCGGGCTGACCGATGCTTTCCGGATGTTCGAGCAGCCCGAGAAAACGTATTCGTGGTGGGACTACCGGATGCTGGGGTTCCAGAAAAACAGGGGGCTTCGCATCGACCACATTTTGGTGAGCGATGCGGTGCGCGGCAGTGTGGCCGCCTGCACCGTGGACCGCGCGCCGCGCAAGAACCCGCAGCCCAGCGACCATGCACCGGTGGTGGTGTCGCTCTCGGGGGCATGGGCCTGAACGCTGGGTCCAGGCTGCTGGCGCCGCGCCAGATGTTTGGGTGAATGAAAAAACCGCAGGAGCCGTTGGCTCCCTGCGGTTTTTTTATGGTGACGTGCCGATTTAGCCGCCCCGGGTCCCTTTGCTCAGGGACTCAATGCGGGTCAGGCACGGTTGGCGTAGCCATCGCGCAGCGCCTTCACTTCATCGTGGTTGCGCTGCGCGCCTTGCAGCTGGCGCTCCAGCAGGCCACGCACGTTGGCCGGCAGCCCGCCCGACTTGAGGGCCTTGCGGTAGCGCGCCACAGCGGCGTCTTCGCCGCGCTCGCACTCTTCCAGCACGGCCTTGTCGTCGCGCGTGGAGAGGGCAGACTTCACCGACACCCAGCCGCGGTGCAGCGCACCGGCCATGCTGCCGCCCGAGGCAGGCTCTCCGCCCAGCCGGCGGATCTCCTGCTCCAGCTCACCGCCCGCTGCAGCGCATTCACGGGCATGGCGCAGGAATAGCGTCTTGAGCTCCTGCGAGTCGCAATGCTCGGCGCAGGCGTTGAAGCCATATTCGCCGTCGCGGGCTGACTCGAGCACGTCGTTGAGCACATCGGCAGCGTCGTCGTTGCCCATCATCTCGGTGCTGGCCAGGCCTTCAGCGGCCGTATTGGAGCCCGCTCCCTTGTTGCTGAAAGACGCACGCTGCCACGCCGCGCGGGTGGCAGGGCGGGCTTCATCCCAACCCATGCCGGTGGCTGCATGGCGCGCACGCCAGTCGTCGGCCAAACGCGGTTCCACGCTGTCGAAGTCGCCTTCGTAGCGGCTCAGGGACGACCAGCCAAGTTCGTACGCGGGGCGGTACTGGTCATACGTGCGGCCCGCCACGTAGTAGGGCTCGCGCTGGTAGCTTTCGCGCCAGTAGGCATCTTCCGCGGTCGGGTTGACGGCTTCGGCAGCCGCTTTGCCCGCCAGGCCACCCGCCACGGCACCCGCAACACCACCCACGGCGGCGCCTACAGGTCCGCCGAATGCGCCAGCGGCAGCACCTGCGGCAGCGCCGCCCATGACGGCACCGATGCCCGTGCCCACGGGGTGAGCGCCAGGTTCGTTGGTCAGCGGGTCTCGGTTGGCATCATTGAAATCCGACATAGAAGCTCTCCGGTTGGTTGACAGTGCATTCATTGTTGAAGCAGCCAATTTGCCCGGAGGTCGGCCCATGGATGCCATGGGTGTAGGACTGGCGCACGTATGGCGCCGCGCGTCGTGCTGATGCTGGGAGTGCAGGCGCCTACAGGGATGCCGCAGTGATGGGCGGCTGGAGCGGCGGGAGCGGATGCGGGTCCGCCCATGCTCTTTGAGGCAGGCGGCCGTGCGCCGCAGCTACCGCCCAACTACGCCGGGCCGCCGGGCTGCACAGAAACGCACGCTCGGCGTCCAGCGCCCGGTTCAGGCGTCCTCGGGCGCGTCCAGCCCCAGTTCCTGGATCTTGCGTGTGATGGTGTTGCGCCCGATGCCCAGGCGCTGCGCCGCCTCCATGCGGCGCCCGTGTGTGGCTGCCAGGGCGGTGCGGATCAGGCGCGACTCAAACTTGCGGGTCAGGGCATCCCACACCTCCGGTTGCCCGCCGGACAGGAGGCGCTGGGCCTCCAGCTCCAGAGAATGCTCCCAGCCGTTGTTGCCGTGCGCCGCAATGGCAGGCGCGACGGCCATGTCTCCGGCTGAAAGCGCCAACCCGGCCGCATCGGCTGACGCTGCCGAGCCAGAGTGCGCGTGCACGGATGCCGCCGCGCTCCCGTTGGCGTATGCGGGGGCCACAACACGACTGCCAGCTACCGGCAACTCGCCAGCACGCACATCTACCGATGCGACCGGCGCGCCTGGCATTGCAGCGGCGGGGGCCGCGGGCAACGCGTCGTGCTCCGCCGGCATGCGCTCTGGCTGCGGGCGCAGCACGGGCTGGTACACCGGCGATTCCAGCACCTCGGGCGGCAGATCCTGCACCGAGATCACCTGCGCAGGGGCCATCACGGTCAGCCAGTGGCAGATGTTCTCAAGCTGGCGCACGTTGCCCGGAAACGCAAACTGCTCCAGTCGCGCCAGTGCCGAATCCGCAATGCGCTTGGGCTCCACGCCCAGCTGCCGCGCGCTTTGCTGCAAGAAGTGGCGCGTCAGCACGCGTACGTCTTCGTGGCGCTCGCGCAGCGCGGGCAGGCGCAGGCGGATCACGTTGAGACGGTGGAACAAGTCCTCGCGGAAGCCGCCCTCTTTCACGCGGCGCTCCAGGTCCTGATGCGTAGCCGCGATCACGCGCACGTGCGATTTCACGGCCGCATGGCCGCCCACGCGATAGAACTGGCCGTCCGACAGCACGCGCAGCAGCCGGGTCTGCAGATCGAACGGCATGTCGCCGATTTCGTCCAGAAACAGCGTGCCGCCTTCGGCCTGCTCGAAGCGGCCACGCCGCTGCGTCTGCGCACCGGTGAACGCGCCACGCTCGTGCCCGAACAGCTCGGATTCGAGCAGGTCCTTGGGAATGGCTGCGGTGTTGATGGCCACAAAGGGACCGTCCGCACAGGGCGAGTGCTTGTGCAGCGCACGCGCCACCAGCTCTTTACCCGAGCCCGATTCGCCGGTGATCAGCACCGTAACCTGGCTCTGGCTCAGGCGGCCGATGGCGCGGAAGACATCCTGCATGGCAGGGGCTTGGCCCAGCATTTCAGGGGCCTCGGCCTGCCGCTCCTCGGTGACTTCTTCGCGCTGGCTTTCTTCCACCGCGCGGCGGATCAGTTCAACCGCCTTGGGCAGGTCAAACGGCTTGGGCAGGTATTCAAAGGCGCCGCGCTGAAAGGCCGACACCGCACTGTCAAGGTCGGAATACGCCGTCATGATGATGACGGGCAGCCCCGGCTGCAGCTCGCGCACCTTCTCCAGCAATTGCAGCCCCGAGCCGCCCGGCATGCGGATGTCGCTCACCAGCACCTGGGGGCCCTGGCGGGCAGGGTCGGCGGGGGTTAGGTCGGCCAGGGCATCGAGCACCTCGCGCGGGTGCGTGAAGCTGCGCGTGGGAAGGTTCTCCCGGGCCAACGCCTTTTCCAGGACGAAGCGGATCGAAGGGTCGTCATCTACTAACCAGATCGGCTTCATATGTTTTGCTTACCTTCCCTGTGGTTGCGCGGCCAGGGACCTCAGGGCAAGGGAATGAGAATGCGGAAATCGGTGCGACCCGGAACACTCTCGCACTCGATCAGCCCGTGGTGACGCTGCACAAATGTCTGTGCCAGCGTGAGCCCCAGCCCCGATCCTCCGTCCCGACCCGATACCAGAGGGTAAAAGATACGCTCCTTGATGGCATCGGGCACGCCCGGTCCGTTGTCGATGACATGCAATTCCAGTGCCAGCCGATATCGCTGGCGACCAAACGTTACTTGTCGGGCCACGCGAGTGCGCAAGGTGATGACGGCGTTGCCCGCGGCAATGCGCTCGGCCAGCGCCTGGGCAGCGTTCTGCACGATGTTGAGCAGCGCCTGGATGAGCTGCGCGCGGTCGCCGCGGAACTCGGGGATGGAGGTGTCGTAGTCTCGTACCACACGCAGGCCGTTGGGATACTCGACCAGCACGAGCGAGCGCACCCGCTCGCATACCTCGTGGATGTTGACGTCGCCCACCAGGTGCGGGTGCCGGTGCGGCGCCAGCAGCCGGTCCACCAGGCTTTGCAGCCGGTCGGCCTCGTGGATGATGACCTGGGTGTATTCGGTCAGCTCCCGGCTTTCCAGCTCCATCTCGAGCAGCTGTGCCGCACCGCGAATGCCACCGAGCGGGTTCTTGATTTCATGTGCCAGGTTGCGGATCAGCTCCTTGTTGGCCTGCGCCTGGTCGAGCAGACGCTCTTCGCGGTCCTGCCGGGCCTGCTGCTCCAGCGGCCACAGCTCTACCAGCACCTCGCCCACCTGTTCGGCATCGGCCACGCTCACGTGCACCGGAATCGCATCCTGGTGCAGCCGCTTGAGGTTGGCCTCGTAGCGCAGGGCCGCAAAGTCTTTGCCACGGGCGCCCGCCAGTGCAGTCTGCAGCAGGCTGGGGTCGGTGAAAAAACCGGAGAAATCCGCGCCCTCCAGCGTGCGGCGCGAAAGGCCCAGCGTGTTTTCCAGTGCGGCATTGGCAAACTGCACAGCACCGTCGGCGCGCAGCACTGCCACCAGCGTGGACATCAGGTCCAGGGAATGGAATCGCCCCGCGTGTCCGCCCGGGACATCGCGCATGGAAGGTACGTTCACTCGGAAGAGCCCTGGTTGAAAAGCGTCAGTTGCTGGCGGCGGGCAGGCGGGCAATCTCGCGCTTGATGCCTGCAATGTCACTCTCGCTGCGGGCGACGCTGGCCTTGAGTTCGGCAGTGCGCTCCATGTAGCGCTGAGGATTGCGCAGATCAAGCGCATTGCGCTCGGGCGCGCCGTTGTTGTATTCCTTGACCAGCTCGGCGTGGCGCGACTCGGCCTTGCGCAGTTCGGATTCCAGGATGGCGCGTGCATCGGAGTCACGCGCCTTCTGGTCGTTGCTGCTCACACGCGGGGCGCTGGGCGGCGACGCAGGCGATGCCCCGCCTGCAGGTGCAGGCTGCTGGGCAGCCGCTGCTGCGGGCCGTGCGCCCTGCACCACGGTGACGTTCCCGCCCTCCACCAGCTTGCACCCACGCTCTTTGGCCTGCGCTGCGTTGTTCGTGTACTCGTTTCCGCAGCGGTAGATGCGATCCTGGGCCCAGGCGGCCGGAGCCGCCGCAACGATAAGTAGTAAAGAGATCAGGGTGTTTTTCATCAGGTTCCTCGCGCTGCCGTGCAGGGCTCGGGGGAGTATCCCCCAATCGCAGGTCATCGCCAATCCGGCAGTGCGCTGCGCAGGGCTTTGTGCAGACACCTGTGCGGCAGCATTGGTTCCACGCATCAGCGGCCACCTGCGGGCCCATAAAAAAAGGCGGCTGACGCCGCCTTTTCCTGAAAGCACCGGCCTTGCGGCCTTGGGCTTAGATCGAGAAGTACATGTCGTACTCGACAGGGTGCACCGACATGCGGAAGCGCGTCACTTCGGCCATCTTGAGGTCGATGTAGGCGTCGATCATGCTGTCGGTGAACACGCCACCCTTGGTCAGGAAGGCACGGTCCTTGTCCAGGTGCTCCAACGCCTGGTCGAGGCTGTGGCACACGGTCGGGACCAGCTTGTCTTCCTCTGGGGGCAGATGGTACAGATCCTTGGTGGCGGCTTCGCCGGGGTGGATCTTGTTTTCCACGCCATCCAGACCCGCCATCAGCAGGGCCGCAAAGCCCAGGTAGGGGTTCATCAGTGGATCAGGGAAACGCGCTTCCACGCGGCGGCCCTTGGGGTTGGCCACAAACGGAATACGGATCGAGGCAGAACGGTTCTTGGCCGAGTAGGCCAGCTTCACCGGAGCTTCGAAATGGGGCACCAGACGCTTGTAGCTGTTGGTACCGGGGTTGGTGATGGCGTTCAGGGCACGGGCATGCTTGATGATGCCGCCGATGTAGTACAGCGCGAAGTCAGACAGGCCTGCATAGCCGTCGCCAGCAAACAGGTTCTTGCCATCTTTCCATACGGACTGGTGCACGTGCATGCCGGAGCCGTTGTCACCGTGGTAGGGCTTGGGCATGAACGTGGCAGTCTTGCCGTATGCATTGGCCACGTTGTGGATCACATACTTTTGCAGCATGGTCCAGTCAGCGCGCTCCACCAGCGTGGAGAACTTGGTGCCGATTTCATTCTGGCCCGCGCCCGCCACTTCGTGGTGGAACACTTCGACCGGGATGCCCAGGGATTCGAGGATCAGGGACATCTCCGCACGCATGTCTTGCGTGCTGTCAACCGGTGGAACCGGGAAGTAGCCACCCTTGACGGTGGGACGGTGGCCGCGGTTGCCGCCTTCCAGCTTGGCGCCGGTATTCCATGGTGCTTCGTATTCTTCGATTTCGTAGAACGTGTTCTGGGGGTCCGTGCTCCAGCGGACGCCGTCGAAGATGAAAAATTCTGGCTCGGGGCCGAAGTAAGCGGTATCGCCCATGCCGGAGGCCTTCAGGTAGGCTTCAGCGCGCTTGGCGATGGAACGTGGATCGCGGTCGTAGGACTTGCCATCGGCAGGCTCAACAACGTCGCAATTCATGATGAGGGTGGTTTCCTCGAAGAACGGATCGATGTTGGCGGTGCCTGGATCGGGCATCAGCAGCATGTCGGAGGCTTCGATGCCCTTCCAGCCGGCGATGGACGAGCCATCGAACGCGTGACCCGATACAAACTTGTCTTCGTCGAAGTGCGAGACGGGCACCGTGGTGTGCTGCTGTTTGCCACGGGTATCGGTGAAACGGAAGTCAACAAACTTGACTTCGTTCTCTTTCACCATCTTCATCACGTCTGCAACGGTCTTGGCCATCAGGTTCTCCTGGGTAAAGCGCTTGTTGAAAAAAAGATTTGTTCGATTAAAGCAGGTTGCGTGCCAGTAGGGTTCCTCACGCACTACAACAGAGCAACCCGAACTTGGAAGCACCATTGAAGCCCCAAAAGCACCATAAAGGTGCATTCGAGAATCAAGGATCAACGCTCAAAGCTTTCGCACCAATTCGGGGCCCAAATTTGCACCAAAATCATGCAGTCCCGCCTTCAGGTCTGCCCAAGCCTCTGGGACCACCGAGGCCGCCCCTTTGACTCCGAGTTCAATATGCCGGCCGTATTGTGGATGATCCACGCTCGGCAAACTGAATACCCGAACGCCTGGGTGTGCCTGTTCAATGCGCTCCATGAGAGGCGTCAAGGCGGCCTCCATGGCTCCGAACACCAGTACCGACTGCTCGATCTGCGGTGCGGTGTTGAAAAACGCGGCGTAATGCTGGTCAAGCACCCACTCAATCATCGGCCAGGCCATCACCGGAAATCCGGGTACGAAATGCACTGTGCCAGCGCCCGCTCCGCGACAGGTGAAGCCCGGGATCTTGTTGTAGGGGTTGGGGATGATCTCTGCCCCTTCGGGGAAATGCCCCATCTGCAAACGATGGACGTTGTCGTGCCGGTCCGGCTCGAAAGGCTCACCCTGCTCACGGGCCACATCCTGCATGCGCTCCCGGATGAGTTCCGCCGCACGGGGATGCAGGCACAGAGGTCGGGCAAGGGCGGCCGCCGCGCACTGCCGGGTGTGATCGTCAGGCGTCGCGCCGATACCGCCACAGGAGAACAACACATCCCCGGATTCAAAGGCACGCCTCAAAGTAGCTGTGATCCGCGCGGGGTCGTCACCGACGTACTCGCTGTACGACAGCGAGAGCCCGTGGGCCGAAAGCAGTTCGATCACCTTGGAAAAGTGCTTGTCGGCACGCTTGCCGGACAGGATTTCGTCACCGACGATGACAAGGCCAAAACGGGGAATCATGGGGGAGTGGAAGGTCGTTCAGGGGAAACGGCAGGCCCAGCTTCCGGCAAGGCAGCGGGGAGCGGTGTTGGTGGCAGAGCCGCCGCCATACCAGGATCTGCGGGGCGCGGCGAAACGGACGCGCTCTCGCTACGTAAGCGTTCCAGGGCGGCAAGGCAGTAGTGGGTGAACCACAGCGACGAAAAAGCAAAAACCAGCGTGTAGATCCAGATCGCCAACGGCACCAACACGAAAAAAGCCGCCGCAAATACAACCCCCGAGGCCCACACAATGCTGGGGGCCGCGCCTAGGTAGCCGGTCACGATACCAATGCCCAGCAGGCTGCTGCGGTGTCGCTTGAAAAGCTGCTGGCGCTCTTCCTTGCTGGCGTGCTCAGCCAGCGCATCAAAGCTCATCACACGGTAGGTGAGCCACCCCCAGATCAGGGGCGGCAGGATGAGCACCAGCGGCGGCACGAACCACAACGGTATCGACAGCACCAACGCCACCAGGGCGAGCGCCGTTGAGCCGAGGGACCACATCACGCTGGCAAAGAAGGACCCGCCCTGGCGCCGCTCCAGACCAGGAAAGCGGCGGTCTGCGACTAGCCGCACCAGCGCAGGCGTCATCAGCATCGCCACGAGCAGGAGCGAGACCACCACGATCAAGGGTGCCACCGCCACCACGACCATCAAGGGCGCCACCATGTTGGCCGCATCGGCCACGCCCCATCCTTGCAGCCAGGTCCAGAGGCTGGTGAGGATGGTGGATGAGTCAAGCACTGCGCGCATGCCGGACACCGCGGCATCCCAGTAAAAGTACCCGAAGACGAACGCCAGGGCCGCAATCACCAACAAGGGCACGGTCGACAGGGCCATGACCCGGGGCCGCAGGCAGTAGGCGCTGGCACGCCAAAAGGAATCAAGCAGAAGTCCCATGGGCAGAGCATACCGCGCTGGATGATTTCCCCACTTGCCTTGGAAGTGGTCGGCCAGCGCACGGGCAGTGGCGCCGTCGTTTGCGCCGACCGGGTCATCTCGCAAGGCACCGTAGACGCCCCGCTGTGGGCAGCTGACGATCAGGCCTTACCCGCCAGCCTCAGCAGCCCGGTCCATTGCTGGGACCAGAAGCCTTTTCCGTAGTTGCGCGTGGAGCCGTCGGGCCCAGGTTCCACTTGATCGCGCACACCGGTGGGGTCGTAGCGCAGCTCGAAGTTGGCGGTGCCCATCAGGATGTCCCACCAGGGAAGTAGCACCCCGAAGTTGTGCCCGCCCAATACGACGCGCCGTACTCGCGGCGGGTAAGCGTCGTCCGTATCTGCAGAGCCGGAGGAAACGGCAGGCGCCATCTTGACCGTTTCGTGGCCGATACCAATGCTGTGATGGCGGCGATGGAACCGGGGACTCACCCACAGGCGCTCACCCCACCGGCCAAACCACAGGCGAAGGTTGGCATGCTGGAAACTCTCGCTCAACTGGGTGATGGCCACGATGGCAATGAACTGCCCCGGTGCCACGCCAATGAACTGGGCCACCACGACCAGGATCGTGTCGCGCAGCAAATCATCCAGCAGGTGGTTGCGGTTGTCGCTCCACATCGTCATCTGCCGCTGGGCGTGATGCAGCGAGTGCAGTTTCCACCACCATTCAAAGTGGTGCTGCCCCCGGTGGATCCAGTAGTCCACAAAATCGAACACCACAAGGTACAGCAGCAGGCTCACCCACGGAAGGTCCGTCACTCCGGGCCAGATGCCGTCCAGCTGAAAGGTGCTGATGCCGGCCACGCGCAATGCGCCGAACATCGAATCCATCAGCGGATCGATGGCGAAAAACAGTACCAGGCGGAAAAGACCAAGCCGGTGAATGAGTGTGTAGAGAATATCTGTGCGGATGGTGGCGCGGTCCGAAACCGCCTCGACCGGGCGCAGCCGCTGCAGGGGCCCGATCAGTCCAATGATGACGACCAGTTGCAACAGTCCGACCAGCAGCCAGCCCGCCGCCTCGTAGCCGGTCTCGAGGTGATTGCCCAGCCCAGCCCAGAACATCACAGGCTGCATGGCATGCTCAAACACCCACTGCTGTGCGGCGTCAAATCCATTGCTCCACCAGTCCATCACTTCAAGATCCTTCCCGCACGTCGATGTTTGGACCGCCCCGTATGTGCACAAAGCGTTGCCGCCAGAATGCGTTGGCTGGCGCCGACGATGACGTGCATGGCGCTACTGCGTTTTGCCCAGATCAGGATGCTCGCGCAAGGTTCTAAAGCAGAATCCGCGCTCCTTCAGTCCTGTGATCAACGGCTCCAGCACGGCAGGCGCCCAAGGGTCCTTGCGGGACCAGATGCCCAGATGTGCCAGGAGAATGTCACCGCTGCGGATGTCCCGCAGCGCCTTTCGCAAGAGGGCTGCGTTGCTGAATTTCTCGCTGGAAAGCTCATCGCCCAGAAATCCCGCCTCCGACCATCCCACGTGCGTGTACCCACAAGCGCGCGCAGATGCCAGTAACTGCGGCGACGTCTTGCCACCCGGCGCGCGGAAAAGCGGCAGAGGCGCCCGGCCAGTCATTTCCTTCAACCTGTTGGAGGCGCGATCAAGCTGCTCACAGTAGCCGGCTGCGCTCAGTGCGTAGGTTTCGCCATTGCGCTGCCCCGCCGAAGGACGCACCGTGAATGAAACGTTCGGTTTGCCAGCAATGTCGCCGCGCCAGTAGACATGATCCCAGGTGTGGGACGCAAACTCGTGCCCCTCCTGGGCGCGGGCGCGCCACCAGGGTGCCCAATGGTTGCCCAGGCTGCCGTCCCCCTCCTTCGTACGCTCGTTGGCACCAAAGAACGTCACAAGCACCTGATGACGCTGTAGAACATCCGCCACCAGAGGGGCCACCTCCATGTGTCCAGTGTCAAAAGTCAGGTAAACCGGCTTTTCGCAGTCATTCTTGGCTGTAGCGCTTATAGAACAAGCACTGAAAGCTATGAAAATAATAGCAAAAAGACTTCGCATGCTTAAAGCGGGTACGGGGTGAAGTTACCGATGCGCCGACCTTCAGCGGGGAGCGTGTTGCAGCGTCCACACGCCGTGGGGTGACTTACCCACGGGTACCTGCCGCACCACCTTCTTCAGCTGGGTATCGACCACAGAAAGCTTTCGTGCCCAGCGAGCACTGACGTAGATGAACCGGCCGTCTGCAGACACTTCCATGCAGTCCGGGCCGCCCGGTACCGGGTAAGACTCCACCACCTGCAGCGTGTCCATGTCGAGCTTGCTGATCGTGTTGGCCACGCGATTGCTCACGAACAGATGTTTGCCGTCGCCTGCTGCCCGGAATGCATGGGCACCGTTACCCGTCTTGATCTTCCTGATGCTGACCGGTTCCCGGCCGGTGATGTCGAACACCTCGACACTGTCACCCCCCGTGAGCCCTACAAATACACGCTTGTCGTCGGGGCTGCCGTATACGTCAGCAGGCATGGGCCCGGTCTTCACACGCGACTTGATTTTCTGAGTGGCTATGTCGATGGCCACGAGTTCATCGCTGTCCTGCATGGTCGAGTACACCGTGGTGCTACGACTGTCTATCCACAGGTGGCTTGGCGTGCGTGAGGTAGCCACGCGTTGAACCAGCGACAGGTCTTTTCCATCCCAGCGGTAAAAGTCAATGTGGTTCAGGCGATTGGCCGCCGTGACGAACCACTTCATGTCTGGCGAGAACCGCAGGTGATACGGGTCCACAATGCCACGCACGGTCCGCTGGATCTG
Organism: Acidovorax sp. BL-A-41-H1; assembly: GCF_051942715.1. NCBI lineage: Bacteria > Pseudomonadati > Pseudomonadota > Betaproteobacteria > Burkholderiales > Comamonadaceae > Acidovorax > Acidovorax sp. BL-A-41-H1. The sequence continues at coordinate 3,567 of NZ_JBPVJQ010000005.1, read as the reverse complement.
GGCAGTCTGTGGGTCTACAAAGGTCAGCGTATCCCCCAGCGCATTTGCCACGATCAGCGACTTCTCGTCCGGCGTCAGATAGAGATGGTGGGGCTCTTTCCCGGTTGGTATCCGCGCGGTTTCTGTCCAGGTGACCGGGTCGATCACGCTGACGTTGGCCTCCAGCGAATTCAGCACAAAAATGGGAGGCACGCTGGCAACAGCGCTCGTCATTGCCAGCCACAGGCCTGCCAACGCAAGACAGGCACGGGCTTTCAACATGGTCGTCTTCACAGAATCACTTTCTCCAGGAACTGGGAGTTTAGCGGCGGGTGGCGTGAACCCTGCCTGCCATGCAGTCTTTCCTTGATCTGGAGCGACACACAGGCGGGAATGCGTAAACACAAAGGCTGACCCGAATTGAGGCGGGAAACATCCGGCTCGGCACGGGGCGGGCGCCAACGCCTCGCCGACCGCAGCGGTCGCTCACTTTCCCGACTCGGACCCCAGCAAATCGAGATCGGAGGGGCTCAACCATCGCCACTGACCGGGCGCCAGATCTTCAGGGAGAGCCATCCCGCCAATCCTGGACCGGTGCAGGTTTTCGACCCGGTTACCAACGGCGGCGAGCATCCGCTTGACCTGGTGGTACTTTCCATCGGTCAGGGTCATCTCCAGGGTATTGGTATCCAGCAAGTTGCAGGCGACCGCTTTCACCGGCCGAGGGTCGTCGTCCAAGACCACGCCTGCCAACAAGCGCTCGATTTGCGTCTGGTCGACTGCATGCTTGGCCGATACCCGGTACACCTTGGAGACGTGCTTTTTGGGTGAACTCATCCGATGAATGAACTGCCCGTCGTCGCTCAGGAGCAGCATGCCTGTGGTGTCCTGATCCAACCGCCCCACAGCTTGTACTCCCTGAATTGCGCTCTTGGTGGGGCGCTGCCGAAGTGGCGCTGGAAGCAATGTATAGATACTGGGATAGGTGGACGGCTTCTGAGAGCACTCAGTCCCTGCTGGCTTGTTCAGCAAAACGTATGCTTTTTCGTGATACGGCCAAAGAACGCCCTGAACGTTCATTACGAGCCCTTCAGGCACAAACTCAGCGGTCGCCTCGGTACACAGGGCCAATTCAACCGGATGACCTGGACTCGAAACCGACACCCAACCTTGCTGGATCAATCCCGCGCACACGCGGCGAGTACCAAACCCTTGGGAAAAAAGAATATCCTGAAGCTGCATAACCGCAAATGCAAAAAGTCACCTAACTGCAAGACATTAGATCTGGCAGCCCGCAAAGCAAAACGCCCTTCTACTCGAACGAGCAGAAGGGCGGTTTGGGCTGTAAGAGCCTGACGATGACCTACTTTCACACGGGAACCCGCACTATCATCGGCGCAAAGTCGTTTCACTGTCCTGTTCGGGATGGGAAGGAGTGGTACCAACTTGCTATGGTCATCAGGCATAACTTGGTGTCGGGCTGCTCTGGGAGCAACACAACGAATTCATAGAGTTTGGAATCAGATTTTTGTGTCTTTTGACTGCGTCAACTTGGCATAACAATCTTTGAGCTTATCGCAATTACTTGCGTTGGCAATCAAAGTTATAGGGTCAAGCCGCACGAGCAATTAGTATCAGTTAGCTTAACGCATTACTGCGCTTCCACACCTGACCTATCAACGTCCTGGTCTTGAACGACTCTTTAGGGGGCTCAAGGCCCCGGCAGATCTCATCTTGAAACGAGTTTCCCGCTTAGATGCTTTCAGCGGTTATCTCTTCCACACTTAGCTACTCGGCAATGCCACTGGCGTGACAACCGATACACCAGAGGTGTGTCCACTCCGGTCCTCTCGTACTAGGAGCAGGCTTCCTCAAATCTGCAGCGCCCACGGAAGATAGGGACCAAACTGTCTCACGACGTTTTAAACCCAGCTCACGTACCTCTTTAAATGGCGAACAGCCATACCCTTGGGACCGGCTACAGCCCCAGGATGAGATGAGCCGACATCGAGGTGCCAAACACCGCCGTCGATATGAACTCTTGGGCGGTATCAGCCTGTTATCCCCAGAGTACCTTTTATCCGTTGAGCGATGGCCCTTCCATACAGAACCACCGGATCACTATGTCCTGCTTTCGCATCTGCTCGACTTGTCAGTCTCGCAGTTAAGCACGCTTATGCCATTGCACTATCGTCACGATGTCCGACCGTAACTAGCGTACCTTCGAACTCCTCCGTTACGCTTTGGGAGGAGACCGCCCCAGTCAAACTGCCTACCATGCACTGTCCCCGATCCAGATAATGGACCTAGGTTAGAACCTCAAACACACCAGGGTGGTATTTCAACGTTGGCTCCATGAGATCTAGCGACCTCACTTCAAAGCCTCCCACCTATCCTACACAGATCTGTTCAAAGTCCAATACAAAGCTACAGTAAAGGTTCATGGGGTCTTTCCGTCTTTCCGCGGGGAGATTGCATCATCACAAACATTTCAACTTCGCTGAGTCTCAGGAGGAGACAGTGTGGCCATCGTTACGCCATTCGTGCAGGTCGGAACTTACCCGACAAGGAATTTCGCTACCTTAGGACCGTTATAGTTACGGCCGCCGTTTACTGGGACTTCAATCAAGAGCTTGCACCCCATCATTTAATCTTCCAGCACCGGGCAGGCGTCACACCCTATACGTCCACTTTCGTGTTTGCAGAGTGCTGTGTTTTTATTAAACAGTCGCAGCCACCGATTTTTTGCAACCCCGTTGGGCTCGCCTTGTACAGGTTCACCTACTTGGGGCATACCTTCTCCCGAAGTTACGGTATCAATTTGCCGAGTTCCTTCTCCTGAGTTCTCTCAAGCGCCTTAGAATACTCATCTCGCGCACCAGTGTCGGTTTGCGGTACGGTCGTCAATAGCTGAAGCTTAGTGGCTTTTCCTGGAAGCAGGGTATCACTCACTTCGTCTGCAAGCAGACTCGTTATCACCCCTCATCTAAGCCCGGCGGATTTGCCTACCAGGCACGACTACAGGCTTGAACCAACATATCCAACAGTTGGCTGAGCTAACCTTCTCCGTCCCCACATCGCACTATTGATCGGTACAGGAATATTGACCTGTTTCCCATCAGCTACGCATCTCTGCCTCGCCTTAGGGGCCGACTCACTCTACGCCGATGAACGTTGCGTAGAAAACCTTGCGCTTACGGCGAGGGGGCTTTTCACCCCCTTTAACGCTACTCATGTCAGCATTCGCACTTCTGATACCTCCAGCATCCGTTACCAGACACCTTCACAGGCCTACAGAACGCTCTCCTACCACTTGCAATAAATTGCAAATCCGCAGCTTCGGTAACTGGCTTAGCCCCGTTACATCTTCCGCGCAGGACGACTCGATCAGTGAGCTATTACGCTTTCTTTAAATGATGGCTGCTTCTAAGCCAACATCCTGACTGTTTTAGCCTTCCCACTTCGTTTCCCACTTAGCCAATTTTAGGGACCTTAGCTGGCGGTCTGGGTTGTTTCCCTCTTGAGTCCGGACGTTAGCACCCGGTGCTCTGTCTCCCAAGCTGTACTCGTCGGTATTCGGAGTTTGCA